>JAAZVL010000219.1 GCA_018623515.1 Marinobacter sp.
AACGACATCGGCTTCGACGTGTCCTTCAGCTTCGTCTACAGCGCCCGTCCGGGCACCCCGGCCTCTGACCTGCCGGATGAGACGCCCATGGAGGTGAAGAAAGAGCGCCTGGCGATCCTGCAGCAGAGGATCAACCAGCAGGCGATGGACATCAGCCGCAAGATGGTGGGCACCACCCAGCGGATCCTGGTGACCGGCCTGTCCAAGAAGGATCCCGGGGAGTATGCGGGGCGCACAGAAAACAACCGGATTGTGAACTTCCGGCATGAGAATCCGGAAGTGGTCGGGAATTTTATTGACGTGGAGATTGTGGAGGCTTATCCCAATTCGCTGCGGGGTGTGCCCTTGAACTCGGAGTTGCATTAAAGCTGGGATCGTATTCGTCTCGGGATTGGAGTTTGGCGAGTGGTGAGTACCCCCTCCCAAAAACCGCTACGAGCACGTCCATGTGCGCTTGTTTCAGGCCATCCCTGGCCTTCAACATTTTTGGGAGGGGGTACTCACCACTCTCCGCAGGCCCCACAGCTGCATGCGAGTCATATTCGGAGCTGAGTTATTCGGGGTCCGTTATTGCACAGGGGTCAGATGAAAACTTTCATCTGACCCCATTTTGGACCGACACTCCCAAGCTACTTGTTTTTCTACTCACGGGCCTGCAAATAGTAAGATCGGCCGGGGTGCGGGGCCCCTTTCACAGACTGTTGAGGGCCAGGGACGGCCCGAAACAAGCGCACATGGACGTGCTCGTAGCGTGTCTGTGAAAGGGGCCCCGCACCCCGGCCTGACTCCAAAATCCAGAACAGCTGACTCCCGAGAAACCAGGGGAGTAAACGACACGGAGCAAGATTGAACACACACGACACCAGACAATTCGACCTGCACCCGGTAGACCAGCGCCGTCTGACCACCCTGTGCGGCCAGTTCGATGAAAACCTCAAGATGATCGAGAAACGCCTTGAGGTAAAAGTCGGTCGCCGGGGTCACCATTTCCGCGTTGAAGGCGCGACAGAGCATGTCGCCGCCGCGGTTGAGGTCATCCGCCATCTGTACCGGGAAACCGAAGCCACTGACGATATCCCGCCGGATACCGTGCACCTGTTCATCCGGGAAACCGGCATCGAGCGCCTGCCCGAGGACGTGCCCTACGATGAAGGCCAGGTGACGGTCATCAAGACGCCCAAGTTGACCGCCAAGCCCCGGGGCCGGAACCAGCAGAAGTATGTGCATAACATCCGCACCCACGATATCAACTTCGGCATCGGTCCGGCCGGTACCGGCAAGACCTGGCTGGCGGTGGCCTGTGCGGTGGAGGCGCTGAAGGATGAGCAGGTGAAGCGCATCCTGCTGGTTCGCCCGGCCGTCGAGGCCGGCGAGAAACTGGGCTTCCTGCCCGGGGACCTGGCTCAGAAGGTGGATCCGTACCTGCGTCCACTGTACGACGCCCTCTACGAGATGCTCGGCTTTGACCAGGTCACCCGGCTGATCGAGAAGAGTGTGATCGAGATTGCGCCGCTGGCGTTCATGCGCGGCCGGACTCTGAATAACTCTTTCATCATACTGGACGAGAGTCAGAACACCACCCGGGAGCAGATGAAGATGTTCCTGACCCGGATCGGTTTCGGCTCCACGGCAGTAATCACCGGCGATACCACCCAGGTGGACCTGCCGCGGGGGCAGAACTCCGGTCTGATTCATGCGGCCAATGTGCTGAGCAAGGTGTCCGGTATCGGCTTTACCCGATTTGATGCCAGGGATGTTGTCCGCCATCCGCTGGTGCAGCGGATTGTCGAGGCCTACGATTCCTTTGACGACGGGAGTGCCACAGGCCAGTGAGCGAGCTGACGGTCGATTTCCAGAACGTATATGACGGCGAAGGCGTGCCCGACGAAGCCCTGTTCCAGAAATGGGCGCAGGCAGCGTGGCTGAGTGAGAATCCGTCCGAGGTGACGGTTCGTATCGTGGGTGCGCTTGAGAGTCAGGAACTGAACCACGAGTTCCGGGGCAAGGACAGACCGACCAATGTATTGTCCTTCCCATTTGAGGCGCCAGCGGGTATAACGGTGCCATTGGCGGGAGATCTCGTTATTTGTGCGCCGGTTGTTGAAAAAGAGGCCGGCGAACAGCATAAACCGATCGAAGCACACTGGGCCCATATGGTGGTCCACGGCATGCTGCACTTGCAGGGCTACGATCATATCGACGATGAAGACGCCGAGGTCATGGAAGCTCTCGAGATCCGGCTGCTGAAACAGCTCGGATACGATAATCCCTACGAAGCAGAGGAAACGGAACAAGACTCATGAGCGACGATCAGTCGAGTCGCAGTCAGGGCAACAAGTCCTGGCTGGAGCGTATATCACAGGCCTTTTCCAGCGGGCCTGAGTCCGTCGAGGACGTGCTGGAAATCCTGCGGGACGCGGAGTCCCAGAACATCATCGATGTCGATGCCATGAGCATCATCGAGGGTGCCATGCAGGTGATCGACATGCGGGTGGACGAAATCATGATCCCCCGCTCCCAGATGGTCACCGTGAAAGCTTCCCAGGAACCGAAAGAATTCCTGGGGGAAATCATTTCCTCTGCTCACAGCCGTTTCCCGGTCATCGGCGACAGCCAGGATGACGTCATTGGCGTTTTGCTGGCCAAGGACCTGTTGCCCCTGGCCATGAACAACGA
Source organism: Marinobacter sp. (assembly GCA_018623515.1). Classification (GTDB taxonomy): domain Bacteria; phylum Pseudomonadota; class Gammaproteobacteria; order Pseudomonadales; family Oleiphilaceae; genus Marinobacter. The sequence goes on from JAAZVL010000219.1 coordinate 2,677, forward strand.
ACTCAACTGGAACCGCATCCGCGAAATCCTGCGCCCGCCGAACTTCGTGCCCGAGAGCAAACGACTGAACCAGCTGCTCAAGGAGTTCAAGGAAAACCGCAACCACATGGCCATTGTGGTGGACGAATATGGCGGTACTGCCGGGCTGATCACCATCGAGGATGTGCTGGAGCAGATTGTTGGTGAGATCGAGGACGAGCACGACTTCGATGAAGAGACCAACATCAAGGCCCGGGGCGATGGCTCCTTTGCCGTGAAGGCGGTCACGCCCGTGGACGATTTCAACGAGTTCTTCCAGACCGAACTGGACGAGGAGGAATTCGATACCATCGGCGGACTGGTTCTGAAAGAATTCGGTCACCTGCCCAGGCGGGGTGAAACGGTTGAATTCGGTGGCTTGCAGTTTACCATTGCCAACGCCGATAACCGTGTCATTCGTCTGTTGCAGGTAACCCGAAGTGAGCAGTAACGCCACCCGCACCTCTCTGAGTACCCCTCTGAACGGAATTCCCTGGCTGGGCGCCCTGACCCTTGTGGCTGCAGGTGCGCTCCAGACCCTGACCTTCGCCCCCTTCAACCTGTGGTGGCTGGGTCCGGTGTCGGTATTCCTGATTCTTCTGGTGACCATTCCCGCCGCCCCCGGCCTACTGTTCCGGGCCGGCTGGTTTACCGGGCTTGGGCTGTTCGCCACCGGCGCCAGCTGGGTCTACATCAGCATCAGTGAGCACGGCAACACTTCCATTCCGATTGCCATCCTGCTTACGGTGCTGTTTGTCATGGGCCTCGCGCTGTTCCACGCCCTGGCCTTCTGGTTCTGGGGCAAGCTGGCCAAAGAAAGCGCCGTGCGCCGGCTGATCCTGTTCCCCGCGATCTGGATTCTCGGCGACTGGTTGCGGGGCTGGTTGCTGACCGGGTTTCCCTGGCTGTACCTGGGCACCGCCCACACAGATGGCCCCCTCGCGGGCCTGGCACCGCTGACCGGGGTGCATGGGCTCACTTTCTGGGTGACCGTTACCGGCGTGGCCGCCTATGCCGCCGGCTGGTTGTTCCTCCGAGCGCGTCGGACCATGGCTGGCCTGGTACTGTTTCTGGCACTGATCCCCTGGGTTGCGGCCCCGGCCATGAATCGCATTGACTGGACCGAGATCAGTGATCAGCCCACCACCTTTGCCGCCATGCAGGGCAACATCCCGCAACAGGTGAAGTGGGATCCCGATTTCCTCAGGGACCAGATCGTGACCTATCTGACCCTGACTGAGGATCACTGGGACACGGACCTGATCCTCTGGCCGGAGACCGCCATCCCGATCACCCAGGACCAGGCCGGCAAGATCATCGAGCATATCGATGGGGAGCTGGGCGAAAACAGTACCCTGATCACCGGCATTCCCTGGTACGGTTTCAGTGACCGGATCGAGGACTTCACCTACCACAACAGCATCATGGCCATCGGCAACGGCGGTGGCATGTACCACAAGCAGAAGCTGGTGCCCTTTGGCGAGTATGTGCCGCTGCAGGGCTTGTTACGGGGCCTGATCGGCTTCTTCGACCTGCCCATGAGCAGTTTCAGCAAGGGCCCGGAATGGCAGGAGCCGCTGACGGCCAATGGCATCAAGGTCATGCCGTTCATCTGCTACGAAGTGGCCTACCCGGATTTTGTCGCCTTCAACAGCCGGGGCGCCGGCCTGCTGCTGACCATCAGCAACGACGGCTGGTTCGGAGACTCCATCGGTCCGCTGCAGCATCTGCAGATCGCCCGCATGCGCGCCCTGGAAACCGGCCGCTACATGTTGCGCGGCACCAACAACGGGGTAACCGCGATCATCGACGAGAAGGGGCAGATTACCGAGCGGATTCCGCAGTTCGAGCGGGCGACGCTGACCGGGGAGGTGTTTACCGCCACGGGGAGTACGCCGTATATGCAGACGGGATCGTGGCCGGTGCTGACCCTGGCGGCGATTCTGATTGTGTTTGTGCGGGAGCGGGTGATTCCCGGGAGCGCGGGTTGAAGTTGGGGGCATGGCACAGGGGTCTGCATGGCACAGGGGTCTGAAGAACTTGTTCTTCTGACCCCAAGCTGGAAAGATCGGA
>JAAZVL010000220.1 GCA_018623515.1 Marinobacter sp.
CATCATGTCTGGGCGGCCGCCGAGTGGGTGCTGATGGTCCGTAACTGCTTTGTCCGGGAGGAGGGTAATCGACTCATTATAGCTTCCGGCATCCCGGAGCGTTGGCTGGATCAGGAAAAGGCCATCCGTTTCGGCCCTGCGCCCACGCGCTTTGGTGCGGTGACCGTGACTATCGAGCCACGGCCCGGTGACCAGCCCCGAGTGAGCTGGGATGCTGACTGGCATGGTGAGGCGCCGGAAGTGGAGGTTCGTCTTCCCGGGTGATCCGCCAGGCCATCTGTACCGGTTGGTCTGTCCAGTGCCTGTATCTGTTTTGTTTGTCTGCTAACTTCTAGAGTAGTGAATAACGCAGATATTGGAGACCGGAACCTGACCATGCCCCCCATTTTCTACACGTTCTTTGTTCCAGCGCTGTTTGTCTGGCTGTGGAGCACCGGGTTCATCGGTGGCAAGTTCGGACTGCCTTACGCCGAACCGTTCACCATGCTGCTGATCCGCATGCTGCTGACCCTCATCCCCCTGGGCATTCTGGCGTTGATACTGAGAGCCCGTTGGCCCGGTTGGCGAGGCGCCGGGCACCTGGCGATCACAGGGATTCTGGTGCACGGTTTTTACCTCGGTGGTGTGTTCTATGCCATCGACCAGGGCATGTCGGCCGGGGTGGTTTCTCTTCTTGTCGGGTTGCAGCCGCTGGTAACGGCGCTGGCGGCGGTGATATTCCTGAAGGAATCGGTCAGCGGGCGGCAGTGGACTGGTCTTGCCCTCGGCCTGGTCGGTGTCGCGTTGGTGCTGACTGAAAAACTGGGCGCATCGTCAGCAGACGTGGGGATCCCGCCCCATACACTGATCTGGGCCCTGTTGGCACTGCTGGGTATTTCCCTGGGCACGGTCTACCAGAAACGGTATGGAACCAGTGTGGACCTGGTTTCCGGCACCATGATCCAGTACGCGGCTGCAGGTACCCTGTTCGCAATTGGCGCATTTACCCTCGAAACCCGCGAGGTGCAGTGGACACTGGAGTTCAAGCTGGCCCTGGGCTGGCTGGTGTTCGGCCTGTCGGTCAGCGCGATCCTGATCCTGATGTGGCTGATACGCCGGGGTGCCGCCTCCCAGGTGGCCAGTCTGTTTTATCTGGTGCCGCCGGTAACCGCACTGGAGGCTTACCTCTTGTTTGGTGAGCGCCTCGGGCCGCTGGCGATCGCCGGGGGACTCGTGGCGATTACCGGAGTGGCACTGGTGACCGTGAAGGCCCCGGGGAAAGCCTGAGGAATCCTGTGTCATGACCTATTGGCTACTGGCAAATTCGAAGGCGGGCGACGGGCAGAGAGGCAGGGGTTTCTGGCTGGAACATCTCGCCATTGCCGGTGTAACGGCGCCAGAGTGCCGGGACATCGATGATGACCGGTGGCCGGCCGAGGTTCGCGCCGGGGACGTGGTGATGATGGCCGGTGGCGACGGTTCAGCCAACTATGGCGCCCGGGTCTGCCTTGAGAGACAAGCGGTGCTCGCCGTTCTGCCCTCGGGAACCGCCAACGATTTTGCCCGGAATATCGGCCTTCCTGAAGATCCTGACGAGCTTTGCAGACTGATCCGTTACGGGCCAAGCCGGCGTCTGGACATTGCCAGCTTCGGGGATCGGGTTTTTCTCAATGTGGCCCATATCGGCCTGGGAACTCTCCCTGCCCGGGAATCCGGAGGGGCTGCCAAAAAGGTCCTGGGCCGTTTCAGCTACGTGGCTGAACTGCTTCGACGATTGAACGCCAGGCGAGGCTTCCGGGCCGAGATCCGCTGTGGCAAAGGCTATGTACGTGGGCGTTGGCTGTCCATCGCTGTCGCCAATGGCGCCTATTTTGGTGGCGGCCACGAGATACCGGAGGCGGCACCGGACGACGGCAACCTCGAGGTGATCGCCGTCAGGCCGCGGCCCCTGGCCCAGTTGCTGCTGACGTTTGTGATGGTACGTCTCAACCGTGAGGCCCCAACCCGAACCAGCACGCTTGTTCACCTCAAAGGGAAGCAATGTTCGGTTCGCACCCGTAAGCCCAAGACAGTGACGGCGGATGGTGACATCGCCGGCAAAACTCCACTGGAAGTAACCTGCCAACACCAATCCCTTCAGGTGATCGCTCCGTAGATACGTTTTGTCACTGACTTTCCGGGCTTAAAGCGCGATGATAAAGACCGGAGTTGCATAAACTGCCAGACTGACTGGCGAAAAACTCCAGCCTCATCCCTGTCGCACTATCCAACGAGAATCGCCGAGAAGGATAAAAGAATGCACTTCATGACTGCATCCACCATGGGCTCCCTGTTCCGGGCCGCACGGTCTGCTCTGTTGACCGTGGTGCTGGCCGGCACAGCATCATCAGCACTGGCGGCCGAGCGTCTTTACATCTTCACCGAGAACTACCCGCCCTACAATGCCTCCAAATCCGGTCAGGGCTTCGCCCACAGCGAAGACGAGATTACCGGCATCTGTACTGACATGGTCAAGGCCATGCTGGCGCGGGTGGACTATGACTATGTCATGAAGATGCGGGTCTGGAGTTATGCCTACGACTGGGTCCAGGGCCGCGAGAATCACGGGCTGTTCTGCACCGCCCGCACCGATGAGCGGGAAGACCAGTTCCAGTGGGTTGGTCCCCTGGCATCAATCAAGTGGACGCTGTTCGCCGCACCGGACTCCGACATCACCCTGTCCAGCCTGGAAGACGCCAAAGATCTGCGCATTGCCGGCTACAAGGGTGACGTGATGTCGGATTACCTGGTGAGCAAGGGGTTCAATGTGGTTATGAACCAGTCCGGGGATGTGAATGCCCGGCGTCTGGTGCTGGGCCAGGCGGATCTGTGGGTCACCGATGGTCTGGTGGGGCCGCTGGTGGCGAAAGAAGCGCATGATATCGAGGGGTTGAAGCCGGTGCTGGTGTTCCGGGAAACGCCCATGTACCTGGCGGTGAGCAAGGAGACTTCGCCTGACGTTGTGGCTGACCTCCAGAAAGCGTTGGATGAGGCTCGCGGCGCAGGCGAAATCGATTCGATTGTCGCCAGTTACGAATGAGTTCAATCAAAGGGGCCCGGTCTTGATGACCGGGTTCCTATTGATGCGCGGCCAGTCGCGGTGTCACATAGCTGAATCGCCGACGATACTGCTCCATCGTGCATCCCACGGTCCGCTTGAACAGTCGCCGGAAGGAGCTGGCGTCCTCATATCCCACGTCCCATATAATCCGGGCAGTCTGCCGCTGTGTCGATTCCAGTTGATGTTTTGCGGCTTCCACGCGTAATTGCTGTAGGTAATGCAACGGCGTTTCCCCGGTCGCTTCCTTGAACCGCCGTTTGAAGGTCCGGGTACCCAGGCGGGCCTTGCTCGCCAGTTCGTCGATGCTCAGCGGCTCGGCGTAGTGCGTTTCCAGCCAGCGCTGGATCTGTTCAATTGCTTCGTCCTGATGTGCCTTGCTGCCGTAAAAGCTCATATAGGGTGTTTGCTCGGTTCGGCGGGCATCGATGATCAGCAGTTTGCTGCAGGCCAGCGCCAGTGAGGGCGAACCCAGCTTTTCCACCAGGTAGAGGCAGAGATCGATAAAGGAGGTGGCACCTCCGGCGCAGATAATCTGGCCGTTGTCGATCAACAGCTGGTCCGCTTCCAGCCGTATGTCCGGAAACCGGCGGCGGAAGGCTGACGCGGCGCGCCAGTGGGTTGTCGCTACCTGCTCTTTCAGAAGGCCGGCTTCGGCCAGGACAAAACTGCCGGTGCAGACGCTGGCGATGATTGCGCCGCGCCGAAATGCATCCCGGAGCCACCCATGGATGGGCATTGACCTGGACAGCGACCGTTCGATGTGACGATCGCCCAGAACCGCCTCCATTGCCGATCCGACGATCACCAGGTCCGGTTGATACCTCTCGCAGGTCGTTGTCGGGGCAAGGCTCACTCCGCTGTAGGTGGTGACCGGGGCGCCGTCGACTGTCACGATCTGGCAGTCGAATCTCTGGTCTGATGTTTTGCCCGGAAGCTGATCACAGAAATTCGCGGCCGCGAAAAAATCCATGATCCCGAGAATGCCACTGCCGTGACAGTAGGGAAGGGCAACGATGGCAACTTTGATCATGGTGTGGCCCTATTCGCATTTAACGTGTCAAATATGACACTCCGATCCCGCAGTGGCAAGTCTTAGTCTGGAGTTGTAATGAAGGAGGGCGTCCTGCCCTCCGGGTAAGGAGGACTTGCCATGACTATCCAATCTCGAATCAGCACCCGAAATGCGGCCCCGGTTAACGGTGATGTAATGTCACCGGCCAGGGGCAAAATCGCCCTGTTGGGCAAGGGTGTGAACTGGTTGCACCGGGTTTCACCATCGCTGGCCGGTAGCGTAGTGGATCATCTGTTCTTTACTCCCGGTCGCTTGCCGGCACCGAGTCGGTATGAGTCTTTGTATGACGAGGCTGATAGCTATACCCAGCTCCGGGTTGGCCGCCAGACGATTCCGGTTTACAGCTGGGGATCCGGGCCGACGGTCCTGATGGTGCATGGATGGTCCGGCGCCGGGATCCAGTCTGGTGCCTTTGTTGGCCCGCTGGTAAAAGCCGGCTACCGGGTTGTCACCTTCGACGCGCCCGGCCATGGGCGGGCGCAGGGACTTCGAACTGACCTGTTCGAAATGTCCGAGGCGGTCTCGCGTGTCGCCCACAACGCCGGCCCTCTCAAGGCGATTGTTGCCCATTCCATAGGAAGTCTTGCCCTGGCACGGGCTTTGGTGGAGGGC
>JAAZVL010000221.1 GCA_018623515.1 Marinobacter sp.
CAGGTTGGCATCGCCTTCGGAACCGACCTGCACATCACTTTGTGCAAACGTCACCTCGCCGCCAAGCTCATCGCCTTCCAGTCGCGCGGGGGCAGGGGGCGCAAAGAAGGTGCTGTGGATCCGGTCGTCGGTGATGCCGCGCTGATGCAGCAGATTACTGGTCAGGTCCATCAAGCCCTTGGGACCGCACAGGTATATCTCCCGGCTCTTCAAATTAGCGATCGCATCGAGATCGTCGCCCTTGAGAAAGCGCGGCTCTTCGCTTTCATTGGTGGCGATGACCTCGACCGTCAGCGCCGGACAACGGGACGCCAGCGTCCGAAGTTTCTCCTCCGCGATTACATCCCGATGGGTCCGCACGAAATACAGCAGCGTGATCGGCGCCGGATAATCCTGTGCAGCCATGGTCTCCAGCTGACTGAGTACCGGCGTGATGCCGCTGCCGCCAGCAATGAAAAGTACCGGTTGAGCGGGTTCGGGGATCAGGAACTCGCCGAAAGCCTCACCCAGGCCTATGACCTGGCCGGGCTCGACCTGGTCATGGAGCCAGTTGGTGACCAGTCCGCCGGGCAGCCGTTTGATGGTCATGGTCACCAGGCCCTGAGCCTCCCAGAGCAGAGGAGAGCTGGACAGGCTGAAGGTGCGGTTACGACGAATGCCGTCAATCTCGGTACAGATGTTCACATGCTGTCCCGCCTGGAAGCCGGTCCAGCGCCGTGCCGGTCGCAGCACGAAAGTCCGGGTGTCTTCTGTCTCCTGCACGACCCGCTCGACTCGTGCCGGTGTGTACGCCTGTACCCACATGGGGTTGATATGGCCCAGTAACGGATCCAGCCAGGAAACCGGATTGTCCTGGTTGGACAACTGGCGGCTCAGCCAGTGCAGGGTTTTGCTCTGTGTCACTCTCGCTAACATGGTGATGCGCTCCATGGAATTTCCGGTACTCATCGGATTTGATGTGTACACTTGTTCACTAATGTGTACGACTGTACACATGGGTTTTTCAGGAGACAATCCGGTTTGGTGAGTTGGCGCAGAATGACAAGTCAGGGCGACTTTCTTCCGGTCAAATGTGTACACTCGTGAACACGAAGATCAGATGACACGGCAGGCCATGGCAGAACGACAACGACGAAAGCCGGGAGAAACCCGGGAAAAACTGATGGGCGCGGCGCTGGCCCTGGTGGGCAAAGGCCGGCACTTTGCCAGTCTCGGCATCCGGGAGGTAACGCGGCAGGCGGGCGTGGTGCCCACTTCCTTTTACCGGCATTTCCGGAATATGGACGATCTGGGGTTGCAGCTGGTGGATGAGCTGGGCCTTGTGCTCCGGCGGATGATGCGGGAGGCCCGCGCCAATGTGTTGCAGTCGGACAAGCTGATCGAGGAATCGGTGGGGATCTTCGTGGCCCACGCCCAGGCCAACCGGAGTTTTTTCCTGTTCATGGCCCAGGGGCTGGCCGGGGAGAGCCGGGCGGTGCAGGAGGGCATCCGCAGCGAGATGCGCTTCTTCGCCAGCGAGCTGGCCAACGACCTGCGTCGGCTACGGTTGATGGATCATCTGAGTGATGCGGATCTGGATCTGACCTGCGACCTGGTGGTGCGTACCGTCGCCTTTAGCCTGACGGACCTGCTCAGCGTCTCTCCCGACGATGACTACCAGATCGGTCAGATCCGGAAGCGGACAACCCGCTTCCTGCAGATGATCTTTGTCGGCGCCGGCCACTGGCAAAGTGACGGCGCCTGACCGTTTCGTCGCTTACTTGCTGTCGGTCGCGGCCTTCTTCCGGCTGCCGGTGGTTTTCGGTTTCGGCGGCAGGATCAGCTCCTCGATCTCCTCCAGTGCCTCACCGGTATACACCGCCAGTTTCTGCATGCTGGGCAGGGTATCCCGGCAACCGGTATAGCCGAAATTCAGCGACCCGGCATAACTCAGGCAGGTAATGTTCAGCGCGCCGCCATGGGCGATCAGTGACACCGGGTACATGGCCTCGAGCCTGGCGCCCTCGTAGTAGAGGGTTTGCTGCGGACCAGGCACATTGGAAATGGTGACATTGAACACCGGCCGCATACGCCCGCCAAGCCCGGACATCAACTGCAGGATGTACGGCGACATCAGCATCATCGTGTATTGGGTCAGGGCGCTGCGGGGCAGTTTCTGCAGATGCTCCTTGGCCCGTCGGGTGGAGGTCTTGATGTTCTGCAGGCGGGTCAGCGGATCGGGTTCGTCGGTTGCCAGGGAGGCAATCATGAAACTGATCTGGGTGCCGGTGCCCTCGTCGTCCGACGGCCGGATGTTCACCGGGATGCCTGCGGTGAGCGGGATGTCCGGCAGATTGTTCTGCTCCGCCAGGAACCGGCGCAGGGCAGTTCCGCACAGGTACAGCACAATGTCATTCAGGGAGCCCCCGGATGCGTGGGCCAGGGCCTTGAGGCGGTCCAGCTGGTAATGCTGGGTGGCGAACCGCCGCTGGGGCGTTACCCGGTGATTGAGGATCGAGACCGGGCCGGTAAAGGGCGCAGTCAGCCCGTCCTCGGGGTGTCGTACCGAGTGCACCAGGCGGTTGCCGGCCTGCCAGAGCCTGGGCGCCATGTCGGCCTGAAGTTTCAGGGCATCCATGGCCTGGGAGACCGCGGCGGGAATGCTGGCTTCCTTGTCGGTCTTGCTGCCCCTGCGACGCTGAGGTTTGACCGACCAGGGCGGGGCCATATCGCGACGGTCCGGGTCCGTGGTCAGCACCCGCTGCATCAGTCGAACACCGCTGATGCCGTCGATCATCGAATGGTGCATCTTGGTGTACAGGGCAAACCGGTTGTTCTCCAGGCCCTCGATCACGTGGCATTCCCAAAGTGGCCTCGAGAAATCCAGCGGGTTGGAGTGCAGGCGGGACACCAGAATACCCAGTTCCCGCTCGCCCCCGGGGCGCGGCAGCGCCGAGTGCCGCACGTGGTAATCCAGGTCGATCTTCTTGTCTTCCACCCAGTAAGGGGCAACCAGCCGGCCGAGAAAACCGGACCAGGCCAGTTTGTAGCCCCAGGGCGAAGCGATGTCGCCGGCTTCTTTCATGCGGGTGACCATGTCCCGCAGGAAGGTCTCGGGAGCGCCCTCCGGCAGTGAGAAGATCTGAAGGTTGCCCACGTGCATCGGGGTGTCCTCAGATTCCACGGCCAGCCATGAGGCATCCAGTGTTCCCAGACGTTTCATTCCTTGTCGTACTCCACTAACAATGTAAGGGATTTTTAGTTGTAAGCTGAAAGTATACTGATAATGGGCTCCGTTCACGATTCAGGGTGTTATAAAGTTCCCTGTTATTGTGAATTTTTCCATTTCGTCCGGGGAGAGTTTCATGCAGTTTCTCAATGGCATAACCCTGCTGCTGGTGTACCAGCTGGTCGGAGAGGTCACCGTGCGATTGCTGGGCGTACCCATTCCCGGGCCGGTGCTGGGTATGGTCATGCTGTTCATCACCCTCTGGATTCGCGGCAGCGCGCCGGAATCGGTGGAAACCGCCTCCACGGCCCTGCTCAGTCACCTGTCCCTGCTGTTTGTACCTGCGGGCGTGGGCATGATGGCCCACTTCAGTCGCATTGCCGATGAGTGGGTGCCCATTACCCTGGCGCTGCTGCTCAGCACCGTCATCACCATGGTGGCCACGGCCCTGGTGATGCAGCTGACCACCCGTTGGCTGGTGGGCCCGGCCGCCAAAGAGGAACAGAGCCATGAATGATCCCGGGCTGAAGGATATCTGGGTCTACCTCTCGGCCTCGCCGCTGCTGGGATTGACCATCACCCTGGTGGCCTATGGTCTGGCCTATCGACTGTACCTACGCACCAATTCCAATCCGCTGGCCAACCCGGTGGTGACCTCCGTCGCCATGCTCATCGGCCTGCTGTTGCTGACCGGCACCTCCTACAGCGATTATTTCGAAGGTGGTCAGTTCGTCCACTTCCTGCTCGGTCCGGCCACGGTGGCGCTGGCGGTACCGCTGTACCAGCAGTTCTCCCGGTTGCGCCAACTGTGGATGCCGGTGACCCTCTCACTGCTGTGTGGTGTGGTGATCGCGGCGGGCAGCTCGATCTGGCTGGCGCGGATCTTCGGCGGATCGCTCGAGATCCAGATGTCCCTGGCACCGAAATCGGCCACGGCGCCGGTGGCCATGGGCATTTCCGAGAAGATCGGCGGCCTGCCGTCGCTGACCGCCGTGCTGGTGGTGATCACCGGAATCACCGGCGCGGTGCTGGGTACCAAACTGTTTGAATGGATCCGGGTTAAAGACGATACCGCCAAGGGCATTGCCATGGGCGTGGCGGCCCACGGGATCGGCACCGCCCGTGCCTTTCAGGTCAGCAACCAGATGGGCGCCTTCTCCGGGCTGGCCATGGCGCTGTCCGCATTTGCCACCGCCTTGTTGGTGCCCTGGCTGGTTGATCTGTTCGATGCGTGGATTCCTGCCTGATTCCGCGACCGGGGCGGTAACCAAAGTCCTGGATAGCGAACCCTGAGGAGGTCTTTTGAACAATTACAACTACCCGGCAGCGCTTGTCCTGGCACCCATGTGTTTTTCTGTCTCGCTACCTGCGATCGCCCAATCGCCATCGGACACCGATGAGGAGTTGGTGCTGAAAGTCACGGCGCCACGGCTGGTTCGGGATCTGTATGAAGCCCCCGCTGCGGTCTCAGTGATTAACGCCCCGGATATCCGCCAGGGCCAACAGCGCCTGCAACTGGACGAATCCCTCAATACC
>JAAZVL010000222.1 GCA_018623515.1 Marinobacter sp.
TGCGCTGCTGCGGACCTATGCGCGCTACATGCGTCAGATCCGCTTCTCCAACAGCCAGACGTTCATCTCCAACACCCTGGTCAACCATGTCCAGCTGACCCGGACATTGCTGGACCTGTTTGATATCCGCTTCAACCCTGATCGCCAGCAGAGCAGGGGCAAGACCGAGGCAGCGCAGCAAAAACTGGAGATCGAATTCAATGCCGGGCTGGATGAAGTCGACAACCTCAGCGAAGACCGGGTCCTGCGACTGTACCTGGAACTGATGCAGGCCACCCTGCGCACCAACTACTTCCAGCTGGATGGGGATGGCAAACCGAAGTCCTATATCAGTGTGAAATTTGATCCGACCCGCATCCCGGATATGCCACTGCCGCTGCCCATGTTCGAGATCTTTGTCTACTCGCCGAGGGTCGAGGGCGTGCACCTCCGGGGCGGCAAGGTTGCCCGCGGTGGCCTGCGTTGGTCCGACCGTTTCGAGGATTACCGCACCGAGATCCTGGGTCTGGTCAAGGCCCAGCAGGTGAAGAATGCGGTGATCGTGCCGGTCGGTGCCAAGGGTGGTTTCGTGGCCAAGCGACTGCCGGATCCCTCGGATCGGGAAGCTTTCCAGGCAGAGGGTATAGAGGCCTACAAGACCTTTATCCGCGGCCTGCTGGATATCACCGATAACCTCGTGAATGCCGGGATCGAGCCGCCGGAGCGGGTGATCCGGCACGACGAGGACGACCATTATCTGGTTGTTGCTGCCGACAAGGGCACCGCCACCTTCTCCGATATTGCCAATGGCCTGGCAGCGGAATACGGCTTCTGGATGGGCGACGCCTTCGCCTCCGGGGGCAGTAACGGCTATGACCATAAGAAGATGGGCATCACCGCCCGGGGTGCCTGGGTCTCGGTGGAACGCCATTTCCGCGAAATGGGCATCAACCCGGCGCTGGACGAATTCACTGCCATTGGCATCGGCGATATGGGCGGTGACGTGTTCGGCAACGGCATGCTGTGCTCGGAGAAAACCCGGCTGGTGGCCGCATTCAACCACATCCACATCTTTGTCGATCCGGAGCCCGATGCCGAAGCCAGCTACCGGGAACGCAAGCGTCTGTTCGAAATGCCCCGGTCAGCCTGGACCGATTACGACACCAAGCTGATCTCCAAGGGCGGCGGGGTGTTCAGTCGCAACGCCAAGTCGATTCCCGTCAGTCCGGAAATGAAAAAACTGCTGGGCATCAAGGCCGATCGCGTGCCACCCAACATGCTCATTTCCCACATCCTCAAGGCCCAGGTGGATCTGCTCTGGGTTGGGGGTATCGGCACCTACGTCAAGGGCAGTTCCGAATCCAACGCGGATGTTGGCGACAAGGCCAATGATGGCCTGCGGGTCAACGGCACCGAGCTGCGCTGCAAGGTAGTGGGCGAGGGCGGCAACCTGGGCCTGACCCAGCTGGGTCGGATCGAGTACGCCCTCAAGGGCGGCCGTCTGAACACCGACTTTATCGACAACTCCGGTGGCGTGGATTGTTCGGACCACGAGGTCAACATGAAGATCCTGCTCAACCGGGCCGTGGCTGTCGGTGATCTCACCGAAAAGCAGCGGAACGTGATGCTGGAAGAGATGACCGACGATGTCGCCGAGCTGGTGCTGAAGAACAATTATCGCCAGACCCAGGCCATTAGCATTGCCAGCGAGGATGCCGCAACCCGCCTGGAGGAATACCGCCGGCTCATGAACACCTTCGAGAGCGAAGGCAAGCTCAATCGGGCCCTGGAGTTCCTGCCGGACGATGAAACCCTGTCCGAGCGCAAGCTCGACAAGAAGGGCCTGACCCGCCCGGAGCTGTCGGTACTGATTTCCTACGTCAAAGGCGACCTCAAACAGACCCTGATCAACAGCAGCTTGCCGGATGAGCCGCTGCTGGCCAGTGAAATGTACAAGGTCTTCCCCCGTGCCCTGACCCAGCAGTTCAGCTCGGAGCTGGGCGAGCACCAGCTGCGGCGGGAGATCATCGCCACGCAGATTGCCAACGACATGGTCAACCACATGGGTATCACCTTTGTGGAACGCCTGAACCAGTCCACCGGCGCCGACGCCGCCTCCATCGCCCTGGCATGGATCATCGCGCGGGACGTGTTCCGCATCGATAACTGGTGGGACAAGATCGAGGCGCTGGACTTCCACATCCCGGCCAGACTGCAGATGGAGCTGATGCAGGACCTGATGCGGCTGATGCGCCGGTCCGTCCGCTGGCTGCTGCGTAACCGTCGGGCCGAACTGAGCATCCAGAGCCACATGGAGCGGTTTGCCGACAGCGTCTGGGCCATTACCGCCGGCCTGCCGGACTATCTCGGCGAGCAGGCACGCCAGTCCTGGGAGAAACGCCACACGAATCTGGTCGAGGCGGGCCTGCCCAAGGAGCTGGCGTCCGTGGTTTCCGGTACCGGTTATCTGTACTCGTCCCTGGGTATCATCGAGGCGAAGGAAGCCACCGGGATGCCGCTCAAGACCGTAGCCAACCTCTATTTCGACCTGGGCGACCGGCTGGATCTGACCTGGTTCGCCACCGCCATCGCCGAGCTCCAGCCCGTGTCCCACTGGGAAGCGCTGGCCCGGGAGAGTTTCCGGGAGGATCTGGACTGGCAGCAACGTGCGCTGACCACCGGGGTGCTCAAGCTGGCGGAGAAGCCCGCGGATGTGCCCGCCTGCGTGGAGAGCTGGATGCAGCAACATGAGCACATGATTGACCGCTGGAAGTCGATGCTGGCGGAACTCAAGAGTACCCGCGAGCCCGAGTACGCCATGTTCTCCGTTGCACTCCGGGAGTTGCTGGATCTGGCCCAGAGTACGATCCACCAACCCCAGGGCGAATTGGAGGTTGAGACCAACTGAGTATTGCGTTTCGACAGTGATTCGCTTTCAATTCCGGCACTTTTGTCAGAAACGGGAGTTGTTTGCATGGGGCAGCTAGATCATCTGCTGGACAAGAACCGGGCCTGGGCCAACGGCATCAAGTCTGTCGATCCCAAGTTCTTCGACCGCCTGTCCAATCAGCAGGCGCCGGATTACCTGTGGATCGGCTGTGCCGACAGCCGGGTACCGGCCAACCAGATTGTGGATCTGCTGCCCGGTGAGCTGTTTGTGCACCGGAATGTGGCGAACGTGGTGGTGCACACGGACTTCAACTGTCTGTCAGTGCTGCAGTTCGCCATCGAAGTGCTCAAGGTGAAGCACATCCTGGTGGTGGGCCACTATGGCTGTGGCGGGGTCCGTGCGGCCCTGAGGAACGAGGGCTTCGGCCTGATCAGCCACTGGCTGCGCCATGTTCAGGACGTGCGCGACCGCCATCAGGCAACGCTGGACGCAATTCCGAGCGAGCAGGACCGGGTCGATCGTCTGTGCGAGCTGAACGTGGTGGAGCAGGTCGGCCACGTGTGCCAGAACAACATCGTCCAGGAAGCCTGGCGGCGCGGGCAGCCGCTGAATGTACACGGTTTTGTCTATGACGTGGCCGATGGCCTGCTCCGGGACATGGGGCTGTCCATCTCCAATGAGGAGGAGCGGGACCAGGTCCGTCAGAATGCGGTGGAGGAACTGGTTCAGCGTCCGGTCCGTGCCGGTCGCCAGAAGCTGGCCTGATCGATTCATGTCCTCCCTTCCCAATTCCCATGAGGCATTGCTGCGCAACCGTGACCTGCTTGGCGGTACGGTTGGCCTGCTCGGGGTGACCGACCCGTCGGCACTGCCCCTGGTCGGTAACCGTGGTCTTGCCATGAGTGAGCATGCCGGCGTCTACAGCGCTTTGAGCCGGGTGCCCGGCTGGCAGGCCTGTTTCGGCTACGACGATCCCGGTCTCCAGCCCGCCACTCTCGACACCATCGTGGTTTTCCTGCCCAAGGCGCGGGCCGAACTGGATTTGAGGCTGGCACTGGCGCTATGGCTGGCCAGAGCCGGTGCCCGGTTGATCCTGGTGGGCGAGAAGAAAGAAGGTATCGCCGGTGCGGTCAAGCAGCTCAGGGCCAGGCTACCCGATGCCGGCAAGGTGGACAGCGCCCGGCATTGCCAGGTGTGGAGCGCAGAGGTGGAAGCGCCGTCCCACTCGTTCAAATTGGCGGACTGGATTACCTGGACACCGATAGAGCATGCCGGTGTCAGCATCGAAGTGGCCGGTATGCCGGGGGTCTTCAGCCTCGGCGAACTGGATGAGGGAACGGCCCTCTTGCTGGACACCCTCGCCAGAGAGCCCGTCAGGGCCGGTCGGGTACTGGATTTTGCCTGCGGTGCCGGGGTGATCGGCAGCTGGCTCCAGGGCTGGCAGCGGCAGGCGGATCTGGCCACTTCCACGGTTGATGGTCTCGATGTCCAGTCGCAGGCGGTTATCTGTGCCCGCGCAACCTATGAGCGTAATGGCTGTACCGGCGATATCCGGTCATCGGATGGCCTGTCGGGTGTGCAGGGAAAATGGCCCGCCATCGTTACCAATCCTCCGTTTCACACCGGGGTACGGACCGATACCTCCATGACCGAACGATTCCTGCGGGAGGTAGCCTCTCACCTGGAACCCGGTGGCGAATTGCGGCTGGTGGCAAACAGCTTCCTGCCCTACGGGGAACTGATCCAGCGCCATGTCGGCACAGTGGAGCGACTGGAGCAAACCCGCCGGTTTATGGTCTATCGCGCTTTTCGCCGCTGAACAATAAAAAAAGCCCCTGGGGTGAGGGGCAAAGGTAAATGGCATGAA
>JAAZVL010000056.1 GCA_018623515.1 Marinobacter sp.
GATGTCAGTGACGACCAGCGCCTGTTGCTGATTCACGCCCTGGACACCGAGAATGAACAGGAAGTGATCGATACAATCCGAAAACGCTATGAACAGCCTCTGTTGGAGATGTTCAAATGATCACCATCGCCCTATACATCACCATCGCCATGGTCACCCTGGCCGCCCTGTTGAACGTGTACCGTCTGATCAAGGGGCCGGATGCACCCGACCGGGTACTGGCCCTGGATACTCTTTATATCAATGCCATCGCACTGATCATTCTGCTGGGTATCACCCTGGGCACCCGGATGTACCTTGAATCCGCCCTGCTGATCGCGGTTATGGGTTTTGTCGGGACCGTCGCCATGGCCAAGTACCTCAAGCGCGGCAGCGTGATCGAATAGGAGAGCCACATGAGCCCGTTTGCCGAATACGCCATTGCTTTCCTGCTGCTGATCGGGGGCACCTTCACGCTGATCGGCGCCATCGGCCTCGCGCGCCTGCCGGATTTCTTCACCCGGCTGCACGGCCCCACCAAGGCCACCACCCTGGGCGTGGGCGCCATCATGCTCAGCTCGGTGATCTACTTCAGCGCACGGGGAGAAGGTATCGGCATCTCCGAAGTGCTGATCACCGTGTTCCTGTTCATGACCGCGCCGGTCAGCGCCAACATCCTGGCCAAGGCGGCCATGCATATCGGGGTGAAGACCATGGATGGTACCGAGGGGAAGCCCTGGGAGCAGTGATTGGGCCGGAGGTTAGATGAATATGGGGTCAGATGAAGGTTTTCATCTGCCCCCACCCTCACGCCGCCTCCCCCAATAAAAATGTCATTGGACTTGCACCGTTTTGCCGTATAGTGGTCGCCCCAATCCATTTCAGGAGGCCAGCGTATGCTTAGAGTAAACGAGTATTTCGACGGCAAAGCCAAATCCATTGCCTTTCAGACGGCTACCCTGCCAGCCACGGTTGGTGTGATCAGCCCGGGTGAGTACGAGTTCGGCACCACCAAGAAGGAAACCATGACGGTCATCAGCGGCGCCTTGACGGTACTACTGCCGGGCATGGACGAGTGGATGACCTACGGTGCCGGCGAAAGCTTTGACGTGGCCGGACAGGCCAGTTTCAAGGCGAAAGCTGATATCGATACCGCCTACCTCTGCACTTACGAGTAATACCCTGATCCGCAGAGCGTACCAGGAATGCAAAAAGTGACGCGTACGTTCTGCAATTTTTTCCCTTTCGGCGGTTCCTGTTTTTCCCAAACTGTGTCAGATTTATCTTTCTCATCGTAATAACAAGCACAAGCAGAGAAAGAGGAATACAAGATGGCACAGACCCGAATCCTGTCTCCGGCCAAGAACGCCTATCAGTACCCCCTGCTTATCAAACAGCTCCTGCTCTCGGGGCCCCGTTATAACCCGGACCAGGAAATCCACTACGCCAACCGCAGCAAGTACACCTACACCACCCTGGTGGAACGCATTCACCGGCTGGCCAATGCTCTGACCGATGCTGGCGTGAAGCCGGGCGATACGGTGGCGGTCATGGACTGGGATACCCCTCGTTACCTGGAGTGCTTTTTTGCAATCCCGATGATTGGTGCCGTCCTGCATACCATCAACGTGCGCCTCTCTCCGGAACAGATTGTGTACACCATGAACCACGCCGAGGACGACGTGGTGCTGGTCCATGACGACTTCCTGCCCATTCTCGAAGGCGTCAAGAATGAAATCCAGACGGTCAAAACCTACATCCAGCTGACTGACTCCGACTCCGCCGCCGACACCAGCCTGGACACCGCCGGTGAATACGAGGCCCTGCTCGGCCAGGCGGGAACCGAGTTCGATTTCCCGGATTTCGATGAGAACAGCGTGGCGACCACCTTCTACACCACCGGTACCACCGGCAATCCGAAGGGGGTGTATTTCAGCCACCGACAGCTTGTCCTGCACACCCTGGCGATGACCGGTTCCCTGGCGGCCTATGACGAAATGCCGCTGCTACGCTCCAGCTCCGTGTACATGCCGGTCACTCCCATGTTCCATGTGCACGCGTGGGGTGTGCCCTATGCCGCCACCATGATGGGTATCAAGCAGGTCTACCCCGGCCGTTATGAGCCGGAACTGCTGGTGGACCTGCTCAAGGAGCACAAGGTCTCCTTCTCCCACTGTGTGCCCACCATCATGCAGATGATGATGGCCACCGAATCCATCAAGACGGCAGATCTGAGCAACTGGCATGTCCTGATCGGCGGCAGCGCGCTGACCAAGGGCCTGTGCGACGCCGGCGCGAAGCTCGGCATCCGCATGTATACCGGCTACGGCATGTCCGAAACCTGCCCGCTGCTGAGTGCCACCCATCTCAAGCCGGAAGACCTGGAGCTACCGCTGGAGCAGCAGACCGAGAAGCGGGTCAAGACCGGCATTGCCGTGCCCATGGTGGAGATCGAGATCGTCGATCCGTCCGGCAAGCCGGTCCCCCACGATGGCGAAGCCAAAGGTGAGGTGGTTACCCGTGCGCCCTGGCTGACCCAGAGTTATTTCAAGGAGCCCGAGAAGGGCGAGGAGCTCTGGCAAGGTGGCTGGCTGCACACCGGCGACGTCGCCAGCATGGAGCCGGACAACACTCTGACCATCAAGGACCGAATCAAGGATGTGATCAAGACCGGCGGGGAATGGCTGTCCTCCCTGGACCTGGAAAACCTGATCAGCCAGCACCCGGCCGTTGCCGGCGCCGCGGTGGTCGGTGTTCCCGACGAGAAATGGGGCGAGCGTCCCTATGCGCTGGTCACCCTGAAACCGGGCGAAAATGCCAGCCAGGAAGACATTCAGAAGCACCTGCAACAGTTTGTCGACAGCGGCGATATCAACAAGTGGGCCATCCCCGAGCAGATGGACTTTGTGGATGACATTCCCAAGACCAGTGTTGGCAAAATCAACAAGAAGTTGATTCGGGATCAGTTGAAGTAACTGCGGGGATAAACGTGAACTTGGGGTCAGATGAAGGTTTTCATCAGACCCCTGGGGAGCGCATCAGAACCCCGGGGTTGAACCTGGGGTCAGAAGAAAGCCTTCTTCTGACCCCGTTTTCGCTCACAGCCCCTCAGGCAGAATCAGCTCATAAACCATCCCGAGGCCATTGGTAAACCCGCCAAAACCATTTCTTCCCCCACGATCCGAGGTGAAGTACATCCTCCGGCCATCCGGCGAGAATGCGATCCCGGCAACCTCCGAAGCGTCCTGCCCCACAATCTGCAGCAACGGCTTCAGGGTCCCATCGGGCAGGATCACCACCACCTGCATGTCGCCGCCATCTTCTGCCACCAGGATGTCGCCCCGATCGGTCACGAAAAGGTTGTCCACACCGGAAAGGATATCGTTCGGCGCCACGGCGGTGGCCCGGTCATAGATGACCTCAATGGTCTGCGCCAGGGTATCCACCGCCCAGATCCGGTCGTCACCCTTGGTGGCAAAGTAGACGATGCCGTTGAAGAACCAGACGCCCTCGCCCCCGTCGAACACGGTTGAATCCGCCAACCGGTTTTCATGCTGCGGCTCATGGGGGTTCTGGACATCCAGCCATTGGATAGGCTGGGGTGAATCCAACGCTGCTTCGACGCCATCACCGCCTACTCCCAGGACCTGCAGCCGTCCGGACTGCAAAGCGGCCCGCTCGCTGCCCTCGGGCCAGTCAGCGGGGTCTGGCACCCAGCGGTAGAAACGCCCGTCGGGCATGTCCTCGGTCAGGTACAGCAGACGTTCACCCGGATCGATGGCAATGGCCTCATGGGAAAAGAAGCCAAGGGTTGGCCTGGCCAGTCCCTCTCCAGGCTGGTACGGGTCGCACTCCCAGACCTGGCCGTTGGGGAATTCCTCGCAGGACAGCCAGGTTTTCCAGGGTGTCACACATCCGGCGCAGTTGAAGGTGGTGCCGCTGAGAATGGTGTAGGAATCGACAATGGTGCCATCAGGATCAAACACCAGTGTCCCCACCTGGGCCAGTCCCGGAGTGAACTCCTCGACGATATTGGTCAGCCCGGCCAGCTCCGGATAAGTAAAGCCGATGCTGCCAACACCCGGAACCTCACTGTTACTGATATAGATCCAGCCTCCGTTGTCCCTGGGCACCACGCCGGCACCGTCCGGAAAAATATGCCAGGGGCGGTTACCGATGCCGCCCGTCTTCGGACCGCTGACGGCCATGCCCTCGGGTTGTGGCAGCTCACCGTTGATTGCCACCACACGGGTAGCGAAGCCCTGCGGGGTGCGAACGCCGTGAACATCCGGTTCACGCAGTGGTCCGATGTCCGCAAACCGGCCCAAGAGTTTTTCAACCTCCCCCGGAAGCTCACCAGCATCCGGTAATTCACCGGCAACAGGTGGTGTGACTGCGCTCATGGAATCCGAACCGCCACAGCCAGTCAGCCACGACGCCGAACCGACCGCTCCGGCAGTGAAGAACAGGGTCCGCAAGACATCCCGCCGTTTCCAGCGGTTTGCCTCCGGGATAATTACACGGGTCATCAGAACCTCCTTAACTCACAGTCTGGCGCACTGGCGGGTGAAACATTGCGGTGCGAACCGCTCTCGGCTCAGACCGGGGACGATCCTGATAGATGCGGCTGTTACCGCTATCGACACCCACAACCTTGATCATGTTGGGGTCAATTGTTCCCAGGTCGTCCGTACTGGAAATACTCCGGACGTAAAGTAATTCCGCCTGGGTCCGTTCTGTTGTTACATCAACAAGAATGAATCCGGGGGTCTTGAGCTCCACATATTTCATATGCGGATTGGCAAGCTGGACCGCCTGTTCGCTGACCGCCTTGTAAACGGAGAATAGTCCATAGGCGTAGTTGGAGCAGGACACCACGGCAAACCTGGCACGCTCCGCCGGCATCGTCGTGTCCGGAAAGGTCCTGGTCCGACCGACTACCGATTTCTGGTTGCCCACGGAGAATTGGTAGTAGTACCAGGTATCCGGCCGGAGACCGGTCACATCCACCTTGACGCAGAAATCCAGGTCCGCACCTGTCGTGGTATTGATCTGGCCAATAGGTTCCCGCATGTCACGATCCCGGGCTACGGTCACCTGCACCGGCACGCTTTCAACAGTTCGGGGCAATGCATCCGTAGGCGTGACACGGGTCCAGAGAATAACGCGATCCGACAGAGGATCCCCCGAAGCAACACCATGGTTGAAAGCCACCCGGGGAACCCTGGCGGAATCACCGCTAACCACTCCGGGATCAGAGTCACCGGTTGAGGGCGAGGAATTTGAGCCGCTGCCGCCACAGGCAGTCAGCGCAGTGAAAGGCGTAGCAGCGAGCCCTTTGACGACCGCACGACGTTGCCTTTCCATTCTGCTCTCCGTTGTTGTTTGCGAAGGCCGCCATGAGAACGGCCGTAGATTGTGAGGAGGTCACAGATTGGGAGGAGTTTATTGCCAGTTGGTGACAGTTGCCCGGCATTTCGGGCCATTAAGGCAGAGATAGGGTCTAAGTTGGGGTCAGATGAAGGTTTTCATCAGACCCCTGAGTGTGACGACAACTCGGGGCGAGATCGGGGTCAGATGAAAGCTTTCATCTGGCCCCTTTTTCACATGCCGGCGAAGGTGAAATCCACCTCGGGCTTTTTGCCACCAACGATATCCGCCAGGGCCGCGGCGGAGCCGCAGGAATGGGTCCAGCCCAGGGTGCCATGGCCGGTATTGAGATACAGGTTGGCGAAATGGCTCTTGCCGATGTAGGGCACGTTGGAGGGCGTGGCCGGGCGCAGACCGGTCCAGAATTCGGCGCGGTCCCAGTCCCCTGCCTCCGGCATGACCTCTGCCGTGCGCCGGACGATGGCGCGACAGCGGGTGAGGTTCAGTTTTCGGCTGTAGCCACTGAGCTCGGCGGTGCCGGCGACCCGGAGCCGGTCGCCCAGGCGGGAATAGACCAGCTTGTATTCGTCATCAGTGAGACTGACCCTGAACGCCGCCTCTTCATTCTTGACCGGCACGGTGATGGAGTAGCCCTTGGCCGGGTAGATATCGAGAGTGATGCCCAGCTGCCGGGCCAGAATGGCACTGAAACTGCCCAGACACAGCACATAGCTATCGGCACGCAGGGTTTCATGGTGCCCTTCCCTCAGGGTCTGGACACCCAGAATCCGGTCACCGGCCTGGTCGAAGCCCAGGATGTCCGTACCATACCGGAACTCCACGCCAGCGTCCTGGCAGCGTTTTGCCAGCGCCTGGGTGAATTTTCGCGCGTCTCCGGATTCGTCCTCGGAGGTGTAGGTCGCGCCGGCAATACGGTCCTTGATCGGTGCCAGGGCCGGCTCCAGTTCCACCGCCCGGTTGGCATCGATGATCTGACGATCACAGCCCAGATCCTGCATGATGCGGGTGGGCTCCAGGGCGCCATCGAACTCTTCAGCGTTGGTATAGAAGTGAAGGATGCCTTTTTCCAGCTGGTCGTAGTCCAGGCCCAGCTCCGCCCGCAAGGCCTGAAGCTGGCTGCGGCTATAGGTGCCCAGGTTGACCATCTGACGGATGTTGTGGGCCGCCTTGGCGGAGGTGCACTCGGCCAGAAAAGCCAGCGCCCAGCGCCATTGGGCCGGATCCAGACGGGGCCGGAACAGCAACGGCGCGTCCGACTGGAACAGCCATTTCAGGACCTTCAGCGGGGCCGACGGGTTGGCCCAGGGCTCGGCATGGGAAACTGAAATCTGACCACCGTTGGCGTAACTGGTTTCCAGGCCGGCACCACTCTGCCGGTCCACCACCGTGACCTGATGCCCCTGTTTTTGCAGAAACCAGGCGGTGGTCGTGCCTATCACTCCCGCACCCAGAACCAGTATATGCATGCTTGCCTCCGGTCACAGAAATCCCTCAGCCCCGGGGTGCCGGAGTGAGGGATTTCGTTGATTGCTCAGAATTGGGGGAACGCTGTCTCACGTCTAATTGTAACGTGAGCGAAAACGAATTGCGTATCAGACGATCAGCCACCGGCTTTCTTGACGGTCCAGCCCTTTTGCTGAAGCAAGGGCACCAGCAGGTCCCGTTGATCGCCCTGGATTTCCACTACGCCATCCTTGACCGTACCACCGGTACCGCATTTGGCCTTCAGGACCTTGGCATAGGCTTTGAGTTCCTTGTCGTCCATCGGGATGCCGGTAATCAGGGTGACGCCCTTACCCTTGCGCCCCTTGGTTTCGCGACTGACCCGAACGATACCATCGCCAGCCGGTCTCGCGGGCTTGCCACAGGTGCATTGATCGACGGGGTTTCTGCATTCGGGGCACATGCGCCCCGTTTCGGTGGAATAGACCAGGCCACCAGACCGTTTTTTCATGCTGCCTCCGGGCACTCCTCTGAATCACTCAAGGCCCGGAGGGTACTTCGAAAACATCTCGGACACCACCTCATCAATCAGTTCGCTGCGGGTCTCCGGGGATTGGCTCTCCCGGAGATAGCGCCGGCTCGCCGCACGCCAGACCACCTGGTCGTTTTCGTTATCTACCAGTTCGACGACCAGTTTGCCCTCCTCGATCTCACGAACGGGTGGCGGAGCCGCCAGCGCCCAGCCGAAATGACCGGAGCCAAATCCGAATCCCAGGCCGACGCCGCTCTGCTCCAGGCGCTCCTCCTCAACAATCTGCCAGTTGACCAGCAGATCTGCCTCGGATTCGGCAACCCGTCGCATGGCCTTGCGGTTCAACTCACGCTCAACCGCCTGGCGCACCCGGTTGCCATCCAGGGATACGAACGAGGAATTCCCCGCACTTGGAGCGAAAGCCCAGGTGGAGTAATTGCCGAACACCACGGCATCGTCGTAGTCGGTTACCACATTGGCGGCGCAACCGGCCAGCAGCAACCCGGTGAACGCCATTGTCAGAAAACGCATCATGATTGGCTCCTTACACAGCTTATTCGGAGTTAGTTAAGTATACGTCTGCTACACGCGCTCCGATGCCGTTTCGATCCTCAGGTTTCCAGAACGTAATCCAGTTTCTGGGCGTTGCAGAACTGCGTGAACTCGTCAAGCTTGTCCATAGGGACAGACAACCCGGCCACCACCGTGGTTCCGTAGTCGACAGCATCGACACTGGCGCCATGGACTTCGCACCAATGCCGTAGGGGTTGCTCATCGGCAAATGACATGGTGACCCGGGCAACCGTGGTCGGTTGTTGAACCACGCGGTCGACTGCGGACAACACGCTCTCCGCCGCTCCGGCATAAGCGCGCACCAGGCCGCCGGCACCAAGTTTGATACCACCGAAATAACGAATCACCATCACCAGCACATCCCCCATATCCTTGTGCTGTATCACGTTCAGGATTGGCTTGCCGGCCGTTCCAGATGGCTCACCGTCATCGTTCATGGCCGCTTCCGCCGCCGAGCCCGGCCGGCCAATCTGGTAGGCCCAGCAGATGTGTCGGGCATCCGGATGGTCACGATGGGCCTGCTCCAGCCACTGGTGAACCTCCTCACGTGAACTGACCGGTGCAACCCGGGCAATGAAACGGCTCTTCTTGACTTCGGTCTCTCGCTCAAGGTAACCGGCAGGTACCGGGTAATCTCTGTTCATGGAGAATCCTGTTTCATGCTTTCCCGGCCGTCTGAACACGAAGTTTGATCGTCACTGTCAGACCGCCCTCGGCGCTGTTCCCGGCAGTGATGGTACCATCGTGGGCCGCTATAATGTCGCGCGCAATTGCCAACCCCAGGCCCCAGCCCTTGCCACCCCGGGATTTGTCAGCCCGGAAAAATGGTTCGAACAACTGGCCCAGCATTTCCTCCGGCACGCCCGCCCCCTCATCACGGATTTCCAGAAGCAGATGTTTTCCTGACGTTTTCAGTGCCACGTGAACGGATCTGCCACCGGGAGTATGGTCCAGTGCATTCTGCAGAATGTTGTCTACCGCCCTCTGCAACAAGCCCTCGTCTCCGAGCACTCGGGCACTGGCGACATCGGGAGCGGCGACGAGTCTGCATTCCACCCCCTGGTGTTTAGCGTAGTCTGACGCGTCCTCGAGAACCCGGTTTAGCAACGGCAACGGCTCCACCGGCAACCGGTCTATTTCCTCACCCTGCTCGGTGATCCGATACAGGGTCAGGATCTGCCCGGTCATGGCCTCCAGACGCTCATTCTGGCGCAGGATGCTGGACATCAGGGGCGCATCCGCACCGCTTTCACTGGCCAGTTCGATGGCTACCCGCTGACGTGCCAGTGGCGTACGCAAATCGTGGGAAATATCCCGGAGCAACTGGGTCTGCCGATCCAGCAGGTTGCACAACTGGTCGGTCATGGCATTGAACGCGGTCGCCAGCTGGCCCACTTCATCGCGACGATCGGCAATCTCATTCTTCACCCGGAGGGAATTCTTACCTGCCGCAATGGCCTGCGCCGTGGTCTCCATGTGCTTGAGCGGTCGTGACACCAGTCGGGCAATCCACCAGCACGCCAGGGTAATCAGCACTGCGGCCAGGGCAAATTCGATGAACTTGAAGAACCCTGGATCCAGCCAGCCTTCCCCGCTCAGCCTGGGCCAGGCAACAAGACGGTAGTTCTCGGAAAGATCGATCACTGCGGGTTTCTGGGGGTTCCAGCTCGACCGCATCCGTTCCCGGATCGGCTCGGGCAGGCGGTCGTCCTGTTCATCCCGTTCGATGAGGATCAGGTGCAGATCCAGGCGCTCACCCTGGCTGCGCAGGAAGCGCCAGGCATCCCCCCTGCCTTTCTGCTCCCGGATATCGATGGCTTCCATACCCAGGTCCCTGAGGCCCACCTGGCGCTCAATGGCCTGGCGTTCGCGATCCAGCAGGAAGCGGGTGGCCAGGTTGCTGGCAACTACCGTCACCGCCATGGCCAGCCAGATGGACAGGAAGATCCGCCAGAACAGCGGAAACATCAGGGGCTTGTTCACACGGGCACCCGGTAGCTATAACCAAGCCCGCGCACGGTCTCGATCCGGGGTGGATCGTCATTGCCGAGCTTCTTGCGAAGGTTGCTGATGTGCATGTCGAGGGTCCGGTCATAGGCTTCAAGACGACGCCCCAGGGCCCACTGCATCAGGTCAGTCTTGCGAACCACACTGCCGGCATGGGCCAGCAGGACCTGAAGTACCTCGTATTCGGTAGCCGTCAGGTCCAGAGCCTGGTCGTTCTGGTAGATGCGACGGTGGGCGGGCTCCACCCTCAGGTCGCCATATTCCCGGTTGTCGTTCAGGTCAGTTTTCTGGTCCCAGGCAATGCGCCTGAGCAGGGCCTGCAGCCGGGCCACCAGCTCCCTGGGATTGCAGGGTTTGGGAATGTAGTCATCGGCGCCGACCTCGAAGCCGACAATGCGATCGGTCTCATCCCCCCGGGCAGTCAACAACACCACCGGCAGGTGAGTCCGGGCACGCAGCTCCCGCAACACATCCAGCCCGCTGATATCCGGCAGCATGATATCCAGCACCACAATGTCGCAATCCTGCCCGAGCGCCAGGGCAAGGCCGTCACGGCCAGTGGCAGCTTCGCGCACGGTAAACCCCTGATTGCCCAGATAGCGGGCGAGAAGCTCCCTCAGCTCCTCATCGTCTTCAACCAGCAAAACCCTGTCCTGCATTCCTGCACCTCCCACTGAACTGCCAGAAGTCTAACACGGCACCCAAACCGCACTGGTTCGGCGACAGCGCTTTGCACAACCTTTACAGTGTTCGAGCCCGCGATACAGGAGTGATCATTCGGCGGGTTCTGGCGTATGGTATCGGGTACGCATCAACAATGTATCCGAGCCATGGCCGAACCCGCACCCCTGACCCTGAAGACCTGTGCAAGCATCACCGACATTCCCCCGGAAGACTGGGAACGCCTGGCAGGTCGCACCAATCCGTTCCTGCGTTATGAATTTTTCCAGAGCCTGGAAGAATCCGGCTGCACCACCGCAGAAACCGGCTGGCAACCGTGCCACCTGGTCTTTCGGCAAGGCAGCGCCATCGTCGGCGTCGCCCCCGGCTACCTTAAAAGCCACTCCATGGGTGAGTATGTGTTTGACTGGGCCTGGGCGGATGCCTACCGCCGTTATGGCCTCGACTATTACCCGAAGTTACTGATTGCCGTGCCCTTTACCCCGTCCCGCGGCCCCCGACTGCTGCTTGAGGACAGCCTCAGGGCCAACCTGTCCGGTGGCACGATGGTACAACTGCTGGACGGGCTGATCGGTGAACTAGGAGCCCACTCCTGGCACCTGCTGTTTCCCGATGAGCGGGATCAGGCATTGCTCAGCCATCCGGGACAACTGCATCGGATCGGCTGCCAGTTCCACTGGCACAACCGGGGTTATGCCCGTTTCGACGACTTCCTGGCCGAACTCACCTCCCGCAAACGCAAGTCCATTCGCAAGGAGCGGCGCCAGGTAGCCGAACAGGGCATCCGCTTCGAACGCTTTTCAGGAACAGACATTCCCGACCATGTTCTGAATGCCTTCCACGTGTTCTACCAGGCCACCTATCTCAAGCGTGGCCAGCGACCTTACCTGAACAAGACCTTCTTTACGCTGCTGCGCGAGCGCCTGCCGGAACATCTCCACATCATCATGGCCGTGCGGGATGGCCAGATGATTGCCGGTGCGCTGTTCCTCAATGGCGCGGACACCCTGTACGGCCGCTACTGGGGCTGCCTGGAGGAGTACAACCACCTGCACTTCGAAACCTGCTACTACCAGGGTATCGAGCTGGCCATCGAGCTCGGCCTTCGCCGCTTTGATGCCGGTGCCCAGGGCGAGCACAAGCTGGTGCGGGGGTTCGAACCGACCCTGACCCACTCCTGGCATGGCATCGCCCATCCCGGCTTCCGGGACGCCATTCAGGAATTCACCGAAGATGAAGCTGCCCAGGTGGAGGCCTACTACCGGGAGGCGCAAACCCTGCTGCCGTATCGCCAACAGGATGGGAAATAACTTCTATACTGGTGTGAACCAAATCAACTTTCGGGCCTGAACGGGAAGCACTGCCATGGTTAGGGAGCTCCTGTCTGAAATTCTACTCTCGGAAAGCAGCCTGATGCTGGTGGCTCTGGCCGCACTGGTCATTGCCTTACTCGCAACCTTCCAGGCGGGCCGCACCCGACGAATCTACGAGGACAGGCTGGAGTTGCTGGAGGAGAAAACCTCCACTCTCTGGCGGGAGGTGGACGAGTTGAGGGTCACCGGATTCGACGGCCAGCCACCGGTACTGACCGACGGCAACGAAACCCTGAACAGCGACGCCCGTTACCGGACGGAGAAAGCAGCCTATGACAAACTCTGGCCCCAGGTCTGGCATTTGTATGACCGAGTTGGCGCCTTCCTGCGGGCGGTGGAAGCCGGAGATCCACCCGGCGAACTGCGGCTTGACGCCCGCAACGCAGCCCTCGATGCCCGGTCACGGCTCAACCATAACCGCCCCTTCTGCTGCGATACCGCCGAACACCTGATCACCCAGCTGATAGACACCGAGATCAAGGCGCACCTGACCGCGTGCCAATACCTGGATGATTTGAAGGATGCGGGCGGCCACTCATCCGACCACGATCGCCGCGTGATGCGGGACAAATGCAGCGCCCTCCACGATCACGAGGCACGGGAACTGATGACCCAGCTGGTGCAGGTTATTCGCAAGCGGACCCTGAACAACGGCTAAAGCGCGAGGCCTTAAACCGACACTCTCGCAAGTGTCTCTTTCTGGAGTTCCCGGAGTTCGTCACTAATGGTCACGCTAAGCGGTTCGGCGGGCTCGATGCCGAGCAGGCGCTCTGGCAGGGCCCGCACCCGGGGGCCGGCCTGCCGCACCTGTTCATCAAGGGGCGGTATGGCATCGTCCACAATCCGGCCATCCTTCATGACCACAGCCAGCAGCGGCTCGCCATCGAGCTGCTCGTGGCTCAAGGCCACCGTATCGCAGCTCACCCGCCCGCTGCCGTCGAATTGCCGGAAAACCTGCTTGGCGCCGGGAAAGGACACCTTGCCCGACGAGCTTTTCATCTTCGGTTCGCCGGCATATTGCGTGAGTTTATAGGCCAGCTCCAGAGAGGGTGAATCCACCGCGACGCCGATGGAAGTGCCCACCCCGAAGGCGTCAATGGGAGCGCCGTCCTCGAGCAACCGGGCAATGCTGTATTCATCGAGGCCGCCGCTGGCGACAATCTTGATATCCGGGTAGCCGGCATCATCCAGGATCTTCCGGCAGTCCCTGGCTTCGGCGCACAGGTCCCCGGAATCCAGCCGGATCGCTCCGACACGGGCTTCGGGGTCAGTGTCGAGCCACTCGACGATGCGCCGGACCGCCCGTCGGCTGTCGTAGGTGTCCACCAGCAACGTCGTGCCGGGGTAGAGCGACGCGTAGACCTTGAAGGCCTCCAACTCCACGGGATAGGCCTGCACAAAGCTGTGGGCCATGGTGCCGGTGACTTCCAGACCAAAATCCAGCCCTGCCAGCACGTTGCTGGTAGCCGACAATCCTGCCAGTCGGTAGGCCCGGACACTCCGGTGCCCGGCATCCACTCCATGCATCCGACGCAATCCGAAATCCGCCACCGAACGGCCCCGGGCCGCCAATGCCACCCTTACCGCTTTTGAAGCCAGCACGGACTCCAGGTGGACATAATTCATGACCAGGCTTTCCAGCAACTGCGCCTCGGCGATGGGTGCCTCGATTTCAAGCAGGGGTTCCTGGGGAAACACCGGGGTGCCCTCGGGCACCGCCCGCACGGTGCCGGTGAATCGAAAGCCCCTCAACCATTCCAGAAATCCCTCCTGGAACCGGTTCATCTGGCGTAGCCGTGAAATATGCTCATCGGTAAACCGGAGGTTTTTCAGCACCTCACAGATATTCCGCTGGCCACAGGCAAGCACAAAGTTACGGTGCTCGGGCATGTCCCGGAAAAACAGGCTGAACACCGCCCGTTCATGCATACCCTCGGACCAGTAGGCCTGGGCCATGGCCAGCTCGTAGAGATCAACCAGCAGGGGCAGATCCTGTTCCCGAAGCAATGGCGGGCCTCCCGGGGTCATGAAATGGTCGCGCCGGCAGCCCGCAGTTCTTCCAGCACCTCGGGCGCCTTGCTCTGGTCAACAGCCCGGCAGCCATCGCTGACCAGATCCACCTGAAAGCCGTGTTTCAGCGCATCCAGCACCGTTGCCCGGACGCAAACATCCAGCGCCAGGCCCGCGATCCTGAGGGTGGCTACCTCGTGGCGCCGGAGGAAGCTCTCAAGCTGGGTCCCGTCAAAGGCGGAATAGGCATCGGTATCGAACCCGGTACCTTTGCTGACCCGAACGGCCGTGTCCGGCAACGCCATGTCCGGATGGAAAGCGGCGCCCCGGGTGTCCTGAATGCAATGTGGAGGCCAGGGGCCGCCGCGGTCCCGGAAGCTGCAATGATCCACGGTATGCCAGTCCCGGCTGGCTACGATCAGCTGGTGACCCTGCTCCGCCTCCGCGATCATCCGGTTAACGACCGGGAGAATGTTACTGGCGCTCTCCACCGCCAGTGAACCGCCCTCACAGAAGTCATTCTGGATATCCACCAATAACAGAGCTGTGTTTTCAGCGGCCATATCACTCACCTCCTGCCACGCTCACTGGAATGATTGCGGGCAATGCGGGAAGGGCTCAGCTCCCTGCAATCCGGAAGCCGATCTTCAGCGCCACCTGGTAATGCCCGACCTTCCCGTCCACGATGTGGCCCCGGGTTTCCGTCACCTCAAACCATTCCATATTGCGAATGCTCTTGCCGCACTCGGCCAGGGCGTTCTCGATCGCATCCTCAATGCTCTTCTTCGAGGAACCGACAATTTCCACTTTTTTGTAGACATGGTGATCGGACATTGGCTATCTCCCAGTACATAAACGATGTACTTTGAGATTAGAAGACAAGCCCGAGGCCAGCAAATGACGGCCGGAGAATGACTCGTATGAGGAAACTGAAACACAGTGCCGCCTGGCTTTTCGCGAGCTTACTGACCTTGCTGGCAGGGCCGGTGCTGATGGCAGCCAGCGGAACACTACAGGGCGCAGAAAGCTGGCAGACCGCCAGCCGGGACAGCGCCAATATCGCCCCGAAACCCGAGCAGTACGAGGGCGCAATCGTGCAGGTGTACGGGGCCCGTGCCTGGAGCTGGAGGGGCTATTTTGCGGTGCACACCTGGATCGCCACCAAGGAAGCCGGTGCCAGCCAGTACCGGGTTCACGAAGTTACCGGCTGGCGCCGGTACGTGGTGAACTCGCGCCCGTCCCTGCCCGACCGGCGCTGGTACGGTGCAGAACCGGAGCTCTATGCCGATATCCGTGGAGAACAGGCGGCTGCGCTGATTCCGCAGATCTATCAGGCGGTCGAGGACTACCCCTACCCCACCGAGTATGAAGCCTGGCCCGGGCCGAACAGCAACACCTTCACGGCCTGGGTGATCCGGCAGGTGCCCGGACTGGACGTCGCCTTACCCAACCATGCCATTGGCAAGGACTACCTTGGCAACGGTGTTGTAGCGGAGGTTCCCGGCGGCGCCGGCTACCAGTTCTCCCTGGGCGGCTACTTCGGCGTGCTGGCGGGGGTTCGCGAGGGACTGGAGCTGAACGTGCTCGGCCTGTCCCTCGGCGTCAACCCCCTCGCCCTCGGCATCAAGTTACCGGGGATCGGCGAACTGGCCCTGCGAAATCCGAACCCCATGGCCGGGGCGGTTTCAGAACAGGTAGCGGACCAGGGCCGCGGAAGCAATGCCGGCAGCGATGGCGGGCAGGGGCTTCTGGAGTAACAGCATGGTGACGGCGGTCACCGAAAGCGCGGCGATCGCCCCGGCATCGCCGCTGAAAGCCATCGGAACGATGATCGCAATCAGCACCGAGCTTGCCATGGTATTGATAAAGCTCTCGATCCGCGGGCTGATACGCACGAAGGACATGGCAAAGACGCCGCCAAAGCGGGTCAGGAGGGTGACGACCGTCATGATGGCAATCAGCAGCACCACACCCAGTTCTGTTGCGGTAATAGTCATGAGTGCTCCGCCTCCTGTGACGCCTGCCCGGTGGGTTTCCTCTCAAGCCAGAAATAACCGATAAGCCCCCCTGCCAAAGCTCCGGTCACCACATGCGTGTTCGGGGGCAACCATTTCCAGGCGGCCAGTGAAGCCACCGCAGCCACGGCCCACGAAACGAGGACCCGGGGAGATTTCTTTCCTCCGAGCGCCATCGACAACAGGAAACAACCGAGCACCATGTCCAACCCCAGATTCTTGGGGTTCTGTAACAGCCCGCCGAAATAGACTCCCAGCCAGGTACCGAAAATCCAGGCCAGCCAGAGCACCAGTCCGCCACCGAGGATGACCTCCAGATTACGGCGGCCATTCTGGTATTCCTGGGCCGAGACCGCCCAGTTGGCGTCCGTCAGCAACAGCAACAAGCTGTAGCGTTTGCCCGGTGACACCTCCTTCAGCATGGGATAGAGCGATGCCCCCATCAGCAGGTGACGGGAGTTGATGGCGAACACAACGGCAATCAGGGGCAGAACCGGCACTTCCCCACCC
>JAAZVL010000057.1 GCA_018623515.1 Marinobacter sp.
AAGCTCTTCGGGTATGCCCCGGGAGCTGCGGCTGTCACCGGAACCGGTGGCGACTTCGCCTCCGGTATCGCCGCCAGCGGCGCGGGCCAGGGCGCTGCTGCCATGGCCCTCCATTTCAGCAATCAGCTGTTCAACGGGACCACCCGGTGCGGCCTGCACAATCACAAAGTTGAGCAGCATGATCCCGATCAGCGTCGGAATGATCAGCGCCAGGCGTCTGAGGATGTAAATGCCCATCTAGCGGAGGATTCCTTCCGTTACTGCTTGGGTCATGGACACTGGATCAGGGTTTTGCCCACCAGTTGTTCAGGTCGATGCCGTTTTTCGGTGTGACCTCCGGCCGCTCCAGATGGTTCCAGTAGGCCACCCGGTCCTTGCGCAGATGCCAGTGCGGAATCACGTAATGGCCATGGAGCAGGACCCGGTCCAGGGCACGTACCCTCTGGACCAGCTCTTCCCGGCTGGGTGCCTGGATCACCATATTCACCAACTCGTCGACCACCGGATCCTGAACGCCCATGTAGTTGCGGGAGCCGGTGACGTCGGCGGTGGAGGAGTGCCAGTACTCCCGCTGTTCGTTACCCGGCGAATCGGACTGGGGCATTACCTGGGTGATCATGTCGTAATCGAACTCGCGTACCCGCTGGATGTACTGGTTGCTGTCGACCAGGCGAACCGTCACGTCGATACCCAGCTTGGCGAGGTTGTTCTTGAAGGGCAGTACGATGCGCTCGAAGCTTTTCTGGAACAGAAGAATCTCGAAGGCGAGGGGCTCTCCCGTTTCCGTATGCACCATCTTGCCATCCTTGATGGCGTAACCGGCCGAACGAAGCAGTTGCAGGGCCGTGCGGAGGTTTTCCCGAAGACCCTGCTGGCCCTCTGTGGTGGGAGGCGCGTACTCCTCGGTGAAAACATCGTCGCTCAACCGGTCCCGGTACTGGTTGAGTATTTCCAGTTCGCGGCCCTCGGGCAGGCCATCGGAAGCCAGTTCACTGTTCTCGAAATAGCTGGACGTACGGGTGTACTGGCCAAAGAACAGGTTCTTGTTGGCCCACTCGAAGTCAAAGCCATAGGCAAGTGCTTCACGCACCCTGGGGTCACTGAAGATGGATTTACGGGTGTTGAAGACGAATCCCTGCATGCCCGACGGGCGATGGTGCTCGATGGCTTCTTTGATCACCGACCCGTCCTCGAACATGGGGCCCGTGTAGGCGGTTGCCCAGTTCTTGGCCGAGGATTCCAGACGAAAATCAAAGCTACCCGCCTTGAACGCTTCCAGCGCGACGGTGTCGTCGGTGTAGTAATCGTAGCGGATGCGCTCAAAGTTGAAGCGGCCTTTGCGTACCCCGAGGTCTTTGGCCCAGTAATCGTCAAGAAGTTCGTACGTGATTGAGCGGCCGGCCTCGAAATCGCCAATGCGGTAGGGACCACTGCCAACGGGTGGGATGAGGCCGTTCTTGCCAAATTCCCGGTCCGCCCAATAATGAGCCGGGAGAATGGGCATCTGACCGATGATCAGCGGCAGCTCGCGGTTGGTGGTGTCACCGAAGTTAAAACGGACCCGGCTCGGGCTCTCGATGATCACTTCTTTCACATCAGCATAGTAGTTCCGATAGAACGGATGCCCCTCGGTGGTCAGGATCTCGAAGGAAAACTTCACATCCTCGGCGGTAATGGGCTCACCATCACTGAAGCGGGCCTCTTCGCGCAGGTTATAGACTACGTAGCTCCGGTCTTCCGGAGTCTCCAGGGATTCGGCGACCAGCCCATAGGCGGAGAAGGGCTCATCATCGGAGGATTCCAGCAGGGTATCGTAGAGATAGGTGCTGATACCGGCTGCAGGAACACCCCGTATGTCGAAGGGGTTGAACGAGTCGAAACCGTTGGCCACCACCGCCATCTTCAGGGTGCCGCCCTTGGGCGCGTCCGGATTGACGTAGTCGAAGCTGGAAAAGCCGTCCGGATACTTCGGCTCGCCGTGCATGGCTATGCCGTGTTGCGGTTGGAGCTTTTCCGCGTCGTCGGCGGCCTGGGTTAACGGAGCCGCCAACAACGACAGGGATGCAACGATGGACGTAAGGTACGAGGCTTTCCGTGTTCTTGTCATAGTTCGTTTACGGACTGTTACGAATGTCCACGTAGAGTACCAGACTTTGTCCGGGTTGGAGATAACGCGATTTATTCAGGTCGTTCCAGCTTGCGATGTCATTCACGTTCACCGAAAACCGGTTGGCAATAGCGTAGAGCGAATCGCCTTTACGAACCCGGTAGCCCACCTTGCGAACCATGGCTTTGCCCCGGGCGCTGTTGGATGCCAGGACTGTCGGCTGACTGGTCTTGGACCAGATCACGAGTTGCTTGCCAGGGATCAGGGGATCGCCCGGTGCCATGCCGTTCCAGGCGGCGACCTCACGCACCGAAACCCGGTGTTCCCTGGCAATATCCCAGAAGGTGTCGCCGCGGCGAACCGTGTATTGGACCCGGTTACCGTCACGCTTTCGTTCCTGTTTGCGCTCGAGCCGCTGGGAGGCACTGAGCGCGTAAGCATCCGAACCACGGGAAGCGGACGGGATCAGGAGATTCTGACCGATGCGAATCAGGTCGGAGTTGAGCTTGTTGACCTGCTGGATCACCGACGTTGTGGTGTTGAACTTGCGGGCAATGGTGATCAGGCTGTCACCGGACCTGACGCTGTAATTCTGCCAGGAAACCCGCTGGTCGACCGGGAAGTTTGCCAGTGCCGTGCGGAATTTCTCTGCGTTGTCGACCGGGACCAGCAGCCGGTGTGGCCCATCGGGATTGGTGGCCCAGCGGTTGTAGGATGGGTTCAGCAGGTAGATCTCATCGATATCGACGCCTGACAGTTCAGCGGCCTGGGCCAGATCCAGCTGCGAGCCTGTCTCGACCACCTCGAAATAGGGGGCGTCTTCCAGCGGTGGCAGGGTGACCCCGTACTCCTCTGGCTTGTCGAAGATCTTGGCAAGGGCAATCAGCTTGGGAACATAGTGCCGGGTTTCACGGGGCAGGTTCAGGGACCAGAAATCGGTTGGCCGGTTGGCCTTTCGATTGCGTCGCATGGCACTGGATACTGTGCCGCCACCACTGTTGTAGGCGGCCAGTGCCAGGGTGTAATCGCCATCGAATCGTTCGGTCAGGCGCTCGAGGTAGCGCAGCGCGGCGTCGGTTGCGGCAACGATGTCCCGACGGTCGTCATGCCACCAGCTCTGGGTCAGACCAAAATACTTGCCGGTAGAAGGAATGAATTGCCAGATGCCCGCAGCCCGACCGTGGGAGTATGCAAAGGGGTCAAAAGCACTTTCCACCACCGGCAGCAACGCGAACTCGGTGGGGAGACCGCGCTTTTCGGTCTCATTGAGAATGTAATGAAGGTACCGGCTGCCCCGGTCAACGACCCGCTCAATGTATTTCGGATGGCTCGCGTACCAGTTCAGCTGATCCCGGACCCGCTCATTGTCCACCTCGTGATCCAGGGCAAAACCCTGGCGCAGGCGGTTCCACAGATCCTGTTCCTGTTCGCTCTCGTCCGACTGCTGTTCCGGGTTGTCGAGTTTCTCCCGGGCATCCCGAGCTGCGGCCTGAAGGTCAGGCGCAATCGCTTCATCCAGAGGCTCATCGGAGGTGGCGCCAGCACTCTTGCCGGCTTCAACGGCGCTTTTCAGGTCTTCATCGCCGGTTGCCACGGCGACCTGTTGGGATTCCAGCGGGTCGGTGGATGAGGGTGAAAATGTGGAGCAACCAGTGCTCAGGGCACCGGCAAGAAGCAGCAGGGAGAATCGGTAGACCGACATAGGCATTTCCGGATCAGGGCATTGGCCAGATCATACCTTGGAAAATCTGGCCCGATGAATGGGTTGGGTCACAAAAGTGAAACCGATTCTATGAGAGCGCTTTTCCGGGGGTCAAGAAACGGCTCGTTACGATGACGACAGGGAATGTGAAAATGGGGTCGGCGTGGGGTCTGATGAACTTGTTCATCTGACCCCGTCTCAGACTATATCCACCGGGTTCAGAAATTATCCTTACCATGCCGGATCGCGGCAAAAATGGCATTCTCTGAATCCGCCGGCAGCCCATTCTGCGCACAATAGTTGCGGGCAGCATCCACAACCACCGGATCGTCCCACCGGAGAAAGGGGTTCAGGCGTTTTTCGTCTCCCAGCACCGACGGCACCGTGGGCTCACCGGCGTCACGGGCTTTTTGGCACTGCTCCTCAAAGGCCTTGAGGCCCTCATCCCGCGGGAGCCAGCTTCGGGCGAACCGGAGGTTGGCCAGGGTGTACTCGTGGGCGCAGTAGACCGCGGTTTTTTCCGGCAGGTTGCGCAGGGTTTGCAGGGATTGCCGCATCTGTTCGGGGGTGCCCTCGAACAGCCGTCCGCAGCCGCAGACAAACAGGGTATCACCGCAGAAAAGCACCGGGCGGCCGTTGACCTCAACGTCAGTAAAGTAGGCGATATGGTCCAGGGTGTGGCCCGGAACACCAAGAACCTGGAATGTGATTGCCTCCCAGACAACCTCATCACCCGGGTGGACGAGGTTGGTCGAGCCCTTAAAGGGGGATTCTGCGGGGCCGGTTACCCGGCAGTCCGGGTGCGCCTTGACCAGATCCTTGATGCCGCCAACGTGGTCCGGATGGTGATGGGTGACC
This sequence comes from Marinobacter sp., assembly GCA_018623515.1. Taxonomy (GTDB): domain Bacteria; phylum Pseudomonadota; class Gammaproteobacteria; order Pseudomonadales; family Oleiphilaceae; genus Marinobacter. Next base: position 4,668 of record JAAZVL010000057.1, read on the forward strand.
AGAATAGTATCCAGGGTAAGGCCCTGTGCGGAGAGGTGCTCTTCCACAGGCGCTGCCTGGCCGGGGTCAACAATCAGCGCTTTGCCGGTGTCCGAGTCGGCCAGGCACCAGATGTAGTTGTCACTGAACGCAGGAATTGCGGAAATGGTCAGCATAGGGCCCCACATGTGTTCGTAGAATGTGACTGTTATGATAGAGCAATAAATCTGCGGCCCCAACCTGGAGGCTGACACGGCGGGAGGCAGGGTAGTGGTCAGATCCGGCAATATTGACTATCCGGCAAGGCACGAGACTTTCGAGCGATGGTTTCAATCGCCGCTCGGTCGCGCGCTGTTGGCAGACCAGCGTCGCTTCTGTGACTACGAACTCGGTAGCCTGATTGGGGCCAGACAGCTGCAGATTGGTGTCAGTCACCGGTTACCGCTGGCCACGGGAACCGATTTCGCACAGAAAATCATGACCACGCCGCGGTGGTTTCCCCATATGCCCGAGGGTGTTGCGGTATGCGACGCCGATGAGTTGCCTTTCCCGTCAGATTCCATGGATCTGGTTATCCTGCATCATACCCCTGACTTTTCTCCGTATCCGCACCAGGTGCTCAGGGAATCCGCCCGGGTTTTGCGGGGAGAGGGGACCATCGTTCTGCTCGGCTTCAATCCGATCAGCCTTTGGGGCCTTCGCAGACTCATGTCCCGGCAACAGGAAGGTCCCTGGGGCGGCCGGTTCCTGCTTCGGGGGCGGATGGAAGACTGGCTTCGACTGCTTGGATTCAGTGTCGAAACGTCGGTGACCCGGTTTCTGCGGTTTCCCATGCAGCGATCGGGCAGGCATAGCTATCGTTGGATTGATGCCCGGCTGGCGGGCAACCGTTTCCTGCCTCTTGGCGCCTATTACTGTATCCTTGCCAAAAAACGGGTCTATGGCCGGATTCCCCGGCAGCCGGCCTGGCGTAAGAGTAAGGTCATTGCCATGCCTGGAACAGGCACGGTTGGTGCTTCCCGCGGGTTCTACCGCAGCCCGGGCGGCGGAAACCCGGAGAGTCAGGATTAACGAGGATTCAGGAGTATGAATGGCGGATAAGGTAATTCTCTACACCGATGGTGCCTGCAAGGGTAACCCAGGCCGTGGAGGCTGGGGCGTGGTGCTTCGTTACGGCGATGCCAAGAAGACCCTCCACGGTGGTGAGTTGCACACCACGAACAACCGCATGGAGCTGATGGCGGCAATTCGGGGGCTGAAGGCGCTCAAGCGGCCCTGCGATGTGGAGCTCTATACAGACTCCCAGTATGTCCGTAAGGGCATCACCGAATGGATGGCCGGATGGAAGCGAAACGGCTGGAAAACAGCGGCGAAAAAGCCGGTCAAGAATGACGACCTGTGGCGTGAACTGGATGCGGAAACCGCCAGGCATCGAATCAACTGGCACTGGGTGAAGGGCCATGCCGGCGTACCCGATAACGAACTGGCAGACGAACTGGCAAACCGTGGCGTAGCGGAACTGAGTGAAGCATGAGACAAATCGTACTGGATACCGAAACCACCGGCATCGATCCCAATGAAGGGCACCGGATCATTGAAATCGGCTGCGTGGAAGTGGTCGAGCGAGAGCTGACCGGCCGAAACTACCACGTCTATATCAACCCCGAGCGGGAGGTGGAGGCCGAAGCCATCACGGTTCACGGCATCACCAACGAATTTCTGGCCGACAAGCCGAAATTCGCCGAAATTGCCGAGGAATTCTTCGAGTTCATCAAGGGCGCCGAACTGGTTATCCATAACGCCGCGTTCGACGTGGGCTTCATGGATGCGGAGTTCTCGCGTCTGAAGCCGGTTCGCAAGACCGCCGACCACTGCGGCATCGTCGACTCCCTGGCCATTGCCCGTGCGAAACACCCGGGCCAGAAAAACAGCCTGGACGCATTGTGCAAACGCTATGGGGTGGATAACAGTAACCGGGAACTCCACGGTGCATTGCTGGATGCCGAGATCCTGGCTGATGTCTACCTGCTGATGACCGGTGGCCAGACCGCGCTGTCCCTGGATGCAGGTTCAGAGGATGGCGGGGCAACCGGAGGTATTCGTCGACTCAAGTCCGACCGTCCCAGGCTATCCGTGGTGCGGGCCTCCGGTGAAGAGGCAAGTGCCCATGATGAATTCATCGCGATGCTGGACAAGCAGTCCGGGCAGAGCCTCTGGAGCAAGCTCGAACAGGCGGAATGAGAACTGGGTCAGCGTGTACCAATTGTTACACTCCGCCTTTGTTGAGCAACATGAGTTTTGTGTTATAAGTAATGATAAGTTCGCCAGTTTTTTGCGAACAGAGAACTGATCGGTCAGGGTGTAACCGATCTATAACAACAAAGTCCGGCACTCGGTTGCCGGGCTGAATGTCAGGCACGGGACGCGGTAGTCTCCGCAAATCAGACAGGAAGCGTTTATGGTTCAATCGTCTCTGGCGACGAAATCGCAGTCGTTTGATCTGGTCAAGAGTGAGATAGAACAGACCATCAAGCAGGCAGAATCCAGCCTTGAGCGTTTCCAGGAAAATCGCGAAAGCGGTGAAGACCTCCAGAACTGCGTCGACTACCTGAACCAGTTACGGGGTATCTTCATCCTTGTTGAGCTTCGTGGCGGCACGCTGCTGTGCCAGGAAGCGGTTGCCATGGCCAATGACGTTCCCGTCGGCGCCAATGACGACAAGAACATTCTCCTGACCACCCTCAATAGTGCCCTCTTCATTCTGCGTCGCTATGTGGAGTACTACCACCAGCAGCGCGAGGATCATCCGGAACTGTTGCTGCCGGTCATCAACGATCTGCGCGAAGCCCGCCGTGAGAAGCCCTACCCGGAATCCTGTTTCTTTGATGTGGACGTCAAGGAACGCCCGGACTTCTGCGCGGATCTCAACCTGGGCACCTTTGAAGGTAATGAAGCGGACTACGAGGTGATGGCCCGGCGGATGCGGCTGACTTTCCAGGTCGCTTTGCTGGGCGTGTTGCGGGATCGCAATGATGTCGTCAGCAAGAAGCTGTTCGGCCGCGCGGCCCGCGGATTCGCCCGGCTGTGCCAGGGGGCTCCCATGGGACAGATGTGGTGCCTGCTGGGAATCGTTGCAGACACCATGCTGGATCGGGCCATGATCTTCACCAAGGCCCGCAAGCGTATGTTCATGCGCATAGAGCGGTACGCCCGTGAAGTGGTATACGTCGGCAAGGTGGCAACGACCAAGGATGCGCCGGATTCGCTGATCCGGGATCTGATCTACATGCTGTATCGCAGCGGGTCAGCCAATCCGGAAGTCACACGCATTCTCTCGGCTTATCGCCTGGCGCCCGCGGAATTCCCGGACTCCATGCTGGAGGCCCACGCCCGGCGCCTGTATGGCCCCGGCAGTGATGTGCTCAAGTCCCTGTCGGACGCGCTTCAGGATGAACTTAACCAGCTCAAGGACAAGCTCGACATCATCGAACGTGGAATCGAGCCGGACCTGGCGGAGCTGTCGTCGATTGCCGACGCCCTCGAGCGCCTTGCCAATACTCTGCTGATGCTGGATCTCAACAAGCTTGCCGGCATCTCCCGGGACGAAGCGGCCAAGCTGCGCAAGTGGGAAGAGGACAACCGTCTGCCGGGTGACGACGAACTGTACCGCCTGGCCGACTCCGTCCTGGGCGTTGAGGACGCGGTGATGCAGATTGTCACTCGCGGTATCACCTCGGAGACCGATGCCCTGGCCGGAAGCCGGCGCAACCGGGATGAATCGGTCTACCTCCAGGAAGCGATGTTCGTGGTGGCGGATGAGGCCAGAAGTGCGTTGACGCTGGCCAAACGGGCTATTACCGCCTTTATTGAATCGGATTACGACAAGCTGCACCTGGCTAACCTGCCGGCGACCCTTCACAGCATCTGGGGCGGCCTGCAAATGGTCAACGACCCGGGGGCTGCCGGCGTACTGAAGCGTGTCGCCGCTTCAATCCAGGACCGTCTCCTGGATGCCCGGCAGGCGCCGCCCCACCAGGTGCTCGAAGCGCTGGCAGATGCGTTGACGTCGCTTGAGTATTACATCGAAAGCATCGGCAAGCGGGAAGACCGCAACCCCGATCTGCTCAAGCTGGCAGAATCCTCCCTCGACGACGTCGGTCTGTAACCACCATGTCCCATGAGCTCGCAACCATCGTACTGGCGATCGTCGGCGCAGTGCTGGTGATTGCGAGCCTGCTTTTTTTCCTCCGCCCGCGCTGGATCCTTGGCTGGCTCAAGGGCATGGCCGTCTTCTCGGTGCTGGTGATCGGTATCTATACCCTGGTCATTGCCGTCAACCTGTTGGGCTACCAATCCCTGGAAGGGATGAAATCCGTTGCCACCGTCTCCACGCAGCGCCAGGGCGAGCAGCTATGGGTCGTGACGTTGCAGGCCGGAGAAGAGCCACCGGTCATCCAGTCGGTGAGAGGCGATCAGTGGCAACTGGACGCCCGCATCATTCGCTTTGCAGGCCCCATCCGCTGGCTGGGAATTGCGCCGGGCTACCGTCTGGAGCGACTGAGTGGCCGTTATACCTCGCTGGAGAACGAGCAGAGCATGCCCAGGACGGTGATCGGGCTGAGCGAACAGAAGTGGCCCGATCTCTGGGAACTGGACCGGCAGTTTAATCTGCCGTTTGTGGAAGGGGTCTATGGCAATGCGACCTTCATGCCCATGCGTGACGGCGCTTTGTTCGATGTCCGGCTGTCAGCGTCAGGGCTGGTGGCGACGCCCCAGAACGAGGCGGCACGGCAAGCGGTGCAACTCTGGGATGAGTGAGGCGGAAATTCAGGCATAAAAAAACCTGCGACTGGCGCAGGTTTTTTTGTGAGCGGGGCGGTTCAGCCCATGTTGAACAGCTCGCCCAGCTTGGTTGCCAGCATCATGTCGCCCTCGGCGCGCAGCTGACCAGCCATGAACGCCTGCATACCGTCGGTTTCGCCGGAAACGATGCCCTGCAGGGTGTCGGAGTTCATGATCAGGGTAACGGAAGGGTCTTCGTGAGAGCCTTCGTGCAGCTTGCAGGAGCCGTCGTTGATGGCCAGGTGGTAGTTCTGGTCGTCCTCAATGTCGAACTGGAACACCAGGTCGAGGCCTTGAGCTGCGTCTGCGTTGAAATTCTGTTCGAGTTTTTCAAATACCTGAGCTACAGACATTATCTTGCCCTTCTGAATGGTTGTCTTGTCTTGGCGAAGCCGATCTCGCAATTCGACTTTATGGTCAGTAAAGGGTTGTGTCAAGCTCGATCGAACGCTTGTTTTAATTTTTTTGCTCCGCTTATCAGTGTTAATTCGGTAAGTTACACTTTCGTCTTTGCATAACCATTTGGAGAAGCCATTTTGGAGTTCCTGACAGAATACGGCCTGTTCCTGGCCAAGGTCGTTACCTTCGTGGTTGCTGCCCTGGTGATCATTTCCGTCATCCTCTCTGCTGCCCAGAAAGAGCGTGAGGATCACGAAGGCGAGGGCGAGTTGAGAATCCGGAAACTCAACGACAAGTACCAGAAGTTGCGGGAAACCATTCAGGCGCGCCTCATGGATGAGGGCGAGCGCAAGGCGTTCCTGAAGGCGCGTAAAAAGGAAGATAAAGCCGAGAAAAAGGCCGCAAAAGCCAGGGCCAAGAGTGGAAGTGAAGAGCAGGAGGCTCGTTCAAGAGTCTATGTGCTCGATTTTGACGGCGATATCAAGGCCAGCGATACCGATCAGCTGCGCCGGTCCATTTCAGCGGTGCTGAGTGTTGCCAAACCGGAGCAGGACGAGGTGGTCATTCGGCTGGAAAGCGGTGGTGGCCTGGTGCATTCCTATGGCCTGGCAGCGGCCCAGCTGGACCGGATTCGCACCAAGGGCATTCCGTTGACGGCCTGTGTCGACAAGGTGGCTGCCAGCGGCGGCTATATGATGGCCTGCGTTGCCGACCGGATCGTCGCCTCGCCCTTTGCGATCCTCGGCTCCATCGGCGTGGTTGCCCAGTTGCCCAACTTCCATCGTTTTCTCAAGAAGAACGACGTGGATTTCGAGGTGCTGACCGCCGGTGAGCACAAGCGGACCATGACCATCTTCGGCGAGAATACCGAAAAGGGCCGGCAGAAATTCCTCGAGGACCTCGAAGATACCCATGGCCTGTTCAAGGAGTACGTCACCGAGCGTCGTCCCAGTGTCGATATTGCCAAGGTGGCCAACGGTGATATCTGGTTTGGCAAACGGGCCCTGGACGTCAATCTGATCGACGAGATCAAGACCTCCGACGAATATCTCATTGAGGCATGTGATCGTGCCGACGTAGTGTCAGTCACATTCCAACGCAAGCGAACGCTTCCGGAAAAACTCGGGCTGGCCACCAGCGCGGCCCTGGAGCACACCGTATGGCGGGTGCTAAGCGCCTTCCGGAACCAGAAAATGCAGTAGCTGACAACAAACGGGGTAACACCATGACAACGAACAGCGAATTCAAAGCCTGGCGAGTGGAAGAGAAGGATGGCGACTACCAGGGCCGTGAACAGACACTCAGCACCGCCGACTTGCCTGATGGCGAAGTGCTGATCCGGGTCAGTCATTCGTCACTGAACTACAAGGACGCGCTGTCTGCCTCCGGCAACAAGGGCGTTACCCGTTCATTTCCCCACACGCCGGGTATTGATGCTGCGGGTGAAGTGGTGGAATCGGCCACCGGTGAGCCGGCGGTGGGCAGCCGGGTGATTGTGACTGGGTATGACCTCGGCATGAACACCGATGGCGGTTTTGGTGAGTACATCCGTGTGCCGGCCGCCTGGTGTGTGCCGATGCCGTCCGGCTGGGATGCCCGTACTGCCATGATCTATGGCACTGCTGGCCTGACTGCAGGCCTGTGTGTCCAGAAACTGCTCCGTATGGGTGCCAGTCCCGAGCAGGGCAAAGTGGCTGTCAGTGGTGCCTCTGGCGCCGTCGGTAGCGTGGCTGTCGAGTTACTGGCCAACCTGGGCTTTGACGTTGTGGCGATCAGTGGCAAGGCCGATCATGCCGATAGCCTGAAAGCATTGGGCGCCTGTGAAGTGGTAGGCCGTGAAGCCCTGGCGGAAGAGAAAAAACCGCTGCTCAAGCCGGCATTCGCCAATGCGGTGGATACCGTGGGTGGCACGCCTCTGGCGGAACTCCTGAAACAGATTCAGCCGGGAGGGTCCGTGTCCATCTGCGGCCTGGTGGCAGGGCCACAGCTGCCGACAACTGTGTTGCCGTTCATTCTGCGTGGCGTGAACCTGCTGGGTGTTGACTCGGTGGAGATCCCTCTTGCGGACAAGCAGGCCGTGTGGGAGAAGTTCGCCGGCGAGTGGAAGTGTCCGAAGACGGAAGCCTCAGCCCGGGATATCGGCCGCGCCGAGCTGGATGGGGCGCTTAAGGCGTTTCTGAAGGGGGCTTCTGCGGGCAAGATCGTGTTGGATCATGGCCGGTAAAGTGACGCACCGGTCTGAAAATGGGGTCAGATGAACGCAGTTCATCTGACCCCCGACTTAGCCGCGAACTCTGGTGCCTGGTCTAAATCAGGGGTCTGATGAACTCCGTTCATCTGACCCCATCTTCATCCAGACTCCAGATCACCCAACCCGCCGCCGAAACAGCGGCAAATCCGTATCCGTCGCCGCCTGATACCCCTGGCTGAAGAAGTTCAGGCAAGTGGCCGCATGGTTGATGTCCTTGTCCGGACGCAAGGCATAGGTATCAAACCCACACCGCTTCATGAACTGCAACTGGTCAAGCAGCACATCCCCGATGGCCCTCAGCTCGTTCCGGTAGCCAAACCGTTCCCGCAACAACCGTGCAATGCTGTAGCCACGGCCATCCACGAAGCGCGGGAAATTCACCCCGATCAGCGGCAGTTCGTTGACCTTGTCAGCAATGATTTCCGGCTCGTCGTGGCTGTCGAACCAGACACCAATCCGCTCGTTACCAGCAAAATGCTCATAACCCGCCAGCCACAGATCGGCCGGAATCAGCGCCGGTCGGTCTGTCGGGATGTCCAGGGACTCGCCATCTTCGGGGCGCGGAACCACAACCCAGTTGTCCTGACGGATGGTGCCGTCTGCATTGATTACCTCAGGCATAGACCCGCTCCTTGAAAGGTTTGATGCCAAGCCGGCGATAGGTATCGAGGAACTCCTCCTCCTCGGTACGGTGGTCGACATACACATCGATGATCTTGGCGATAACCTCCGGCATGTCCTCCCGGGCAAAGGAGGGCCCGAGGATCTTGCCGATATCCGCATCATGGTGGGAAGAGCCACCCAGGCTGACCTGGTAGAACTCCTCGCCTTTCTTGTCGACACCCAGAACGCCAATGTTGCCGACGTGGTGATGACCGCAGGCATTCATGCAGCCGGAGATGTTCAGATCGATGTTGCCCAGATCGTAGAGATAATCCAGATCATCAAACCGGCGCTGGATAGCCTCGGCCACCGGGATGGACTTGGCATTTGCCAGGGCGCAGTAGTCGCCGCCCGGGCAGCAGATAATGTCGGTCAGGGTGTTCAGGTTGGCGGTCCCGAAGCCCATGGGTGTAATGGCCTGCCACAGTTCCAGCAACCGGTCCTGGCGAACATCGGCCAATACCACATTCTGATGGTGGGTGACCCGGACCTCGCCGAAGCTGTACTCGTCTGCCAGGTCTGCAATCTGCTCCAGCTGCTGGTCGGTCACATCGCCCGGCGGTGTGCCGGTCTTCTTCAGGGTCAGGGTCACAATCGCATAGCCCGGCTTCTTGTGGACGTCCACGTTGTGGCTGAGCCACTGGTCAAAACCACGGTTCTCGAACCGCTGGCGGGCCAGCAGGTCGGTCGCGTTGTCCAGGGCCTCGTAGGGCGGTTCGGTAAAGAACCCCTTCATCCGCTCAATGGCTTCCGGTGTCAGACGGGTGGGGGAGTCCTTGATGTGTGCCCATTCCGCTTCCACTTTTTCGGCGAAACCTTCCGGCGTGAGCGCCTTGACCAGGATCTTGATCCGGGCCTTGAACTTGTTATCCCGACGGCCATAGCGGTTATAGACCCTCAGGACCGCCTCGAGGTAGGTCAGCAGATCCAGCTCCGGGAGGAATTCCCGGATCACCGGACCAACCATCGGGGTCCGGCCAAGGCCGCCACCTACGTGGACGCGGAAGCCCAGTTCGCCCGCGTCGTTGCGCACGATCTGCAGCCCGATGTCATGGATCCGGATGGCCGCCCGGTCGGTTTTTTCGGACGCGTTGACGGCCACCTTGAACTTCCGCGGCAGGAAGGCGAATTCCGGATGGAATGTGGACCACTGGCGGATGATCTCGCAATAGGGCCGGGGATCGGTAATCTCATCGGCCTGGACACCGGAAAACTGGTCCGTAGTGGTGTTCCGGATGCAGTTGCCACTGGTCTGGTTGGCGTGCATTTCCACTTCCGCCAGGTCGGCGAGGATGTCGGGAACATCCTCCAGGGCCGGCCAGTTGAGCTGGACGTTCTGGCGGGTGGTGAAATGGGCGTAGCCCTTGTCGTAATCCCGGGTGATACGGGCGAGACGACGCAGCTGCCCGGAGCCCAGCATGCCGTAAGGCACACAGATTCTCAGCATCGGAGCGTGGCGCTGGACGTAAAGTCCGTTCTGCAAGCGCAACGGAAGGAATTCTTCCTCGCTGAGTTCGCCCGCCAGGGCCCGTCGGGTCTGGTCCCTGAATTGGGCTACCCGTTCCGCTGCCATTTGCCGGTCGTGTTCGTCGTATACGTACATAGGGGTAATGTCCTGCCTCTTATATCTGGATGGCAGGATATCACCGGGTTTTTATTTCCAAAATGATTATTTCAAAATATGTTTATCGATTCAGGCGATAAGTGGACGGGGTGCAGGCTGGACGAATATCAATTTCCTGCTTAACTGATAAGACAACAACAATGAACTGAAAAATTGAGGAAGAGGGGTGCTTCCATGAAAAAGAGCATACGTTCAGACAGTCAGGCGGATGCCATCGCTGCGGTTCTGGTAGTCGTACTGGTGGTCGCCTTCGCCGTTGTCTGGGTCTCGGGCCAATAGCCTACTGGCTGGCAAGCACAGCCTGTACCACCAGAATCAGTCCGCCCACAAAGACGGCCGTGAACAGCAGGCCGGCAATGATATAGGGCCAGGGACTGTGGCTGGAGAAATCCTCTTGCCGGCGCTTGTCGGACTGAACCCCGAAAGCGCCGGCCAGGATGCTTTGCATTATTTTCAAAACACCCGGTGAGCCCGATTTCCGATCTTTCTTGTTGCTTTGATTGTCGGTGGTGTCGGTCATTGCGTCCTTTGTCCCCGTCTATTCGGCCGGATCGTAGGCCAGGCTTGGCATCAGCCAGCGCTCGGCCTCAGCCTTGGATATACCTTTACGTTCAGCATAGTCCTCAACCTGATCCACGCCAATCTTGCCGACGGCAAAGTATTTGGACTCGGGATGGGCAAAGTACCAGCCGGAAACCGCCGCCGTGGGGAACATGGCAAAGTGCTCGGTCAGCTCAAGGCCGATTTTGCCGGTGGCCTCCAGGAGACGGAACAGGGTTTCCTTCTCGGTGTGATCCGGACAGGCCGGGTAACCCGGAGCCGGACGAATCCCGCGGTAGCGTTCCTTGATCAGGTCCTCGTTGGCCAGGTGCTCGTCGGCCGCGTAACCCCAGAATTCCTTGCGCACCCGCTCATGCATCCGCTCGGCAAAGGCCTCGGCCAGGCGGTCGGCCAGGGCCTTGACCATGATGGCGTTGTAGTCGTCGTGTTTGTCCTTGAATTCCTGTGAGAACTCCTCGGCCCCAATGCCGGTGGTCACGGCAAAGCCGCCCACGTAATCGACCTTTTGGGAGTCTTCCGGTGCCACGAAATCGGAAAGGGCCATCATTGGCTTGCCGGGTGCCTTCTCATCCTGCTGGCGCAGATGGTGCAGGGTAGTCAGCTCCTCGCTCCGGCTTTCGTCGGTGTAGACGACGATATCATCACCGCGGCGGTTGGCCGGCCAGAAGCCGATCACGGCCCGGGCAGTCACCCGTTTCTCCTCGATCATCTGCTTCAGGATCGTCTGGGCGTCATTGAACAGGCTGCGGGCGGCTTCGCCGCGTTTGGGATCGTCAAAGATCGCCGGATACTTGCCGGAGATGTCCCAGGAAATGAAGAAGGGGGTCCAGTCGATGTAGTCGACCAGTTCTTCAAGGTCGTAGTCCTCGAAAACCCGGATGCCGGTGAACGAGGGTTTGGGGGGCTCATAACCCTCGAAGCTGATTTCCGGGGCGCGGGCACGGGCCTCCTTCAGAGAAACCAGCTTGGTCCGCTCGCCGCGGTTCTTCCGGCGCTCCCGGATCTCGTCGTATTCGGTACGGGCCGCTTCAACAAAGGCCGGCTTGGCGGTCTTGCTGAGCAACTGCGAGGCCACATTAACGCAGCGGGAGGCGTCGGAGACATACAGGGCAATGTCGTTCTTGTACTGCGGCTCGATCTTGACCGCCGTATGGGCCTTGGAGGTGGTGGCACCACCGATCATCAGCGGAATATTGAAATCCAGCCGCTGCATCTCCCGGGCCACGTGCACCATCTCATCCAGGGACGGGGTGATCAGCCCGCTCAGGCCAATGATATCCACGTTCTCTTTCCTGGCGGTTTCCAGGATCTTGTCACAGGGCACCATCACGCCCATGTCGATCACTTCGTAGCTGTTGCACTGCAGCACCACGCCCACGATGTTCTTGCCGATGTCGTGCACATCGCCCTTCACCGTGGCCATGAGGATCTTGCCCTTGGCCTGCTGGCCTTCGGACTTCTCCGCCTCGATATAGGGAATCAGGTGTGCCACGGCCTGTTTCATG
>JAAZVL010000223.1 GCA_018623515.1 Marinobacter sp.
AGGTGTGAGCCTCAAGAAACTCCGCCGCTTCGTACACCATGTTCTTCACCAGTGCGCCGTACCAGGGCCAGATCGCCATGTCGGCAATGGTGTACTCGTCACCGGCAATGTACTGGTTGTCCGCCAGCTGGCGATCCAGCACGTCGAGTTGCCGTTTTACTTCCATGGTATAGCGGTTGATCGGGTATTCGTACTTCTCCGGCGCATAGGCGTAGAAGTGGCCAAAGCCGCCACCCAGGAACGGTGCACTGCCCATCTGCCAGAACAGCCAGTTCAGAGTCTCGGTTCGTTTGGCAAGATCCTTGGGCAGGAACTCACCAAACTTCTCCGCCAGGTACAACAGGATGGAACCGGATTCGAAGACGCGGACGGCAGGATCCACGCTGTGATCCATCATGGCCGGGATCTTGGAGTTGGGGTTGACCTTCACAAACCCGCTGCTGAACTGATCACCCTCGGTGATGTTAATCAGCCAGGCGTCGTATTCCGCGCCCTTGTGCCCCTTCTCCAGCAACTCCTCGAGCATCACCGTAGCCTTGACACCGTTGGGCGTTGCCAGTGAGTACAACTGGATCGGGTGCTCGCCGACCGGCAACTCCTTGTCATGGGTCGGGCCGGCAATCGGGCGGTTGATGTTGGCAAACCGGCCACCGTTACCGGGATCCCATTTCCAGACCTTGGGCGGGGTGTACGTTGGATCGCTCATCTGGGGACGTCTCCGTTTGATGCGTGAATAGAGTTCTCCGACTTTACCGGAAAATCACTTTGACGGTGAAGGTTTACGACAGAAACTCTATCTAGACCAGAGCACCCCAACGGCGTGTGGCCATTGCCTTGCGAACCCGCTCTTTTGCAATCCTGACCGCCGCAATTCGCGGTGGTATCTGTTCCTCCGTAGCCGCTTGCAACACCTGGGTGATGTTATGAGTCAGCTTTTCGGCAATGGCGTCGAAGGCTGCGGTCTGCGTAGCACCGTGGTACTCCATCGCGGCACAGATCACGCCGCCGGCATTGGCGACAAAATCCGGCAATACCAGCACACCGCGTTGATGGAGAAGCTCCTCGGCGCCACTGGTCAGCGGGATGTTCGCACCCTCGGCAACCAGGCGGGTTTGCAGACGGTCCGCATTCTGTTCGGTTACCACATCCGGCCGCGCAGCAGGAATCCAGATATCGCACTCGACATCAATGATGTCGTCCGGGCAACCGGCCTCACCGTCCCGACATTCGTTCACGGATTTGCCCTCGGCTTTCAGACGGGCGAGCTGATCGAGATTCAGGCCTCCGGATCGGTAAATCGTCCCCTGTGAATCCGATGCAGCAACAATCAAAGCCCCCTCAGCGGCCAGGAACCGGGCGGCATGATAGCCGACAGAACCGAACCCCTGGACCGCAACCCGAGCACCTTTCAACTCCAGGTTACAGAAGGACACAGCCGCTTTGACCGCATGGGCCAGCCCCCAGCCGGTGGCGCCCAGCTGATCCAGCGGAATACCACCCAATTCCCTGGGCAAGCCCACGGAACGGCCGATTTCATCATGCACCCAGGCCATGCACTGCTCATTGGTCCCCATATCCGGGCCGGCTATATACTGAATCTCCGATGCGATCGCCGTGGCGAAGGCCCGGATCAACTTCTGCTTCTCCGCTTCCGGCATCCTGGAATCGGCAAAGATCACGGACTTGCCGCCGCCGTGCGGCAATCCGGCCATGGCGTTTTTCAGGGTCATGGCCCGGGCCAGGCGGGCGCACTCCGTCAGGGACACGTCCGGGGCCATTCTCACCCCCCCGATGGACGGCCCGGCGGCCACGTTATCCACCACAAGGATTGCTTTGAGGCCAGCATCCGGGACATGGATATGAAGGACCTTGGCCGGTCCCAGATCATCGGCAATGTCGAAAACATCCTGCATGACGGTCTCCTTTCTTCTGATCAGCTACCGCGTTGTCAACAGAGAATACAACGGTTGGAATGACTCGCTTCATTCAGCATAGCCTGTACGCGCCCTGTCGACGCATAATGCAAACCAATAGGCTCAGGAGCATCCTATGCGCCCCCACCACATTGCCTGGAGTGTTTGCCTGATCCCCATCATTGCGGCCCATGGGGCGTTCTTGCTTGGGCTCTGGGAAGGTGTGGCAAACGAATGTATGCCTTATCTCGAGGGGTGTACGTCAATCAGCCGTGCGGCTCGGGAAGGGAACGCAATCTTTCTGTTTCGCGGCCTGATGATGCCTGTGGCGGCTTTGCTGGTTTTATTCTGGTATCTGCAAAGTGTCTGGTTAAAACAAATCACACACGAGAACCACCCCGCGACTTTTATTTGCGGAGCTATCGGCGCCGCATTTCTGATTCTCTACGTGGACTTTCTCGGCACAGAGGGCGACGTTTACCAATTCCTGCGCCGGTACGGCACGACTCTCTATTTTGCCCTCACCGTTCTGGCGCAAATGATCAGCATTCGAAGCCTTCAACAAAAATCCGATGAGCTGGACAAACGAATCCGTCGATACCTCAATCTGCAGTTCGTGCTCATTGTGCTCTACTGGTGCCTTGGCATCGCCAACGTTGTTATCAAAGCGACGGGCGTCAGTTGGGCCGATCAAACCGAGAACGTTATCGAGTGGCACTTTGCGCTGTATATGTCTCTTTATTTCGGTTTCACAGCCATGATGTGGAAGCGGAGCAGGTTTGACTGGCAGTTTCGTGTGGAGAAATTGTAGAGAGCAACATTGGCTGCTCGCGGCACTTCCTCCTATGCTCTAATCATGGATTGTGAGTGCCCATTAGGGAGGAAGGAGCCAAACATGCGACGCTTATATTTTCTGATGCCTGACATTGCGACAACCCACGGGCTTGTGGAAGAGCTGCTGCTCTCACACGTGGAGGAACATCATATCCACGTTGTCGCCAAAGAAGGCACGCCCATGGAAGAACTGCCAGAAGCCAACTTGATGCAAAAGAGTGATTTTATCCCGGCAGTTGAGAAAGGCCTTTCCCTGGGTGCCGCCACGGGCTTGATCTGTGGACTGGTAGCCATGGCCCTGCCAGTCACCGGGGTAATCGTCGGTGGCGGCGCCGTCTTGTTTATCGCGGCCGCCGGTGCCGGTGTTGGCGGCTTGATGTCAAGCCTTGTAGGTGCAGGTCTTCCCAGCTCACGGCTGGAAAAATTCGAAGAGCGTATCAATGCGGGAGAAGTCCTGGTGCTGGTGGATGTGAAACGCCCCCGGGTGCATGAAATCCAGGAGTTGGTCAGAAAACATCATCCCGAGGCGGATATCCAGGGTACCGAACCACTGTCGCCACCCTTCCCCTGAAGCTTCGATATCCTGCGCTGTCCAAAAGCGTTTTGGCAGCGCAGTGGGTCTGACGACTCCATCCCACCGCTTTGATCTGAAAGCGCGGGCAGCTACGCCACCGGCAACGACTCATTGCTGCCCCAGTCGGCCCAGGAGCCGTCGTACAGCGACAGCTGGCTATACCCTGCCAGTTCAGCCGCCAGCAGGATGATGCAGGCCGTGATACCGGAACCACAGGAAAACACCAGTTGCTGCCCTTGGCCGGACTGCTGGGAGGGTGCGAGGCGGGCAAACATTGCCACCAGCTGACTGGCAGGTTTGAACCGATAACCCTCCAGCACCTCCGAAAACGGCAGGTTGAGGGAATTGGGGATGTGACCACCGCGCACACCAGGCCGGGGTTCCGGCGCCTGCGCCAGGAAACGCGGCCGTGATCGCGCATCGATGACCGTTACGCGCTCATCCTGCAGATGCTGGAGAACATACTCGGAATCCCGAACCAGGCTGCGGTCGAGCTTGCCGACCACGCTGCCGGGCGTGGCCGCCGCTGCAACCGGAGCAGAAGTTATGTCCCGCCCTTCGGCCAACCATTGCGGCAGGCCGCCATCCAGAACAAACACCTGCTTGAGGCCCATAGCCCGAAAAATCCACCAGGCCCGGGGTGCCGAATAGATACCCTGGTTGTCATACAGCACCACCAGGCTTTCGGGCGTAATGCCCAGCCTTCGGGCCTGCTCCGTAAACTGCACTTCGGCCGGGAAGGCGTGAATCTGGGAAGATCCGGTATCGCAGAGCGTTCCTTCCAGATCGATCTTATAGCTGCCCGGGATGAACACCGGGCGGTCATAAACGATCGGCTCCTTGCCAATAACGTTGACCATGCTCGCGTCGATCAGCACCAGATGTTCGTTATCCAGGTTGTCCTGCAGCCAGTCGGTGGTCACGAGGGGGGAAGGCATGAGGTTCTCCGGTCGGGGTCAATGCGCCACATTATCCGGGTTTTGACGGGCTTTCTACCGCCGGGGTCTAATGCCCTTGAGCTGGTGCCGGGCGCATCTTCCGCTACTATCAAGGTAAGTTAGTCCAAGAGACGACGTTACCGTGGGACTGTCGATCAAACAATCGGAATTTGCGGCGGAAGAGTTTGAGCGTTTTGCTGCCAAGGTCCGAACGGACCTTACTGCACTCAGTCGTCTTCTGGACCGGCCCGGCTTTGGTGAGGGGGAGAGCTCCATTGGGGCCGAAGTCGAGTTCTACATCGTAAACCGTGACCTGCGGGTTCAACCCATCAATACAGAGGTTGCCGCCAGCGTTCAGGATCCGCAGCTGACGGTTGAGCTCAACCGCTTCAATCTCGAATACAACCTCAGCCCCCAGGCTTTCAGGGGCGATCCGTTCGCCAGAACAG
>JAAZVL010000224.1 GCA_018623515.1 Marinobacter sp.
AGACCGGACGAGGCCCGCCCCTTGCGGGTACTCCAGATAACAGACCCCCACCTTATGGCCCGTGAGGACGGTGCCTTGCTGGGCGTAAACACTCGGGACAGTCTCGCGGCCGTGGTCGATGAGGTGTTGCAGACCCATGGTCAGCCAGATCTGATTCTGGCCACGGGAGATCTGGCCCAGGACGCCTCTGAAAAGGCCTATCGTGTCTTCGGTGACAGCCTTTCCTCCTTCCATTGCGGCTCCGCCTGGCTGGCAGGCAATCACGATGACTCCGGTATTCTTAACCGTGTTGCTGCGGAGTATCAGGCTGATCGGCGCCAGATTCTTCAGGGAGGCTGGCATTTTGTCCTGTTGGATTCTTC
Organism: Marinobacter sp.; assembly: GCA_018623515.1. Lineage (GTDB taxonomy): Bacteria > Pseudomonadota > Gammaproteobacteria > Pseudomonadales > Oleiphilaceae > Marinobacter. Next base: position 363 of record JAAZVL010000224.1, read on the forward strand.
GGTTCAGGGCAAGGTCTACGGAGAATTGGCGGAGAGCGAACTGGCGTTTCTCGAACGGGCGCTTTCTGAATATCCCGATACCCCGACGCTGGTGACACTGCATCATCACCCGGTGGACATAGGGGCGGACTGGATGGAGCAGATCGGGCTGCGAAATCGGGACGACTTCTGGGCCGTGATTGACCGCCATCCCCAGGTGAGGATCGTGCTCTGGGGCCATGTCCATCAGGAGCATGAAGAGAATCGGAACGGGGTGCAGCTGCTTGCCACCCCGTCGACGTGTATCCAGTTTACCTCCGGTGCCAGGGACTTTTCGGTGGAGCCCCTGGCGCCGGGTTACCGCTGGTTTGAGCTCGAGCCGGACGGCCAGTTTCGCAGCGAAGTCCACCGTGCCAGGTCCTTCGAGTTCGAGCTGGATGAGAAGAGCTCCGGCTACTGAGTTGCCAGCTCTTCTTTCCCGGCCGGCTGGGTGAGTCTCCGCCTCAATTCCCTGGCTGCCAGGACCATCGCCCCGAGAGCTGGCCGCACCTCCTCCCATTGCCGGGTTTTCAGGCCGCAGTCCGGGTTCACCCATAGCCTTTCCACCGGGATCCTTTCAGCAGCTTTTTCCATCAGGGTAATGATCCTGCTTTGTTCCGGCACATTGGGTGAGTGAATGTCATACACGCCGGGGCCAATGTCGTTGGGGTATTCGAAGTTCCGGAACGCATCGAGGAGCTCCATATCGGAACGGGACGTCTCGATAGTAATGACATCGGCGTCCATCCGGGCAATGGCTTCGATGATGTCGTTGAACTCCGAATAGCACATGTGGGTGTGGATCTGGGTTGCATCGTCGACGCCGTTGGCAGCAATCCGGAACGCGTCAATGGCCCAGTCCAGATAGTCCTGCCAGTCGGATTTTCTCAGGGGCAAGCCCTCCCGCAGTGCAGCTTCGTCAATCTGGATGATCCGGACGCCGGCGCTCTCCAGTTCCTGCACCTCGTCGCGGATGGCCAGGGCCAGCTGCCAGCAGGTTTCCGCCCGGGGCTGGTCGTCCCGCACAAAGGACCAGTTGAGCATGGTCACCGGGCCCGTGAGCATGCCCTTGACGGGCTTATCGGTCAGCGACTGGGCGTAACGGATCCAGTCGACGGTCATTGCCCTGGGGCGAGTAATATCACCGAACAGGATGGGCGGTTTAACGCACCTTGAGCCATAGGACTGGACCCAGCCAAACCGGCTGAAAGCGTATCCATCCAGCTGCTCTCCGAAATATTCCACCATATCGTTCCGCTCCGCTTCGCCATGGACCAGGACGTCCAGGCCCAGAGCTTCCTGTTCACGGATGCAGTGGGCAATTTCCTGCTTGATACGGGACAGGTAATCTCCTTTTCCCAGTTTCCCGGATCGGTACTGTTGCCGCACCTGCCGGATGTCTCCGGTTTGCGGGAAAGAGCCGATGGTGGTGGTCGGAAACCGGGGGAGGGGCAGGGCCTTGTTCTGGAGCTTGTGGCGAACCTCGAAAGTGCTGTTTCTCTGGCCAAGCTGGGGGGTAACTCGGGACATGGTCTTGCGGAGCACTGGATTGCGGGTCCGCGGCGACTGTCGGCGGGCTTCAACGGCGATACGGTTGTCCTCCAGCGCCCGGGTAACGCTGTTTCGGCCGTGGTTCAAGGCTCTGGCCAGGGTGGTCAGCTCCAGGAGTTTCTGGCGCCCGAAAGAAAGCCACTGGCGAATCTCAGGGTCGAGTTTGTCTTCCGGCTCCAGATCGACAGGAACATGGAGCAGCGAACAGGAGGGGGCGAGCCACAGCCGCTCGTTGAGCCGTGCATGCAGCGGTTCCAGCCAGTCCAGGGTGGCATTGAGATCGGTTTTCCAGACATTCCGGCCATTCACGACACCCAGGGACAGCACCTTATGGGGCGCAAGCCAGTCTGTCAGCCGATCGGCTTCCGGGCGGGCAGACACCGCATCCAGGTGCAGGCCGGCCACCGGTAATTCGCAGGCGAGCTGAAGATTCTCCCGCAACTGGCCGAAATAGGTGGTCAACAGCAGTTTCGGGCGAGCGGCCTTGAGGTGGTGGTAGGCGATACTGAAGGCGTGGCGCCAGCGACCATCCAGTTCGGTGACCAGGGCAGGTTCATCCACCTGGATCCATTCCGCACCGGCCGCGGCCAGTTGGTCGAGCAGTTCGCCGTATACGGGCAGGAGTCGCTCGAGTAGCGCCAGGGGATCGCTGCCGTCCTTGGATTTGCCCAGCCAGAGATAGGTAACCGGGCCGATGATCACGGGTTTGGGGTGATGCCCCTGCTGCTGTGCCTCGTGAAACTGGGCCAGTATCCGGCTGCAATCGAGCCGGAATTCCGTGTTCCGGTAGAACTCCGGGACAATGTAGTGATAGTTGGTGTCGAACCACTTGGTCATTTCGCCGGCCTGGGTGCCGCAGCAGTGAGCGTCATTGGCGCCGCGGCCCCGTGCGGCCCGGAAATACCGGTCGAGTCGATGGCCGCCCGACCTACCCGCACGTTCCGGCAGATGGCCGAGGGTTTCGCTCATGTCCAGCACCTGGTCGTACAGGGAAAAGTCGCCTGCGGGGACGAGGTCCAAAGCCTGCTGGTCCTGCCAGTGGCGGCGACGCAGGTCGCTGGCGGTAATCTCCAGTTCCTCCTCGGTCAGCCGGCCCTGCCAGTAAGCTTCCAGTGCGAATTTCAGTTCCCGTTGGGCGCCAATACGGGGGTAACCCAGTGAGTGAGTGGTAACCATTTTGTGCTCCTGACGTCTGATTTGTGCTTCGGGTAAGAGTTGGTCAGGTTAGGTGCAAGAATGCATGAATAAAAATGGTATTATTTCAATAATCCATGAAATAAATTCACTAAATTGAGGCCGCAGGCCATGATTGATCGCAACCATCTCGAGATTCTTCGCGCCGTCGATCGTGACGGCTCCCTGACGGCGGCAGCAGAATCACTGCATCTCACCCAATCCGCACTCAGTCATGCCATTCGCAAACTTGAACGATATCTTGGTACACCCCTGTGGCTACGGGACGGTCGTCAATTGCGGCTGACCCAGGCCGGCGGGTATCTGCTGGCACTGGCGAACCGGTTGTTGCCTCAGCTGGAGCACGCAGAAGAAGTGATTGGCCAGTATGCCAAGGGGCAGAGAGGAACACTCCGGATCGGAATGGAGTGCTATCCCTGCTACCAGTGGTTGCTGAAGGTGGTGGGGCCGTACCTTGAGTGCTGGCCGGATGTCGATGTCGACGTGAAACAGAAATTCCAGTTTGGCGGTATCGGCGCCCTGTTCGGCCATGACATCGATATGCTGGTGACGCCGGACCCGCTGCACCGGCCCGGACTGGTTTTTGAGCCGGTGTTCGATTACGAGCAGGTGCTGGTGGTCGCCCGGGATCATCCCCTGGCGGACAGCGATTTTGTCATACCCGGCGATCTGGAACGGGAGACCCTGATCACCTATCCGGTGGAGGTGGAGCGGCTGGATATCTATACCCGGTTTTTCCTGCCGGCTCACACCAGTCCCGCCCGACACAAGACGATCGAGACGACCGATATCATGTTGCAGATGGTCGCCGCCGGCCGGGGTGTGTCGGCACTGCCGAAATGGTTGGTGGCAGAGTATGCTGAGAAACTTCCGGTGGTTCCGGTTCGTCTGGGAGAGGAAGGGCTGCCCAAGCAGATCTTTCTGGGCCTTCGTGAACGGGATTGTGAGGTCGATTACCTGAATTCGTTCATGAACCTGGCCCGGGAGGTTCGCTGGGGCTAGGCTCTTGCGTTAAACTGCGCGAAAAATTCAACAGGAAGCACAATCATGAGTGATATCCCCGCAGACCTGAAATACATTGAGACCCACCAGTGGGTGCGGGTGGCGGATGACGGCACCGCTACCGTAGGTATTACCGATTTTGCCCAGGAGCAGCTTGGCGATGTGGTCTACATCGGCGTGCCGGATGTGGGTGTGACGGTCAACGGCGGCGAGGAAGCCGGCGTGGCCGAGTCGGTGAAGTCGGCCTCGGATGTGTTCAGTCCGGTGACCGGTGAGGTGATTGCGGTCAACGAGAACCTTGAGGATGAGCCGGAGCTGGTCAATGAGGATCCGTATGGCGATGGCTGGATGTTCAAGGTGAAGCTCGAGGATGCCGGTGAGCTGGATGGGCTGATGGATGCCGCCGCTTACGCAGAGCATGTGGCTGCCGAGGAATAAGAGCCCTGGCGCCATATTCCGTGCAGGAGCAGTCGGGCAGGGCTTTCGAAAACACGCTCCTTGCGGCACGTCCATGTGACGCTTGAGCTACGCCATCCATGGCTCCGCACAGTTTTCGAAAGCCCTGCCCGACTGCTCCCA
>JAAZVL010000225.1 GCA_018623515.1 Marinobacter sp.
GTGACTACGGCCAAGGCCTCCGCCATGGTGCTGTGGATCATGTTCGGTGCCTCCGTCTTCGTTGGCTTCTACATCCTGCAGGGTGGCCAGGAGTTTGTGACCAACGCCATTCTCGGTACCGGTCTGTCGGCATACGGCATCCTGTTCCTGCTGATGGTGCTGCTGGTCATTCTCGGCATGTTCCTGGACTGGGTAGGCATCCTGCTGCTGGCAGTGCCCATCTTCATTCCGATCGTTGAAGCGCTGGAATTCCCGGGTCTGCTGGGCTTCCCGCCGGTGGCCGGTGAGGATGTGGTGCTCTGGTTCGGTGTGCTTTACCTGGTCAACATGCAGATGTCATTCCTCAGTCCGCCGTTCGGCTACGCGCTGTTCTATATCCGTGGCGTGTGCCCGCCGGAGATCTCCATGGGCACGATCTTCAAGTCGTCCCTGGTGTTCCTGGCGATCCAGGCATTCGGACTGTTCATGTGTATTCTCATCCCCGGCATTGTCACCTGGCTGCCAGGGCTGGTTTACGGTTAATCAATTCAAGGAGTAAAACGATATGTTGACGATCAATCGGCTGGATATTGCCGACGCACGGATCCTGATCGAAGGCGCGGCCGAAAAGGCCCGCGAGATCGGCGTTCCCATGTGCATCGCGGTGGTTGACGAGTCTGGTAACCTGATTGCGTTCGAGCGTATGGACGGTGGCAAGATCACCAGTGTGACCATTGCCCAGGACAAGGCGTTCACCGCAGCGGCGGCCAAGAAGGCAACCCACGAATACAACAAGGTGAACACGCCGGGTAGTCTGGCCTTCGGTATCCACACGGAAGTTGGTTGTCGGATCAGCTCCGTCGGTGGTGGTCTGCCGGTGATCGTCAACGGTGAGGTAGTTGGTGGTATCGGCCTCAGCTCGGGGACGCCGCAGCAGGACATGGACTGCGCCCAGGCCGGTATCGATTATTTCGAAACCAAACGCAAGTAAGCGCTGTCACATCTGAACGGGCGGGCAATCAGGCCCGCCCACGTTATCCGCGCGCACGCGGATTCGACGACATCCAGAATCAGAGAATGTTATGAATACCAAGCCGAAAGCCAGCAAAGCGCAGCTGGCGGAGCAGTTCCGGTCATTCATTGATCCGGAATACGTCATCACCGATGACGAAACCCTGAAGCCCTACGAGTGCGACGGCCTCGCGATGTACCGCGAGATGCCGATGCTCGTGGTGCTGCCGGAGACCGTGGAGCAGGTGCAACGCGTAATGCGTATCTGCCACGAGAATGACGTACCGGTGGTTGCCCGCGGTGCCGGAACCGGCCTCTGCGCCGGCGCCATGCCGCACAAGGAGGGGGTGGTGCTCTCGCTGGCCAAGTTCAACCGGATTATCAAGATCGATCCGCTCGGTCGAACGGCGAGGCTGCAGCCGGGTGTCCGTAACCTTGCCATCAGTGAGGAGGCGGCCCAGTACGGGCTGTATTACGGCCCGGACCCCTCGTCCCAGATCGCCTGCACCATCGGCGGCAACGTGGCGGAGAACTCCGGAGGCGTGCACTGCCTCAAATACGGCCTGACCGTTCACAACATCCTGAGTGTCGAAATGGTGACCGCCGAGGGCGACCTGATCACCATTGGTAGCGACGGTCTGGATAGCTGCGGTATGGATCTGCTGGCGCTGATAACCGGTTCAGAAGGCTTGCTGGGTGTGGTTACCGAAGTGAAGGTGAAACTCCTGCCAACCCCGGAAGTCGCCCAGGTAATCATGGCCGGCTTCGACAGTGTGGAGAAAGGCGGCGATGCCGTCGGCGGCATCATCTCCCATGGGATTATCCCCGGTGGCCTGGAGATGATGGACAGCCACGCCATCATCGCGGCTGACGACTTTGCCCAGGCAGGTTACCCGCGCGATGCCAAGGCGTTGCTACTGTGCGAGGTGGACGGTACCGAAGAGGAGGTGCACGAACACATCGCCGAGGCCGAGGAAGTTTTCCGCAAGCTGGGGGCAACGTCGATCCGGACCTCCCAGAGCGAGGAAGAACGTGCTTTGTTGTGGAAGGGCCGCAAGTCCGCCTTCCCGGCGGTCGGACGGATTTCCCCGGATTATTACTGCATGGACGGAACGATTCCCCGTCGCCATCTGGCCCGTGTCCTGCTCGAGATGGAAAAGATGTCCGACGAGTTCGGCCTGCGCGTGGCCAACGTGTTCCACGCCGGCGATGGCAACCTGCATCCGCTGATCCTGTTCGATGCGAACGTACCGGGTGAATTCGAGATTACCGAGGAATTCGGCAGCAAGATCCTGGAACTCTGTGTGGAAGTGGGCGGTTGTATCACCGGTGAGCACGGTGTCGGCGTCGAGAAGATTCGCCAGATGGCGGTGCAGTTCAATGATGAGGAGCTGCAGCAGTTCCACGACGTCAAAGCCGCGTTTGATCCGACCGGCATCCTGAATCCGGGCAAGGGCGTTCCCACCCTCAAGTTCTGCCAGGAATACCGCTCCATCGAACACAAGCAACACAAGCACGAACAGACGGACGCCGCCCATGGCTGATATGACTCAACAGTTACAGGAGCAAGTTCTCCAGGCCCGACAATCCGGGCAGAAACTCAACATCGTCGGTGGCGGTACCAAGGCATTCATGGGCCGTGCCGCCGACCCCGAGGCCGGCACTCTGAGCCTGGCTGAGCACACCGGGATCGTGGAATACCATCCGGTGGAACTGGTGCTGACGGTGCGCGCCGGCACACCGATCAAGGACATCGAGGCGGCGCTGGCCGAGGAAGGGCAGTGCCTGCACTTCGAACCGCCCCGGTTTGGCGAGGCGTCCACGATCGGTGGCACCCTGGCCTGCAATCTGTCCGGCCCGGCCAGGCCATGGACCGGCTCGGTCCGCGACCAGGTGCTGGGCATCCGCCTTCTGAATGGCAAGGGCGAGCACATGCGCTTTGGCGGCCAGGTCATGAAGAACGTGGCCGGTTACGACGTCTCGCGCCTGCAGGCCGGTGCCATGGGCACCCTCGGTGCCATCACCGAAATCAGCATGAAGGTGATGCCCAAACCGGCCGCCACCGCCACACTGGTGGAAGAGATGTCCCTGGAAGACGTCATCGATTACATGAACCGCCGTGCCGGTGAACCCAAGCCGATCACCGGTGCCTGTTGGGTCGATGGCAAAGTCTATCTGCGCCTGTCTGGTGCCCGTTCTGCTGTTGAGGCGACCGCCGAGAAATGGTCCGGTGAAGTCATGGAGGGCGGTGACGACTTCTGGCAGCAGGTGCGCGACATGCAGCACGAATTCTTCGCCGGTAACGATGTACCGCTATGGCGTTTCTCCGTGGATTCCACTGCGCCCAACCCCAAGGTGGAAGGCCGCTGGTTCTTCGACTGGGCCGGCTCCCAGCGCTGGTTCCGTGGCGAGGCGTCCCTCGGAGATCTGGAGCCGCTGGCCAGGGCCGCCGGTGGTCAGGTCAGCCTGTTCCGTGGTGGCGATCGCTCCGGCGAAGTGATGCACAGTCAACCCGAGGCGCTGAAAGCCATCCAGCGCCGTGTGAAGAACTCGTTCGACCCCGACGGCATCTTCAATCCCGGCCGTCTCTATAGCTGGTTGTAATTATGCAAACGAATCTGGTTCAACAATTTGCCAATACCCCCGAAGGGCAGGAGGCTGAGTCCATCCTCCGGGCCTGCGTGCACTGCGGCTTCTGCACCGCCACCTGTCCGACCTATCAGGAATTGAACGATGAGCGAGACGGTCCCCGGGGCCGGATTTATCTGATGAAAATGTTCCTGGAAGGCGAGGAGATCACTGAAAAAACCCGGGAGCACCTGGATCGCTGTCTGACCTGCCGCAGTTGCGAAACTACGTGTCCGTCCGGAGTTCAGTACGGACGCCTGGTTGATATCAGCCGCGGACTGATCGAGAAAGAATTGCCGCGGGAGCCGAAAGAGAAGTGGATGCGCTGGGCCCTCGCGCGGGTACTGCCGAACCGGCAGCTGTTCGGCCTGCTGCTGCGCATGGGGCAGGTGTTCCGCCCGGTGCTGCCGGAGAAACTGCGCACCAAGGTACCGCCGCGCAAGAGCGCGAGTCCATGGCCCGCGGCCAGCCATAACCGGGTTGTTCTGGCCCTGGCCGGTTGTGTCCAGCCGTCGGCAACCCCCAACACCAACGCGGCGGCCGCCCGGGTTCTGGACAAGCTGGGCATCACCATGGTGGAAGCGCCGGAAGCCGGCTGCTGCGGCGCGGTGAACTACCACCTGTCCGAGCATGAGAAAGGCCTGGAGCGGATGCGTCAGAATATCGATGCCTGGTGGCCTGCCATCGAAGCCGGTGCCGAGGCGATCGTCATGACTGCCTCCGGTTGCGGTGCCATGGTGCAGGACTACGGTCATCTGCTTAAGGACGATCCGGTCTACGCCGCCAAGGCCAAGAAAGTCAGCGAACTGTGCACCGATCTGGGTGCCTTCCTGCTCAAACAGGATCTGGAAAAGCTCAAGCTCAACCAGAGCCCGGGCAAGGTGGCATTCCACTGCCCCTGCACCCTGCAGCATGCCATGAAGCAGAGTGGCGTGGTGGAGCAGGTGCTGACCAGGGCCGGCGTCGAACTGGCGCAGACCAAAGACAAGCACCTGTGTTGCGGCTCCGCCGGCACCTATTCGGTGCTGCAGCCCGAGCTGAGCCAGAAACTGCTCGATAAC
>JAAZVL010000226.1 GCA_018623515.1 Marinobacter sp.
ATTGTTTGCGGGCGGCTACCCGGCCCTGCTCCGGCAGCAACAGAGTACCAATCACATCGCCCTGGCGCAGGCGAGTGATCACATGCTCAATGCGTCCACCCACAATCACCGTGAAAGCCCCGGAACGGGCCGCCAATCGGGAGGCCCTTAACTTCGTGACCATGCCACCGCGCCCGAGAGCACCGGCACCGCCACCGGCCATGGCATCCAGGGCCGGATCGCTGGCCCGGCTTTCGGTCACCAATGTGGCATCGGCGTTTTTGCGGGGATCCTTATCGAACAGACCGACCTGGTCGGTGAGGATGATCAGTCCGTCTGCATCTACCAGATTGGTCACCAGAGCGCCCAGGGTGTCGTTGTCACCGAAGCGGATTTCATCGGTCACCACTGTGTCATTCTCGTTCACAATGGGAATCACGCCCACGTCCAGCAAGGCACGCAGGGTACTGCGGCCATTGAGGTAGCGCTTGCGGTCAGACAGGTCATCGTGAGTCAGGAGGATCTGGGCGGTGTGGATATCATGGCGTTTGAACTGCGCCTCCCAGGTTTGCACCAACCCCATCTGCCCGACAGCCGCGGCCGCCTGCAGCTCGTGCAACTGATCCGGGCGCTGATGCCAGCCCAGCCGGCTCATACCCACCGCCACGGCGCCGGAAGAAACAATGACGATCTCCACGCCATCGTCCACCAGTTCGGCGATCTGATCCACCCAGAGGCCCAGCGCAGCCTCGTCCAGCCCCTTGCCATCATTGGTCAGCAAGGCGCTTCCGATTTTGATCACCAGGCGGCGGGCCTGGCGCAACTGGGCTCGTTCAGTCATGGTGGCGCTCAAATCTCCGGGGCCGGGGGTTAATAAGGGGCGTAAACCACTTCCACGCCGTCTTCGTCATCATCGTCATCGAAGTCGTCGTCATCGTCATTTTCACGGGCCGCACGGCGGGCCTGCTTTTCCGCTTCGATGCGGGCGCGAGCCTCTTCATCCATCCGGCGACGGCGCTCGGCTTCCTGCTCGGCCATTTCCGGGTTTTCTTTCTCGGCCTCGGCCTGTTCTTCAATCCAGCGCATGATCGCCTGCACCAGTGGCTTGGTGCCTTCGCCGGTCAACGCGGAAATCCAGAATACCGGGCCGTCCCAGTCCAGCTCATCGACAATGGCCTGACAATGGGCCTCACGCTCATCTTCAGGCACCATGTCGACTTTGTTCAGTACCAGCCAGCGGGGGCGACTCGCCAGAGTTTCACTGAACTTTTCCAGCTCGTGGGCGATGGTACGCACGGATTCGGCCGGCGAACTGTCATCGTAAGGCGCCACATCCACCAGGTGCAGCAGCAAGCGAGTGCGCACCAGGTGTTTCAGGAAGCGGATGCCCAGCCCGGCACCTTCTGCGGCACCTTCAATCAAGCCGGGGATGTCGGCAATCACAAAGCTCTGGTGCGCCTGCACACTGACCACGCCCAGGTTAGGCACCAACGTGGTGAACGGATAATTGGCCACTTTTGGCTTGGCAGCTGATACGGAGCGAATAAAAGTGGACTTGCCAGCATTGGGCAAACCCAGCAGCCCCACATCCGCCAGCACTTTCAACTCGAGGCGCAAGTTGCGAAGCTCTCCTTCGCTGCCCTGGGTGGTCTGACGGGGCGCCCGGTTAACGGAGGACTTGAAGCGGGTATTGCCCAGGCCGTGAAAACCACCCTGGGCAACTTTCAGGCGCTGCCCCACATGGGTCAGGTCCCCCAGCACTTCGTGAGTGTCCATATCCACCACGGTGGTGCCCACCGGCACCGGCAGCACCAGATCCTCACCCTTGGTACCGGTACAGTTGCGCCCGGCGCCTGGCTCGCCATTCTGGGCCTTGTGCTTGCGCTGGAAGCGATAGTCGATCAGCGTATTCAGCGAATCATCCGCTTCCAGATAGACAGAACCACCGTCACCGCCGTCACCGCCGTCCGGCCCGCCCTTGGGCACGTATTTTTCACGCCGGAAACTCAGGCAGCCGTGGCCACCCTTTCCTGCTTCGACAATAATGGTGGCTTCATCTACAAATTTCATGGTTAACCCTTTGCGCCATGCGCATAAACTAAAAAGCCCCGCAGCCTCTGTGAAGCTTTGCGGGGCTCCGGATGGCAACGCTTACCCGAGTTTATCAGGCCGCGCACACCATCCCAGGTTCGAAGAACCGGATCGCCGGAGGCTTACGCCGCCGGAACGATGCTTACAAACTTGCGGTTCTGCGGGCCTTTGGTTTCGAACTTCACCTGACCGGCCGCTTTCGCGAACAGGGTGTGGTCCTTGCCCAGGCCTACGTTGGAACCCGCGTGGAAACGAGTGCCACGCTGACGAATGATGATGCTGCCTGCAGAAACAGACTCGCCGCCATAGCGCTTCACACCAAGTCGTTTCGACTCGGAATCGCGACCGTTACGGGTACTACCTGCTGCCTTTTTATGAGCCATTACCAGCCTCCTCTATTAGGGGGTTATTCCCGGGCTTAGCCCTGGATACCCGTGATCTTGACTTCAGTGAACCACTGACGGTGGCCCTGACGCTTCATGGAATGCTTCCGACGACGGAACTTGATGATCTGAACCTTGTCGTGACGACCGTGGTTAACCACCTCAGCAGTTACCTTGGCGCCGTCAACAGCCGGAGCGCCAACTTTCACGTTGTCGCCATCGGCTACCAGCAGAACACGATCAAACTCAACGGTGCCGCCGGTTTCAACTTCCAGCTTTTCCAGCTTCAGAGTTTCGCCTTCTTTTACACGGTGCTGCTTACCACCGCTAACAATTACTGCGTACATTCAATAGTCTCCGCGATTGACCCATCCCTGCTCTTATCCACCTGGTTCTAAGGGAAGCGCTTCGGCAACCCTATAGCAGGGAGCGCAGGTTGGGATGAGTTGGGCGCGTGATTGTACGAGAACCGGCCAGCCAATACAAGCCAACAGGCCGTGTAAGTTGACAGGGTAGGCGCCAATACCTAGCATTGCCGCGACCTGCCTAAAAACTCAACGAAAACACCAGCAAGGGATCTACCAGCCCGATGACAACCAAGCGCATTTACGACACCGTGGCCACCGACTTCAGCCGCGTGAATGATCTGATTATTCAGAGGCTTGCCTCGGATGTCCCGCTGGTGGAGAAGATTGCGCAATACATCATCGAAAGCGGCGGCAAACGCCTGCGCCCCCTGCTGGTACTGCTTTCCAGCCAGGCGGCCGGCTATAAGGCCGACGACCACCTGAAACTGGCCGCCGTGATCGAATTCCTGCACACCGCCACACTCCTGCACGACGATGTGGTAGACACCTCGGACATGCGACGTGGCCGTAGCACCGCCAATGCAAAATGGGGCAACGCGCCCAGCGTGCTGGTAGGTGATTTCCTCTACGCCCGGGCATTTGAAATGATGGTGGAACTGCAGAGCCTGCCGATCATGAACGTGCTGTCCCGCGCCACGGCGGTGATTGCCGAGGGCGAGGTCATGCAACTGATGAACGTAAAGAACCCGGACCTGACCGAAGAGCAGTACATGGAGGTGATTCACAACAAAACCGCCATGCTGTTCGAAGCCGCTTCCCACACTGGCGCCCATCTGGCCGGCGCTGCGGAAGAACAGGAAGTCGCCTTGCGGGATTACGGCAAGCACCTGGGCATGGCCTTCCAACTGGTGGATGACGTGCTGGATTACCAGGGCGATGCCGAAACCATGGGCAAGAATGTGGGCGACGACCTGGCCGAGGGTAAAACCACCCTGCCGCTGATTTATGCCATGGACAATGTGGATGAGGAAAGCCGCCTGCTGATTCGCCAGGCCATTCGCAAGGGTGGACTGGATGATTTGCCCAAAGTGCTGGAAACCGTACGCCAGTCTGGCGCTATCGAATACACCATGGACAAGGCGAAGGAGCAGGCCCGGATCGCCCGGGAACTGCTGACCTGCCTGCCGGAATCGGCTCACAAGGAAGCACTGGAGATGCTTACTGAAGCGGCAGTGGCTCGGGTAAGCTGAGTTCAAGACTTCCGCACGTGGGGCTGGTAGGGCTTTCCAAAACACGCTGTAAAGACTTCCCTGTCCCGCTCGAGCTCCGCCATCCCTGGCTCCGCACGGTTTTGGAAAGCCCTACCAGCCCCACGCGCTCACTACTCAGTAGGCTCAGCTCAAATCATCACGCCCATGCGGCAAACTGAAATCCAGCGCCGGCCCCACCGGCACAATCTGCGTTGGGTTAATAGTGCGCTGGCTCACGTAGTAATGGCGCTTGATCTGGCCAATATCCACCGTTTCCGCCACACCCGGCACCTGATACAACTCCCTCAAATAACCCGACAGGTTTGGATAATCCCGAATCTGCTGCCGGTTGCATTTGAAATGGCTGTAGTACACCGCATCAAAACGAATCAGGGTGGTGAACAAACGCCAGTCCGCCTCCGTCAATCGGCTTCCTGTTAAATAGCGCCGCTCGGCCAGAACCTCTTCCAGCCAGTCCAGTGAATCAAACAGCTCGTTATACGCCTGCTCATACTTGTCCTGGGCAGTGGCAAAACCGGCCTTGTACACACCATTGTTGACCGTGTGGTACACCCGCTCGTTGATCGCTTCAATCTCAGCCCGCACGGCCTCGGGGTAGAAATCCAGATCCGCGTTCACGCCATCCAGCTCATTAAACGCCGAATTG
>JAAZVL010000227.1 GCA_018623515.1 Marinobacter sp.
AGCTCAACCAACTGCCACCGGACACCCCCTGGCTGGCCCAGGCGCGCCTGGTGGTCACCCACTACATCAACCTGCTGGGTAACCGGGACTACGCGCAGCTACTGCGCAGAAGCCGCCTGAAGGAAGATCAGCTGCGGGATGTCCTGGCGCTGATTACCGGCCTCAACCCGCGCCCCGGTGATGTTATTGATCACGGCGAGCCGGACTACGTCATCCCCGATGTCATCGTGCGCAAACACAACGGCCGCTGGCGGGTGGAGCTGAATCCGGAAATTGCCCCCCGCATCCGCGTGAATGCGAGCTATGCTTCTCTTATAAGGCGTGCGGACAGCAGTGCAGACAACACCTACCTGCGGGATCAACTGCAGGAGGCAAAGTGGTTCATCAAGAGCCTGCAGAGCCGGAACGAAACCCTGCTGAAGGTGGCCACCCGGATCGTGGAGCACCAGCAGGGGTTCCTGGACCAGGGCGAAGAGGCCATGGAGCCACTGATCCTGTCCGATATTGCCCAGGCCGTGGAAATGCACGAATCCACGATCTCCCGGGTGACCACGCAGAAATACATGCATACGCCCCGGGGCATTTTTGAGCTGAAATACTTTTTCTCCAGCCATGTCAGCACGGATGAGGGTGGCGAATGTTCCTCGACGGCCATTCGCGCGATGATCAAGAAACTGGTCGCCGCGGAAACTCCCAAAAAGCCATTGAGTGACAGTAAAATTGCAGCCATGCTAGGAGAACAGGGCATCAAGGTGGCAAGACGCACCGTGGCCAAGTACCGGGAGGCGATGCATATTCCGCCTTCCAATGAACGCAAACGACTGGTGTAACAACAGGAGACGCCTATGCAACTCAATATTTCAGGCCATCACGTAGAACTGACTCCCTCCCTCAAGGATTATGTCACCGAGAAATTCGACAAGCTGGAGCGCCACTTTGATCACATTTCCAATTGTCAGGTGACCCTGGAAGTCGAAAAGGTGCGCCAGATTGCGGAGGGGACTCTGCATGTCGCGGGTGGTGGTGAAATTCATGCAAAGGCCGAGAATGAGGACATGTACGCAGCGATCGATGCCCTGATCGACAAGCTGGACCGCCAGGTTCTCAAGCACAAGGAAAAGAACGTAGACCGGATGCACGGTAACGGACAACGTTAACAGTCCGTCTCCATGCGGTAATCCAATGGCGCTGCGGCACTTCGGGTGTCGCAGCCTTTTTTTTACGGAAATGCAGTCGATCCATGAGCGACACATCCCTGACCATAGACAACATCCTTGTACCGGAGCTGACCCTCTGCCGGGTGCCGGCATCAAGCAAGAAGCGGGTTCTGGAGTTCATCGCTGAAAAGATCCACCAGCAGGATGAAACCCTGAGCGACACCGAGATCTTCACCAATCTGATCGCGCGCGAGCGGCTCGGAAGTACCGGAATCGGCCAGGGGATTGCCATCCCCCACTGCCGGCTGGAAGGCCTGGACCGGGTGATCGGTGTGCTGATGACGCTGGAGGAAAGCGTCGAGTTCGATGCCATCGACAATCAGCCCGTGGATTTGGTATTCGCCCTCATCGTGCCCAAGGAGGCGACCAGCGAGCACCTGGAACTGCTGAGCCAGCTGGCCGAAAAGTTCAACGAGCGCTCCTTCTGCAACAGGCTGCGCGAATGCGAGGATGCGAGAACACTTTACGAGCGCATGACAGCCGCCAGCGGCTGAACCCACTGTACCGGAGGCAAGCTGGGCATGAAGTTGATCATCGTGAGTGGCAGGTCAGGCTCAGGCAAGAGTACCGCACTGCATGTACTGGAAGACCTGGGCTTCTACTGCATCGACAACCTTCCCATCGGGTTACTGTTTCCACTGACCCGGGAAGCCGCCACCCAGCAAACTCCCGGGCGGCTGAACAAGATGGCCGTCAGCATTGATGCCCGGAATCTGTCCGGAGAGCTGGCCAACTTTGAGGAACTCTACAGTCAGCTCCAGGAAACCGGCATCACCGTGGAGATCATCTTCCTCGACGCCGACGAGCAGTCGCTGCTGCAGCGTTTCCATGCCACCCGCCGCAAGCACCCCCTGAGCGACGACAAGACCTCCCTGCGCGAAGCCATCACCAGCGAGAAGAAGCTGCTGGAACCGCTGTCCAAGCTTGCGGACCTCTACATCAACACCACCGGCATGTCGATGTACGAACTGCGGGATCAGGTCAAGCAACGGGTGGTGGGCCGCAAGGAGCAGGAACTGGCCCTGCTGTTCCAGTCCTTCGGCTTCAAGCACGGGGTTCCGCTGGATTCCGATTACGTGTTCGATGTCCGCTGCCTGCCCAATCCCTACTGGGACACCAGCCTGCGCAAGTATGTGGGTACTGACCAGCCGGTGATCGATTTCCTGGAACGGGAGCCGGCCAGCCGCAAGATGGTCGATGACCTGATCGCATTCCTGGATACCTGGCTACCCGGCTTTGCCGAGAGCAACCGCAGCTACATGACCATTTCCATCGGCTGCACCGGCGGCCAGCACCGCTCCGTGTATATCTGCGAACAGCTGGGCAGACATTTCCGCGAACGCTACAACAACGTGCAGGTGCGTCACACCGAACTGCCCCACCTGCAAGCCCGGGAAGAGACCTGAATCACCATGATCCGCCGCCCCGTCACCATCATCAACAAACTCGGCCTGCACGCCCGCGCCACCGCCAAACTGGTGGCCACCGCCTCCGAGTTCGACAGCCAGGTCCGCATCGCCCGTAATAGCCGCGAGGTGGACGCGAAGAACATCATGCAGGTGATGATGCTCGCCGCCAGCCAGGGTACCGAAGTGGAACTGATTGCCGAGGGGCCGGATGAGCAGGAGGCAGTCGAGGCGCTGGTGGAGTTGATTGATGACTACTTTGGTGAGGGGGAGTGACTGGTGAATCCCCAGGGGTCTGAAGAACGCCTTCTTCTGACCCCGAGTTTGACGCATGCTCTGAATGCACAGGGGTCTGAAGAAAACCTTCTTCTGACCCCGAGTTTGACTAATCCTCCGCGCCAGGCCTGAAAATGGGGTCAGATGAAAGCTTTCATCAGACCCCTGAGTTGAATGCAAACGGGTCAGAAGAAGGCGTTCTTCAGACCCTTGGGGATTTAACCTGGTTTTCACTCACCTGTAACGCCTAACTCCGCTATAATAAAGGCGTTTTCAGCAAGCAGGTGATCCATGTCTGATATTCTGGAGAAAAGCCAGGCCAAGCAGCGTTTGCGCTCACTGAGTGAGGCGCTCGACAGTGGCGCCCTCAAGCAGGTTGCCCGCATTCTCAATGGCGGCCTGAGCCCCAGTGATATCGCCCACCTGCTGGAATCCTCCCCACCCCGCCAGCGGGCCCTGCTCTGGAACCTGGTGGAGAAGGATCTGGAGGGTGAGGTTCTCCAGTATCTCAGCGATGACATCCGTAGTTACTTCCTGAGCCAGCTGAACGCCCAGGAACTGGCGGACATCATCGAGGACTTCGAGTCGGACGATCTGGCCGACTTGCTGCAGCAACTGCCGGATACGGTGATCCAGGAAGTTCTGGACACCATGGACGAGCAGGACCGTCTCCGGGTCGAGGAAGTGCTGTCCTACCCGGAGGACACCGCCGGCGGCCTGATGAACACGGACACCATCACGGTGCGCCCGGACATCAGCATCGACGTGGTGCTCCGTTACCTGCGCCGGCACCGTAACCTGCCGCCGATGACCGACAGTCTGATTGTGGTGAGCCGGCGGGACGATTTTATCGGGGTGCTGCCCATTACCCGGATTCTGGTGTCCAACCCGGCGGCGACCGTGCGGGAAGTCATGGACACCGACGTCGAACCCATTCCGGTGACCCTTTCCGACACCAAGGTAGCGACCATGTTCGAACGCTACGACCTGATCTCGGCGCCGGTGGTCAACGAGGATGGCCGGCTGCTGGGCCGGATCACCATCGATGACGTAGTCGACGTTATCCGGGAAGACGCGGACCACTCCCTGATGAGCATGGCCGGTCTGGACGAGGACGAGGACACCTTTGCCCCGGTCTGGAAAACCGCCCGGCGCCGGGTGGTGTGGCTGGGGATCAACCTGATTACCGCGTTTATCGCCTCAGGCGTAATCGGGCTGTTCGAGGACACCATCAGCAAGGTGGTCGCCCTGGCGGTGCTGATGCCCATCGTCGCCAGCATGGGCGGTATTGCCGGCAGCCAGACACTGACCCTGGTGATCCGGGGCATGGCCGTGGGCCAGATCAGCGGCGCCAATGTGCGATGGCTGCTGAACCGGGAGTTCTTTGTGGGCGCGCTCAATGGCCTGTTCTGGGCGCTGGTGGTGGCCACAGCTGCCGCCGCCTGGTTCCAGGATCTGCTGATCGGCGGCATCATTGCCGCCGCCCTCGTGATCAACCTGATAGCGGCCGCCTTTGTCGGCACCATGTTGCCGCTGTTTCTCAAATCCCGGAACATTGATCCGGCGCTGGCGGGGAGCGTTATCCTGACCACTGTGACGGATGTGGTGGGGTTTATGGCGTTTTTGGGGTTGGCGACGATTTTTTATGCGTGAGATTTGAGCCGGAACATGGGATCTGAAGAACGCTTTCTTCTGACCCCTTCTTCACGCAGACTCCCGGAGTTGAAATTGAAGATGGGGTCAGAAGAAGGTTTTCTTCAGAC
>JAAZVL010000228.1 GCA_018623515.1 Marinobacter sp.
CCCGGCTGATGCGCAGCAGACGGTCCCGGGGCTGGATTTCGATAAGCAGTTCTGTCGGATCCAGCGAGATTGGAGTAACGGAATAGTCCACGGTCAGCCGTGCCCCGCTGGTGAGTACGAATTCGGCTTCCCGGCGAGTGTAGGACTGACCGTTCTTCAGGGCTGCATACAGGGTATTGAGCGCATCCTCGGACGCCGCCAGAATTTCGCTGAAAGGGTGGCCCTGGCTGCGGGTGAGGCTGGTTTCGAACAGGCTCTCGGCGGCGGGGTTCAGGTAACGGATTTTCAGATCGTCTTCGAGCACCAGAACTGCGGTGGTCAGGCTGTCGAGAATGCTCTTGTATCCGTCGTTTGTGGCCGGGGCGAACGCCATGGGCAATTCCTGTCGTGTCGTTTTAAAGATGACGGGGTAGGAATTGCAAAAACCGAACCACTTTGGCCAACTTGCCAGAAAAGATGGGCAAAGGCGGGGCTTGTGCCCGCCGTGGCACGCCTCCCGTGCCGTACACTGGTGCAAGATGTTGGCCGACGAGTGGTCAGCAGGGCAATTCCGCCCTGTTGCTGATCAGAGTATGGCCTTTATCTGGTGCGTACGCACCAAGCTGGTGCAAAAAACCGGGGAGGTCAGTTTCTCACTGAAGGCCGATGGACGGTAAAGGTGATGGGGGAGCCGGTTTTCACCTGCACACCGTTTTCGTCGACGATGTGAACCCGGGCCTCATGGGTACCCCGGAAGATGTTGTTCACCACCACTGAGCCCGAGCTGGTCTGGGCAACGGGCTGGCCGTCGAGCGTTACCTCGTACTTGTGGCCGTCCTGCAGTCCGGGTGTGCTGGTGACCTCGAAGCGAACATCGCCGCTGCCGCTGTGAAAGGCCTGTTCATTCTGAGGCTGTACGAAAGAGACGCTCTGGTAGACGGCGCCCTCGCGTTTCACTTCTTCCCGAAGCTTTTCGGTTTCGCGGACGGTCTGGGGTTTGGGCAGGGTGACGGTGGTGACCGGTTTGATCTCAACCGTCTCGCCGCCTTCGATCGGCTCGTCGGAGAAGGTGACATTACCCTGGGCATCCACGTGGCGGTAAACCTCACCAAGCGCCGGTGCCGAGAGCAAAACCAGAAAACCTGCCACCAATCCGTACTTCACGTTCATAACCCTGACCTGCAATGATGGTTTGGTTTGATTATCAACGGGCTGTCAGGCCTTTTCAACGCTCTGGCCGGTCCTTGTTGGTTACATATCGTTAAGGGCGCGGGAGTGTGCGGCCGCGCACAAAAAAGCCCCGCGCGGGGCGGGGCTTTCTGCGGTTCCGGAATCAGGCCGGATCAGCAGGAGTAGTACAGATCGAACTCGACCGGGTGAGTGGTCATGTTCAGACGCTCTACTTCGCCCTGCTTCAGGTCGATGTAGCCGGCGATCATGTCCTCAGTGAAGACGCCGCCGCGGGTCAGGAACTCGTGATCCTCTTCCAGGCACTTGAGTGCTTCCTGCAGGGTAGTGGCAACCTGAGGAATGTTCAGGGCCTCTTCCTTCGGCAGGTCGTACAGATCCTTGTCCATGGCATCGCCCGGGTGGATCTTGTTCTGGATGCCGTCCAGACCGGCCATCATCAGGGCTGCGAAGGCCAGGTACGGGTTGGCCGCCGGATCCGGGAAGCGTACCTCGATACGACGCGCTTTCGGGCTGCTCACGTACGGGATACGGATGGAAGCTGAACGGTTGCGGGCAGAGTAGGCCAGCATGACCGGGGCTTCGAAGCCCGGAACCAGACGCTTGTAGCTGTTGGTGGCCGGGTTGGTGAAGGCGTTGATGGCCTTGGCGTGCTTGATGATGCCGCCGATGTAGTACAGCGCCATCTCGCTCAGGCCTGCGTAGCCGTCGCCGGCGAACAGGTTCTTGCCGTCCTTGTTCAGGGACATGTGCACGTGCATACCGGAGCCGTTATCACCAACCACCGGCTTGGGCATGAAGGTGGCAGTCTTGCCGTAGGCGTGGGCCACGTTGTGCACGCAGTACTTCAGGATCTGTACTTCGTCAGCCTTGCGGGTCAGGGTGTTCGGGCCAACGCCGATTTCACACTGGCCGGCGGTGCCGACTTCGTGGTGATGTACCTCGATTTCCAGGCCCATGGACTCCATGGCGGCACACATGGCACCACGCAGATCGTGCAGGCTGTCTACCGGCGGAACCGGGAAGTAGCCGCCTTTCACGCCCGGACGGTGACCGATGTTGTTGCGGTCGAAGTCTTCGCCGGATACCCAGGCGGCTTCCTCGGAGTGCAGTTCGTACATGGCGCCCTGCATGTCGGTCTTCCACTTGACGGAATCAAAGATGAAGAACTCCGGCTCCGGGCCGAACAGTGCGCCTTCGGCGATGCCGGTGGACTTCAGGTACTCTTCCGCGCGACGGGCAACGGAGCGGGGATCACGCTCGTAACCCTGCATGGTGGAAGGCTCCACGATGTCGCAGGTGATGTTAACGGTGGTCTCTTCGGTGAACGGATCCAGCACGGAGGTTGCGTCGACCGGCATCAGGATCATGTCGGATTCGTTGATGCCCTTCCAGCCCGCGATGGAGGAGCCGTCGAACATCTTGCCGTCGGTGAAGAAGTCTTCGTCGACTTCGGAGGCCGGCAGAGTCACGTGCTGCTCTTTACCGCGGCTGTCGGTGAAGCGCAGGTCTACCCATTTGACTTCGTGCTCTTTAATCAAATCAATTGTCTTGGACATTGTGCATGCTCCGTAAGTTATCCCGCGGCGCGGGCGTATTTCATGTTCGTGGTGCCGGATCGTTCAGTGGGACTGAGTTCCGATCTGCTTTCGGGTTCGGGCAGCTTACCAAAAGCGTGCATCCCTTACCTGATAATTTCGGCTGACTAAGCATAAGCAAGGGGCTTGCCAGTTTTTTGCTTTTGCGCCAGAACGGCGCAGCCACAAGGCTTTCGGCCCGTTATGGCGCGCAGGTCGGAATGGTTGCCCGCCACTTCGCACCAAAATAGTGCACCAATTTGGTGCGACCACGCCGCAGGTGCGTCATATCAGTGCGCATGCGGTTGGTTAAAGAATAGGCACTAATCTTCATATTAACGACATCGACTTTTCGATATACTGCGCGCCGCTCATTTTTTCCTCAGGAAACCCGTTGTGATTGATAAGCTCAGAAATGTCGCCATTATTGCCCACGTAGACCACGGTAAGACCACCCTGGTTGACCAGTTGCTGCGCCAGTCCGGCACGTTGGACCGTAAGGAGCTCGAAAGCGAGCGCGTTATGGATTCCAATGACCAGGAGAAGGAGCGCGGCATCACCATTCTGGCCAAGAATACCGCGCTGAAATGGAAAGACTACGATATCAACATCGTGGACACCCCGGGGCACGCTGACTTCGGCGGCGAAGTTGAGCGGGTCATGAGCATGGTGGACAGTGTGCTGCTGGTGGTGGATTCCATCGACGGCCCCATGCCGCAGACCCGTTTTGTTACCCAGAAAGCTTTCGCAGCGGGCCTGCGCCCGATTGTGGTAGTGAACAAGATTGACCGGCCGGGTGCCCGCCCGGACTGGGTTGTGGATCAGGTGTTCGACCTGTTCGACAACCTGGGGGCCACCGACGAACAGCTGGATTTCCCGATTGTGTACGCCAGCGCCCTGAACGGCATTGCCGGTATGGAGCACGAAGACCTGGATGACAATATGGACGCCGTGTTCCAGGCGATTGTCGACCACGTGCCCGCGCCTGCCGTCGATCGGGATGGCCCGTTCCAGATGCAGATCTCCCAGCTGGACTACAACAGCTTCCTGGGCGTCATCGGCATCGGCCGCATCATGCGCGGCTCCGTCAAGACCAATACCCCGGTGGTAGCTCTTGGTACTGACGGCAAGAAGCGTAACGGTCGAATTCTCAAGATCATGGGCCACTCCGGCCTGCAGCGTGTGGAGGTTGATGAAGCCCAGGCTGGCGACATCGTGTGCGTCAGCGGTCTGGATCCGCTCTATATTTCCGACACCCTGTGTGATCCGAACAACGTTGAGGCGCTGCCGGCGCTGACCGTGGACGAGCCCACCGTTTCCATGACCTTCCAGGTGAACGATTCCCCGTTTGCCGGTCAGGAAGGCAAGTACGTGACCAGCCGAAACATCAAGGAGCGTCTGGAAAAAGAGCTGCTGCATAATGTGGCTCTGCGTGTGGAAGAGGGTGACTCTGCCGACAAGTTCAAGGTGTCTGGCCGGGGTGAGCTGCACCTGTCGGTTCTCATCGAGAACATGCGTCGGGAGAACTTCGAGCTGGCCGTGGGCCGCCCGGAAGTGGTTATCCGCGAGATCGACGGCGTCAAGCAGGAGCCGTACGAGAACGTGATCGTGGATATCGAAGAGCAGCACCAGGGTGCCGTGATGGAGCAGCTCGGCCTGCGCAAGGGCGAGATGACCAACATGATCCCGGATGGCAAAGGCCGCATGCGTGTGGAATACATCATCCCGGCCCGTGGTCTGATCGGCTTCCGTAACGCCTTCCTGACTATGACTTCCGGTACCGGTATCCTGACCTCCACCTTCAGCCACTACGGCCCGATCAAGGAAGGTGCCATGGGTGGCCGCCAGAACGGTGTGCTGATCTCCATGGCCAAAGGCACGGCGATGACCTACTCCCTGGAAACCCTGCAAAGTC
>JAAZVL010000229.1 GCA_018623515.1 Marinobacter sp.
AGAGCGCTATCAGGGCCCCCACGGTTTCCGGCGCGACCTTCTCCATGATCAGTGTGTTGCTCGGTTTGTTACCGGGAATCACCTTGTGCGGCGCGAGGGTTTCAACAGTTTTCTCGTCCAGGCCCTCACCCGCGAGTTCTGCCCGGGCCTCGGCCAGGGTCTTGCCGGCCATCATTGCCCTGGATTGGCTGAGGCAATTGGCAAACAAATCCGCGTGATGGGTCGCCACCGGATTGTGGGTCTGCAGGGGAATGATGAAGTCCGCGGGAATCATCCGCGTGCCCTGGTGGATCAATTGGTGATAGGCGTGCTGGCCGTTTGAGCCGACACCGCCCCAGAGCACCGGGCCGGTCTGGTAATCCACGGGCTGCCCCGCCTCGGTCACGCTCTTGCCGTTACTCTCCATGTCCAGTTGCTGCAGGTGGTCCGGCAGGCTGCGCAGGTAGTGGTCATAGGGCAGGATGGCATGGGTCTCGGCCTCCCAGAAATTGTTGTACCACACACTGATCAGGCCCATAACCACTGGCAGGTTCCGCTCCAGGGGTGCTTCACGGAAATGGCGGTCCATGGCGTGGGCACCGGCCAGCAGAGCCCGGAAATTGGTCATGCCGATCGTGAGCGCTACAGGCAGGCCAATGGCTGACCAGAGTGAATAGCGGCCGCCGACCCAGTCCCACATGGGGAAAACATTGTCCGCATCAATGCCGAAGTCCCCGGCCGCCGGAACGTTGGCGGTGACCGCCATGAAATGCCGGGCGATGGAAGCTTCACTGCCGCCGTTGTCCAGGAACCACTGTCGGGCCACCTTGCTGTTTTCCAGGGTCTCCTGGGTGCGGAAGGATTTGGACTGGATCAGGAACAGGGTGGTTTCGGGGTCCACCTGGCGTAGCGTTTCGCAGATGTCGGTGCCGTCGATGTTGGCGACATAGTGGCACCGGATGTTGCCTTGCCAGAAGGGTTGCAGCGATTCCCCAACCAGTTTGGGGCCAAGGTAGGAGCCGCCTATCCCGATGCTGACCACATCGGTAAAGGCCTTGCCACTGAAACCGGTCCTGGACGCGTCCAGAACACCATCGACAAAGACTTCCATGCGGTCGAGGGTCTGTTGTACTTCGGCAACCACGTCCACGCCATCGACCAGGATGGATTCGTTACCCGGGTGGCGCAGCGCGGTATGCAGTGCCGGTCGGTTTTCCGTGACATTCACCGTGCCTCCGCCAAGAAGCTCGCCTCGCCGTTCTTCCAGACGACAACTGCGGGCCAGGGCGATCAGTTCGGCCAGGGTCTCGTCCGTGAGCAGGTTCTTGGAGAAGTCCAGGCCCAGGCCGGCGCCTTCGATGTAATACCGGTTGGCCCGGTCCGGATCCTGTGCGAAGAGTTCCCGCATGGTCACCCTTCGCAGCTTGTCCCGCCGCTCGTTCAGTGCCTGCCATTCGGGTTTCGTGGTCAGTACTGCCGGGTGCTCGGGCATCAGGGGATCCTTTTCCTTGCGTGAGAGTCAGCGGGTCACCGACAGATTATCGATCAACCGGGTGGTGCCCAGGAAAGCGGCGACCAGGATGGTCAGTTCATGGTCGTTCGGTGAAGCCGGCTTGAGTGTGAGGCTGTTCACGATGTTGAAATAATCCGGTCGCAGGCCGGCAGCACTCAGTGACTGTTGAGCTTCACTCTCTAGCTCCTGGAAGTCAGTACGACCATTGGCGAGTTTTTCCGCGGTGGCCTCCAGGGTCCGGAATACGGCCGGGGCGATCTTGCGCTCCTGCTCGGAAAGGTAGCCATTGCGTGAGCTTTTGGCCAGTCCGTCATCCTCCCGGACCGTGGGGGCACCAATGATTTCCACGGGCATGAACAGGTCCCGGGTCATCTTGCGGATCACGGCGAGTTGCTGGAAATCTTTCTCGCCAAAGACCGCCAGGTCCGGTTGCACCATGTTGAACAGCATGGTCACCACGGTGGCGACGCCCTCGAAATGTCCGGGCCGGCTGGCACCGCAATGGCCGTCGCTGACTTCGGGTACGATCACCTTGGTCTGCTGGGCCAGGCCTTCGGGATAGATCTCTTCCACCGGCGGTGCGAACACCAGAGTGTTTCCGGCCGCTTCGAGCTTCTCCTGGTCTTCGGGGAGGGTGCGCGGATACTTGTCCAGGTCCTCGTTGGCCCCGAACTGCATCGGGTTAACGAAGATGGTTGTCACCACCACGTCCGCGGACTCGGCCGCTTTGCGCACCAGCGATATGTGGCCCTCGTGCAGGTTGCCCATGGTGGGGACCAGCCCGATGGTCTTGTCCTGCCGGCGATATCCCCGCAGGATGGTGCGAAGTTCTTTGAGGGAATGGATGGTTCTCATGCCTTGAACGTATGCTCCTCGGACGGGAAAGTACGGTCACGGACCTGCTGGACGTAGGCGGCGAGTGCCTCTTGAACCGAGTCGGTCTCGGCCAGGAAGTTTTTCACAAAGCGCGGTTTGCGGCCCGGGGTCAGCCCCAGCATGTCGTGTACCACCAGCACCTGGCCGTCGGTGTCAGAACCGGCGCCAATGCCGATCACCGGTGCCTTGACGGCCTGGGTAATACGGGCCGCCAGTGGTGCAGGCACGCATTCAAGCAGGATGATGTCGGCTCCGGCCTCCTCGAGTTCGCAGGCATGTTCTATCATCATTTCCGCTGCTTTCTCGTCGCGGCCCTGAACCTTGTAACCACCGAACTTGTTGACGAACTGCGGAGTCAGGCCCAGATGGGCGCAGACGGGCACGCCCCGTTCGCTCAGGGCGCTGATCGTGTCCTTCATCCAGTCCGTGCCTTCCAGCTTCACCATGTGCGCACCGGCACGCATCAGTTCTGCTGCATTCTCGAGGGCTGCCTCCACCGTGCCATAGGACATGAACGGCATGTCGGCCATGATCAGGGAGCCGCGGTTGCCCTTGGCCACGCAGCTGGTGTGATAGACCATCTGATCCATGGTGACCGGCAGGGTGCTGTCATTGCCCTGGAGCACCATGCCCAGGGAGTCGCCGATCAGGATGACATCAACGCCGGCTTCGCTGACGAGCTGGGCAAAGGTCGCGTCGTAGGAGGTCAGGGCAGAGAAAGCCTCGCCGTTCTGCTTGTATTCCCGCAGGGTATTGATGGTAACAGCCATAGAATCCTAGCCTTTTGGGTGGATGGGCGTGGACTGCGCCGTGGTTCCGGCATTCAGGTGCTAAGGGTAATCCGGGGGTATGCCTGAGGCAATAGTATCACGGAGCGCGGGGAATCGGGGGTGCCCGGCTTTCAGTCCGGAGCGAAGGGCTCGCGGGGGACCGGCGGCAGCTTTCGGAGGCCGTTGTCCGGGCAGGCGTGTCTCAGCGCAGCCACTGTGCGCCCGTCCGGCAGGGTCAGCTCGGGATTGAGATCCAGTAAAGGCTGGAGGGCGAAGTCCCGGTTGGCGAGTTCCCGGTGGGGCACCACGAGGCGCTCGTCGTTCAGGGTTTCCTGTCCGAATAGCAGGATGTCCAGATCCAGGGTTCGCGGTCCCCAGTGGCGCAGCCGCTCCCGACCGTGGGCCTGCTCGATGGCCTGGAGTTGATCGAGCAGGGCATGGGGTGTCAGGTCAGTTCGGAGCCACACGGCGCCATTGACGAAGTCCGGCTGGTCCTGGGGGCCGACCGGGCGACTGGCGTAGAACGGAGATTGGGCGATCAGTGTGGTTGCCGGCAGTGCCGCAAGCTCGGCAACGGCTCGGGCCAGCTGGGCAGCGGGATTCTCGAGATTACTGCCCAGTCCGATGAAAGCATCCGTGGTCATTGCGTGGCCTGGCGTTTTACCGGCTTGCGACGGCGACGGCGTTTTTTCGGAGCATCGCTTCCAAGTTGGGACAACATTCGTTCCTGTCCCCGCTCGTCCGCCTGCTGGAATTCCGTCCACCATTGCCCCAGCCCGGGTTCGATTTCTCCGGCCGCTTCGCGCACGAGCAGGAAGTCATAGGCTGCCCGGAAGCGGGGGTGGGCCATGGTGCCAAAGGCCCGTTTGCCCTGGCGCCGTGGCAGGCGCATCTGCAGTTCCCAGATCTCCTTCATGGGACCGGAGAAGCGCTTGGGTATGGAGGTGGCCTGCACCTGGCGGCCGATGACCTTGCCAATAGCTCCGTGCAGCGCCGGTTGCACCGGGTCGCCGTTATCCTGGCGACGGCGCCATTCGGCCTGAAGGGCGGGCCAGAGCATGGCGGCAAACATGAAATAGGGAGTGACGGACTTGCCCTGGGCAATCCGGGCGTCGGTGTTTCGCAGGGCCTGGCGAATCAGGTCGTCCGGCTCGCCGGCCTCGATGGCCTTCACGGTTTCCGGAAACAGCGGTGCCAGCAGGTTGTACTCACTGAGCAGGTCGTAGGTTTTTTCGCCATGGCCCGCGGAGAACAGTTTCAGCACTTCGTCAAACAGGCGCGCTGGCGGAATATGGCTGAGCAACGGGGCCAGTTCGCGGATCGGAGCTTCGGTTTCCGGTTCGATCTCGAAGTCCAGCTTGGCGGCAAAGCGGATGGCCCGGAGCATACGCACCGGGTCTTCCCGATAACGGGTTTCCGGATCGCCAATCAGACGGATCTGCCGGTTGCGCAGGTCCTCGATGCCATTGGCAAAGTCGATCACGGTGAAATCGCGGATACAGTAATACAGAGA
>JAAZVL010000230.1 GCA_018623515.1 Marinobacter sp.
ATGAAATCCAGGTAGAAGGGATTGGCCATTACACCCATGGCAATGTTGGAGATACGGTACACGGCCACTAGCACCAGGATCACCATAGCCAGCTCCCGGTAGTGGTGGAAGAAATCCAGGAAGGGCCCTGCCACCGCCGCATAGAACCAGCCCGCCAGCCGGGCCAGGCGCGGGGACAGGTGGCTGCGCTTCGCCGCCTCGTCTTCAATCTTGTGGGCAATGTCCGCCGCCGCGGCAAAATGATTGACCTGCGGCTCCCGGGCAATCAGCACCGTCAGCACGCCGACACCCACCAGCGCCGCCATCACCTCATAGGACACCTGCCAGGACCAGAACTCCGCCAGATACAAGGCCCCGGCTCCGGCCACCAGCAACGCCAGCCGATAACCGAAGATGTAGGTTGCCGCCAATGCCGCCTGCAGCCGCTCCTCGGCAATCTCGATCCGGTAAGCGTCAATGCCGATGTCCTGGGTCGCGGAGGAAAACGCCACCAGCAACCCACACCAGGCCATCAGCTCGGGATTGACCGTGGCATCCACCTGGGCCATCAGGTAAAGCCCCGTGGCAATCCCCGCCTGCGCCAGCAAAATCCAGCTCCGGCGCTTACCAAACACCCGGTCCAGCACCGGCAACTTGAGGCGGTCCACCACCGGCGCCCAGAACACCTTGATGGAATAAGTGATCCCCAGCCAGCTGAAGAAACCGATCGTCGCGGTCTCCACCCCCACATCCGCCAGCCGCGCATTGAGGGTGGAAAACACCAGCAGGAACGGCAGGCCGGCCGAGAAGCCCAGGAACAGCAGCGCAATCACCTGCCATCGGGTGTAGGTATAAATCGTGGCCCGGACCAGGGCCCAGCGGGTGTCAAAAAGAATAGGAAAATCTCCCGATCAGTCGCGGAAGTTATTGAACTGCAGCGGAATATCCAGTTCGGCTTCCCGGAGCATGGCAATCGCCTCCTGCAGATCGTCCCGCTTCTTGCCGGTCACCCGCACCTTGTCGCCCTGGATGCTGGCCTGGACCTTCATCTTCTGGTCCTTGATCATCTTCACGATCTTCTTGGCCTTGTCGGTCTCGATGCCCTGCTTCAGCGTGAAATGCTGCTTCACCAGCTTGCCGGCCTTGCTGTCACCTTCCTCCGCCAGCGCCCTGGTGTCGATGTTGCGCTTGGCAAACGCCATCCGCAGCATGTCCCTCAGCTGCTCCAGCTGGAAGTCCTGCTCGGCGCTGATGGTAATGCGCTCGCCCTCCAGCTCGATATCCGCTTCCACATTCTTGAAGTCCCAGCGATTACCCAGCTCCCGCTTGGCCTGATCCACCGCATTTGTGACTTCGTGCATATCTATTTCAGAAACTATGTCAAAAGAGGGCATGGTCGTCATTCTCCAGGATTTGGCAGAGGTATACTGGCAAAAAATTTCAGGGGCTGCCGGGGTCTGATGAAAGCCTTCATCTGACCCCAGCTTAGCGGGCAATGTCGAAAATGGGGTCAGAAGAAGGTTTTCTTCAGACCCCACGTGCAGGCCCCCTGATTCATGCCGAGGATCATACCAAGCCCCGGCAAACACCGCATCTGACAATGGACTGACAAGAAGTAGACGCTATGCCCAATCTGGATCTGCCCATTCTCGTCGTCGATGACGCCAAGTTCAGCAGTATGGTGGTTGGACGCACCCTGCGAAATGCCGGTTATCGAGACATACGCGTGGCCAACAACGCCCCCGCCGCCCTCGAAATGATCGAGCAGCGGCCGGTGAGCGTGCTGATCGCCGACTGGCTGATGCCGGAAATGGACGGCCTGGCGCTGACGGACCAGGTGCGGCAGCAGGATGAGCTGACCAACCACTACACCTACGTCATCCTGCTCACCGCACGGGAAGGCGTGGAGGCCCTGTCGGAAGCCTTTGACCGCGGCGTCGACGACTTCATCTGCAAATCGGACATGACCAAGCAGCTGATCCCGCGGATCTTCGCCGCCGACCGCATGGCCGATCGCCAGAACACCCTGCTGCGGGCCAACGCTCTTCTGATCGAAAACAACCGGGCCCTGGAATCCTCCAACATCATCGATCTGGAAACCGGCCTGTGCAATCACAAATACGCCCGGGACCGCCTGGACAAAACTCTCCGCCACGCCGAAGCCCGGGGCGGTGCCGCCGCATACGTACTGTGCGGCATCCGAAACTGGCAGGAACTGAGCCGCAAACACCCGCCCTCGGTGATGCGCGAACTGGCCACCGGCATCGCCCGCCGCCTGGAGTCCCTGGTCCGCCCCATCGACCTGCTGTGCCGCGTCGGTGACAACCAGTTCGCCCTGGTGGCCTACGTCCCGAACCGCGAACACTGCACCGCCACCACCTTCCGGCGCATCTTCGACGGCATCAACCACAAGGCCCTGAAAACCTCCGTAGGCTACATCTCCGTCGAAGCCGGCATGGTCCTCTGCCGAGCCGACACCACCACCGGCTCGCCCTCCGTGCACGACATGGAACGCACGGCCATGGAGGGACTGATGGCGGCATATGAGACGCGTCGGTTTACCGAGATCTCGCCCAGGGCGCTGCAGGCAGGGTGACCCCAGGGGTCTGATGAAAGCCTTCATCTGACCCCGAGTTGAACGCCCACCTCCAAAAGTTAAATGCGATCTTCAGCTTTGCTGTAGACGGCACCACGTTCGCGCCGCCCCACAGCAACAACAGTAACGAGAACCTCTGCATCCTCGACCTGATAGACCAAACGATATCCAACGCTCCTTAGTTTGATCTTGTAACAACCTGAAAGCCCGGATAGGGCATCAGCTGGAACGTGAGGATCGTTTAGCCGTTTTATGAGCTTTTTCTTGAACTGGTCTCGAATCGCCGGTGCGAGCTTTTTCCATTCCTTCAGGGCTGAGGGCTTGAACGCAAGCGAATATTTAAAGCTCATTCAGGTCAACTCGAACGCTTGGTTCTGCACTTCGCTTTTTCACAATGGCTGCCAGCTCCTGATCGTCCAATCTGTCGAGCATGGCTTCATAAATTTCAGCCGGAACACAGTAAAATGCAGGCTTGTTCCGATTCAAAACAACAATTGGAAATCCCTCTCCAGAATCCACAGCCGCCATCGGATTCTTTTTGAGCTCTGAAATGCTTGCGGTAACTTCTGAGTAGATTTGATGAGTCATTTGATCACCTCAAGGACCTAATAATAGGTCTTATAATATTAATAGAGTGCAGATTTTGGCAAGAAAAAAGACTGGTTAAAAGGTCTCTTTCGGAAAGTGTAGCCAATCTGACCAGCGCTCTTAACAATCCGAGCCTTTCCCGCGGGCCCCGGCCGGTCTCCGGCCATGCCCCAAAAACAATCCGTAACACTGAGACACAACTCACAAACAGACATGTCGACCCCAAATACGTACTCTAAAACCGTGGATTCAAGCAGTATCCCCCATGGCGGAGGAGCCGTGCAGTACCTCCGCCGCCATATGGGAGAAGAGTTCACAGGATTAACGAATTTTTTCAGGCACTTTCGTTCTTTCCTTGTTTTCAGGCCAGCTTTTTAGCTGGCCTTTTTATTGGACCTGAGCCCTCCCTGCTTCTCCTGTATACTCGGCATCAAACGACTACAACAAGCCGTGCCGTTAACCATGACTACACCCGGAACCGTCTCCGTCGCCGCCCTGCGCCAATACGTCCGTGCTGCCGAAGCCGCCGGCATTGGCACCGACAAGCTCCTTGTTGATGCCGGGCTTGATCCCGCCATCCTGGAAACCGACGACGGCCGCATCAACGGCGAACAGTTCCAGAGTTTCATCCGCAAACTCGTCGACATGGCCAACAACCCCATCCTCGGCCTGGAAACCGGCGATTTCGTCCAGCCCGGCTCCTACAGCGTACTCGGCTACATCACCATGAGCTGCTCCACCCTGGGCGAGGCGGTGGCCCGGATTGCACCGTTTGAAAAACTGGTCGGCGACATGGGAACCACCAGCCTCTCTGTGCATGGTGATTCCCTCAAACTGACCTGGCACTGCAATTACGACGATCCTGTCGTGCGCCCGCATCTGGTGGACAACGTCTTCGCGTCCTGGATCAACTACGCCCGCTGGCTGGCTGACGACACCCATACTTCACCTACCGCCGTCCGGTTACGCCGCAAATCCCCGGGCGCGGAGCTGGAACAGGCCTATCAGGACCGATGGCACTGCCCGGTCACCTTCGAGGCTAACGAAGACAGCATCACCCTACCCAAGGCTCTGCTGGACACCCGCCTGCGCCAGCCCGACCCCCTGCTCCGCAAAACCCTGGAAGCCCACGCCCTCACCCAACTGGCTTCCCTGGAAACCGACAGCGACCTGACCACCCGGGTAAAACACAGCATCCAGAAACAGCTCAACCAGGGCATCACCCGCCAGGACCTGGTCGCCGAAGACCTCGGCCTCACCAGCCGCACCCTGCAAAGAAAACTGAGCCAGGAAGGTGTCTCCTACCAGCGCCTGCTGGATGAGGTGCGACAACAGATGGCAGAGGATTACCTGCGGAACAGCGACATGGCGATACCGGATATTGCGGTCCGGTTAGGGTATAGCGAGACCACCTCGTTTCACCGGAAGTTCAAGGCGGTGGCG
>JAAZVL010000058.1 GCA_018623515.1 Marinobacter sp.
GGGGCTACGATCACAGCTACTTCTTCATCGCCTCGTTCATCGACGACCACCTGAACCACCATGCCGAGGCCCTGGGGCTGATCTGATCAGCCCTGAAGGGTCCGGTGATACTGGAAGGCCTTCTGCACGTGCTCCCGGATCTGTTTGTCATCCCAGGGCTTGGTCAGGAATTTGTAGATCGAGCCCTCATTGATGGCTTCCGTGACGGACTTGAGATCGGTGTATCCGGATAACACGATGCGGACCGTATCCGGATGAATCGCTTTCACTCGGCTGAGGAACTCCGTGCCGGACATTTCCGGCATCCGCTGGTCCGAGATGATGACCTGGACGTGGTTCTCGGCCAACAGGCTGAATGCTTCCTGAACACTGGTGGTGCTCAGGATCCGGTAGCCGTCCCGGCGTAACACCCGGGTCAGTGCCCGCAGGATGTTGGTTTCATCATCCAGCAGCAACAGGGTCTTTTCCGGGCTGTCCGCATCTTCGGCAGCATTGCTGGCGTAGCCGCCCCGGGTGTGCATGTATTCTTCCAGCAGGTTAAGGGGCATGGGCCGGGCGAACAGGAACCCCTGGAGCAGGTCGCACTGGTTGCGGCGCAGGAAGGCGGCCTGGGCGTCGGTCTCCACGCCCTCCGCCACCACCTCCAGGGCCAGGTGGTGGGCCATGGAAATCACCCCCTGGGTGATGGCGGCATCGCTGCGATCCTGGATGACATCCCGGATGAACGAACGGTCAATCTTGATCTTGCCGGCCGGCAACAGCTTGATGTAGCTGAGGCTGGAAAAGCCGGTGCCAAAATCATCAATGGCAATGCCGACCCCGAGGTCCCTCAGGTCATGCAGGGTCTGGATTACCTGGTCGGCGTCGTAAAGCACTGCTGATTCGACAATCTCCAGTTCCAGCGCTTCCGGTGGCAGGCCGGAAGCCTCCAGCGCATCGCTCACGGCGCCAATAAAGCCGGCTTTGCGTACCTGCATCGGAGACACGTTCACGGCAACCGTACAGTCCTTGAACCCGGCCTTGTGGAGGCGGAGCATGTCTCTGCAGGCCTGCTCCAGTACCCATTGGCCCAGCGCGATGATCTGGCCGGTCTCTTCCGCCAGGGGCAGGAAATCACCGGGTGACACCAGGCCCCGCTCCGGGTGGTCCCAGCGCACCAGGGCTTCCACCGCCCTGGCCTTGCCTGTTCGGGAATCGATCAGCGGCTGGTAATAGAGGGTGAGGCGTTCGTGGTCGATGGCGTCCTGCAGTTCGTTGCGCAGTTTGACCCGGTAACTGGCCTCGGTATTGAGCTGCTCTGCGAACCACTGATAGGTGTTCCGGCCCATCTGTTTGGCCCGGTACATGGCCAGGTCGGCCTGCTGGATCAGTTCCGTGGGCTGGCTGATGTTGCCGTCGGTCGTGGCAATGCCAATGCTGGCGGTGAGGTGCAGGTTTTCGGCGTTGACGATATAGGGCGCGGAAAGTTTACGCATGATCTGTTCGACCACCATCAGCGCGTCCTCGTTGCGGGCCAGGTCCGGAAGCAGCATGACATACTCGTCGCCACTGACCCGCGCCACGGTATCGCCGGTCCGGCTGACTTTTTCGAGTCGGCGAGCCACCTCGATCAGCAGCTTGTCACCGGTGCGGTGGCCGAGGGAGTCATTGATCAGTTTGAAACCATCCAGGTCGATGAACAACAGGGCCAGGGTTCGGTCATGGCGCTGGGCGAAGCGGCAGGCCTGTTCCAGACGATCTTCCAGCAGGGCCCGGTTGGGCAGCTGGGTGAGCACATCGTGGCTGGCGTTGTAGGCCAGCTGGTTCTCCACATCCTTCCGATCGGAAATATCGTTCTGCACCCCGACAAAATGGGTGACCTCACCCTCGTCGTTCCGGATCGGCGACAGGTACAGGTCGTTCCAGAAGGGGGTTCCGTCCTTGCGGAAATTTCGCAGCACCACAGACGTTTCACCGCCGGTGGCGAGGGCCTTGCGGATCTCCGACAGCGCCTGCTCGTTGCTGGGGTCCTCGCCGGTACCCTGCAGGAAGCGGCAGTTTCGGCCGATCGATTCCTCCCGACTATAGCCGGTGATTCGCTCAAAAGTGGGATTCACGTAAACCAGTGGCATGTCCGGCTGCTGGGCATCGCAGATAATAATGCCGTTGGAGCTGGATTCGATGCACTGTTGCAGCAGACGCAGCCGGCGATTGTTGTTGATATGCCGCGTCATGTCCGTGACCATCACCAGATCAAGGGGGTGACGGTCGAGTAGAATCCGTTCCGGAAGAAGCTCGACGTAAAGGGTGCGGCCATCCCGGGTTTCGTGCTCCTCCAGCCTGCTGCCTTCCCGGATAATCACGCCTTCCCGTGGAACAGACCGGATATGTCGTTGCAGGTCCGCAATGGTCAGGTTGCGGGTCTCGTCAGTACTGAAACCATAGAGCGCCATGGCCGCGCGGTTCATGGATTCAATTCGCCCGGATTCCGGCTGGGCCAGGTACATGGGCGCCGGATTGTTCTCAAACAGCAGGCGGTAGTGGGCCTCGCTGCTGGCCAGATCCTCGTTGGCGGCAGCCCGGTCTACCGCATAGCGGATGCTGCGGATCAGGGAATGGCCATCCAGCCGGCCCTTGATCAGATAATCCGCCGCGCCCAGTTCCACCGCCCGGGAATCCAGCTCGGCATCCCCCTGGCCGGTGAGCAGGATGAAGGGAGAGGTAATTCCCCGGTCCTGAGCTTCCCGGATGACATCCAGACCGGAATCCGGGCCCAGAAGGAGATCAACGAGCGTGACATCGACCCGCTCCTGCTCCAGGGTCTCGAGCCCGGCAGGCATGGTGTCGCGCCAGATCAGCTCCACGCCGGAGGGGCTGACATCGTGCAGCAGATCCCGTGTGATCAGGAAATCGTCTTCGTCGTCCTCGATGAGCAGGACGCGGAGCATCGGATCAGTCATGTTCCTTGTTTATCCACTGTTTTGTGAGTGACTCTACGACATCCAGCAGTTCGCTGTATTTTCGGGGCTTGACGATATAGTCGTTGGCGCCCCGCTGCTGGCAGAAGTCCCGGTCATCCTGATCGTTGGATGTGGTCATGATGACGGTAGGCAGCTCCTGCAGCCGGGGATCCGACTTGATCTCCTGCAGGGACTGTCGGCCATCCTTGAGCGGCATGTTCAGGTCCAGCAATAACAGGTCCGGAACCGGACATGACTTGCCCTCGCGGTCCGGATGCTGGCCGTTGAGGAAATCCATCAGTTCTTCGCCGTCATGGACAAAACACAGTGTGCAGCCGGCACACTGGTCCTCGAAGGCTTCCCGGATCAACAGGCAGTCGTCCGGGTCATCATCGGCAACCACCACGAGGGCGGGTTCTACAGGCTTATTCATCCTTGCTCTGCTCCTGTTGTGCAGGACTGCTTCGGAACCGGATCCGGAACGTGGTTCCTTCGCCGGGTGCGCTCGCCACGGTGATCTCCGCACTATGGCGATCCAGGATTTTCTTCACAATAGCCATGCCAATCCCGGTACCCGCATACCCTTCCCGGCTATGCAGGCGCTGGAACGGGTGGAACAATTTCTGGGTGTAGCGTGGGTCGAATCCGATCCCCCGATCCTGCACCACCAGTGTCCAGCCCGAGTCACTGACCTCCTCAGCATAGACGGAAATCTCCGGTGGTGTGTCGGGCGCATGGAACTTGATGGCGTTGCTGATCAGGTTCTGGAATACCTGGCGTAACTGAGTCGCATCGCCCACCAGATCCGGTAGTGGCTGAACCTTGATGTGAGCCTGCTCCCGGGTAATGGCCGTGTCCAGATCCTGAAGCACGCCCGCCAGGACATCATCGGTGTGGCACAAGGCCATCGGCTTGGCGCGGGTGGTGACCCGGGAGTAACTCAGCAGGTCCTCGATCAGTTGCTGCATGCGCCCGGCGGCGGACTGCATGCGACTAAGGTAGTCCTGTTCGCTGGGCCCGAACTGGTCGGATTTGGTCATTAGCCGATCGGAGAACGCCTGGATCTTGCGCAGAGGTTCCTGCAGGTCGTGGGATGCCACAAAGGCAAAGTCCTGGAGCTCGCGGTTGCTGCGTTCCAGCTCGGCCATGGCTTCTTCGAATTTCCACTGGGCTTCCTTGCGTTCGCGAATGCTGCGATAGTAGACGGCAAGGCCCTCGTCGGAAGGATACGCACTGACCTCCAGCCAGTTATCCAGAGGCGCATAGTAGGCCTCGAAAGAGACCGATTCGCCGGTTTCCACTGCATGCCGGTATTGGTCGTCGAACTCTGATCCAATGGCAGCCGGAAACATTTCCCAGATACTGCGCCCGATCAGTTCTTTCCGCGTTTTGTGAAGCAGTTCTTCTGACTTGCGATTGACGTAGGTAAAACGCCAGTCCGCATCAAGAGTAAAGAAGGCATCGGTGATGCTCTCGAAGATGATCGACTGTCGTTCCGCATAGCGCCGGATCTGCTCCATCGCCTGATGGGTGGCGGTGATGTCCTGGAACGCGCCCTGAAGCTTTACCACCTTGCCCTCATCGTCCTGCACGGCATGGCCAATGGCCCGGACCCAGCGCAGGTTGCCCTTGGCAGTCTTTATCTGCAGCTCCTCGTCAAACGGAATGCCGGTTTCCGCGCAGAGCAGCACGGCTGCCCGGATCTGTTCCCGGTGCTCGTCCACGTAGAAATTGATGGCGTCCTCCACATCCGGTGCCTGGCCCCGTGGTAACTCGTGGATGTCGCAAACAGCATCTGACCAGACCGATTTCCCTGTTGACAGGTCGACCACCCAGCCGCCCAGCAACGCGAGGCGCTCAGCCAATTTGAGCAGGGTCTCGTTTTCCCTCAGTTTTTCTTCAATTGCCAGCTGTTCGGTGGTGTCCCTGGCGACCACATAGATCAGGTCGTCGGCACTGAGGGTGGCATTGATCTGCAACCAATGCGGGTTACCTTCCGAGTCCAGAACCCGGATCAGCAGATCCTTGACCTCATGACCCTCGGTCAGTGATTGCACCGCCTGGGTGATTTTCTCATGATCCTCGGCGTGGACCAGCTTCATATAGGAGCTGCCCAGCAGCTGATCGCGAGTGTATCCGAGGGTCTGGACAAAAGTTTCGTTGAGCTCGAAGAAATGACTGTTCAGGTCAACGATGCAGAACATGTCCGGGGACAGGGCGAAAAACTGGTCCCGCTCCCTGGACAGGGTTTCATTGGTGGTGCGCAGGTCCCGCTCATCCTCCAGGTGCTGGTTCAGGACATCGTTCAGCTCTGCCAGGCTTCGGGCACGTTGCTCGGACTGCCGCCAGAAGAAATGCGACAACATCACCAGGAAGCTCAGTCCCAGGCCGGTAAACAGGACTACCGGGGGCAGGTAGAGTTCGCCCGAGGGAAGGGTGCCTTTGCGGGTGTAGACTTCAATCCGGCGTTCACTGTCATGGTGTGGCGTGATCCGCGGGGAGGCCAGCAGGGATTCCTGCGCCGGGGGAATATCCGGTGCACTATCGAAGACGGCCTGATCTTGGTGGTACACCCTGACGTGCAGGGCGCCGTCGTAATGGGCCGTCAGATTCTCGTAAACGGTCTGAAGATCCACCACGGCCAGGACCGACCATGAATAACCGGGGCCAGGCGTGATCGGGACGGCGATGGCCGCGTGGTAACGGTTCTGATAGTCCTGCAAGGGCGCGCTCAGATGCGCAGTACGGGACTCGATGGTGTGTTCGAGCCAATCCCGGGTTTGCCGGTCAGACAGGAAGGTTTCCAGCCAGCCCCGGTAATCGAGGGTCCGGGACTCGGTGCGCAGCGGGCTGTGCTGGCGGTTGAGGATGGTGATCAGCCGCAGGTCCGGGAAGTCCCGGAGGTAACTGCTCACTTCCTGTTTCCAGAAACTTTCCGGCGGAACGCCATCAAGCAATTCCCAGCGTTCGGCCAGGCGGCGGATCAATGCCAGTTTGACGTCGAACGCGGAGTTGGCCGAAGCTTCGAGCTGGCCCGCCAGTGATTCGGCCCGTTCGATCAGGCGCTCACCGGATTGCAGGCGCAAGGCGTGCCAGCTCAGGGTGGTGACGAGTATGCCGAGGATGCCAAGTACAAGCAGTCCCGTGGAATAGAACTGCACTTTGCTGTGATAGATGGAGTACAGGAACGGCAGAATCAGGCCTGCGAGCATGCACAGGGGGCTGAGAACGAGGGTGGACTCGGTAATCGTACCCAGCCCCATGGCGGACAATCCGGGTTGCCAGTGTGACAGAACAGACAACAGACCGAGCCCGAACACGATCGGGCCGCAGACCAGTCCCACAAACCAGCCCCGGGAAAGGTGCATGGCGGCCAGTCCGCTCAGACTGATGAGGAGAATCACCAGCAGCAGTAACGGGTTGAGGGCGGCAATATCCAGCCAGTCGCTACTGGAGAAACGGGGTACCAGGGTCAGCACCGAAGCAAGGGCGATGACACCGAAGCCCAGCCCGGTGGCGAGCCAGCGGTACCTCAGTAATAGCGCCAGGAAACTGGCGCAAAGGGCCAGAGCGACCAGTCCGCCACCAGGTCGCAATGCCAGCCGGCCGACGCTTTCCGGGCCACTGATGCTGAAATCGATCAGGATGATCAGACCCACGGACCCCAGGGAAATGGCCAGGGCCAGGGTCAGGCAGTACCAGAAGGCCGGTCGCTTGAGCGCGTTAACCATGGAGTACCTGGGGGCCCAGTAATCGCAGGATTTCGTCCGCGGTGGTCAGGCCGTCGCGGAGTTTTTCCAGGGCATCGTCCAGCAGCACCATCATGCCCTTTTCCCGGGCCAGGGTCTCGATCTGCATGGCGCTGGCCCCTTCGGTAATGGCAATCCGGAGCTCCTCGTTCATGGTCAGCACTTCGTGGATAGCGACCCGGCCCTTGTACCCCTTGTGGCATTTCTCGCAGCCCCGGCCCCGGTAGAAGCGCAGCTCCTCACTCAGGAACTGCGGCCCCAGCTGCTCAAGCACCTCCGTCGGCCGTTCCGTTTCCTCCCGGCAGTGGGTGCAGATCCGCCGCACCAGGCGCTGGGCAATGATGGCTTCCAGCGCCGAGGCCAGCACAAAGGGCTTGAGGCCCAGATCCAGCAACCGTGCCACGGTGGCGGCGGCGGAGCTGGTATGGAGGGTAGAATAGACCAGGTGACCGGTCATCGCCGCGTGGAAGGCTACGTCGGCGGTTTCCTCGTCCCGGATCTCACCTAGCAGGATCACGTCCGGATCCTGGCGCAATATGGCCCGCAGAACACTGGCGAAATCCAGGCCGATGCGGTCCTTGACCGGTACCTGGCCTGCCATGTCGACGTGGAACTCTACCGGATCCTCGATGGTGACGTAGTTGCGCTCCGGCGAGGCGTTGTGCTGCAACAGGGCATAGAGAGTGGTGGTCTTGCCGCTGCCGGTGGGTCCGGTGGCCAGGATAATGCCCTGGGGCTTGGCGATCACATGCTTGAGCCGGGCCAGGTTGTGTTGGGAGAGGCCCAGGTCCTCCAGGGACTGGGCCGAGGACTGGCGTTCGAGCACCCGCATCACCACCTTTTCACCGTTGATGGTGGGCAGGGTGGAGATCCGCAGGTCGACGATGCGCATGGGCGTCTTGACGGTGATCCGGCCATCCTGCGGCCGTCGCCGTTCGGTGATATCCAGCTCGGCCATCACCTTGATGCGCGAGACCACGGACATCAGCAGATTGGTGGGGATGTGGATCTTGTCCTGCAGGACCCCGTCAATCCGGTAGCGCACCACCAGGGATTTGGTGCGGGGGTGAATGTGGATGTCGCTCGCCCCCAGCCTCAGGGCCTCGAGGATGATGGCGTTCACCAGCCGGATGGCGGGCGGCTCCTCGGAACTGCCCAGCAGCTGTTCCAGGGATTCCTGGTCGGTATCCTCGTCCAGGACGATCTCGATACCCTCGTAAGGATCGTCGGAGCCTACCTTGGTGGTGATGTCCTCCAGATCGTTGGTGTCGCCGAAGATCTCCGCCAGCTTGGCCTGCATCTGCGAGGTTTCGCACAGCAGCGGATGAACCGTGTAGCCGGTCATGAACCCCAGTTCGTCGATCAGGTTGATGTCCATGGGGTCTACCATGGCCAGGCGCAGGCGCTGGCCACTGACCCGCAGCGGCAGCACCAGCTGGCGGGTGCAGATCTTTTGTGGAATCAGGGACAGCAGGCTGGGGTCCGGCTGGAATTCCCGCAGGTCCACCTCCTCGAACAGCATCTCGTCCCGAAGCAGTTCGAAGACCTTCTGAAAGTCCACCCAATCGTGCTTGAGCAGCTGGCGCACCACCGGTGTCTTCTGGCTCTGCATTTCCCGGTGCAGCTGCTGGATCTGCTGCGGGTTAAGCCAGCCCTTCTTGTGCAGCAGGATGGCGAGCTGGCTGCGGTTGGTGGCGGTCAGCTTGCTGATGGTTTCCAGGTCCCGGCCCTGTTTCTGGGTCTGTTGC
Organism: Marinobacter sp.; assembly: GCA_018623515.1. Classification (GTDB taxonomy): domain Bacteria; phylum Pseudomonadota; class Gammaproteobacteria; order Pseudomonadales; family Oleiphilaceae; genus Marinobacter. The sequence continues at coordinate 8,437 of JAAZVL010000058.1, forward strand.
TCCAGGGTCCGGTTACGTTGCATCAGCTCGTATTGCTCCAGGGCCAGGGCAATGGTCAGCCGGATATCGTCGTCATTCCAGGGCTTGAGAATGAAACGGTAGACCGCGCCGTCCTTGATCGACCCCATCACCGCATCGGTGTTGGCGTGGCCGGTGAGCATGATGCGGATGGTCTGGGGCCAGCGCTCCCGGACTTCCCGAAGCAGTTCGCTGCCATTCATGCCGGGCATCATGAAGTCGGTCATGATCAGTTCGACCGGCTGCTTTTCCAGGATTTTGAGGGCTTCGTCGGCACTGCGCGCGAACAGGAGCTCGTAGTTTTCCCGCTGGAACACCCGGCGCAGGGACGCCAGGATGTTGGGCTCGTCGTCCACCAGCAGCAGTCGATAGGGCGCAGACTTCGGGGCCGGCTTCGGGTCCGGATGTTTGTCGGTGTCGTCCCCGTAAAACAGGGATGCGTAGCGTTTTGCCATTCAGGAGCCTTGTTTGACTGGCAGGGTGAGGACGACGCGGGTGCCCGCCCCTTCCTGGCTGTCGAGTGTCAGTTGGCCACCGTGGGCCCGGACGGTATCCCGGGCCACGGTGAGCCCCAGTCCGGTGCCGGAACCCACCGGCCGGGTAGTGAAGAACGCATCGAAGACCTGGCTGCGCACCGTATCCGGAATGCCGCAACCGTTGTCCTGGATGATCACCTGGATACCGGTGTTGTCCGCGAGGGTTCTGACCAGGATACGGCCATTGTCACCCACTGCCTGGGCCGCATTGTCCAGCAGATTGAACAGGGTCTGGGACAGCCTGGAGGGATGGCCCGGGATCCTGGGCAGTTCTCCCAGGTTCTCCATGATGCTCAGGCTGTGGTCATGCTCGGTCTGAATCAGGTGTATCGCGCTTCGCAGCAGGCTGTTGAGGTCGCACAGGGAGTGCTCGGCCTGATCAATGCTGGAGAAGGTTTTCAGGTCCGCGACGATGTCGGCAATGCGATCGGTGCCCTCAATTGATTCGCTGAGCAGATCGTTGAAGTCTTCCAGCAATTCCCGGTTATCCGCCGTCTCCGGCAGCAAGGGTTCCAGATCTTTGACATAATCCCGGGCCACCCGCAGGTTGCTGCTGATAAACCCGACGGGATTGTTGATCTCGTGAGCGACACCCGCGGCCAGGTGACCGACAGAACGCAGTCGGGCGCTCTCATAGAGCTCCTGCTGGGTCTGGCGGATCACAGCGACCTGTTCATCCACTTTCTGCTGCAACTGATCGGACAGGTCACGGTACTTTGCTTCGGAGGCTTTGAGGGCCTCGTTCTGTCGCTGTAGTTCGGCGTAGCTGGCTTCGGTGGTGTCATGATGGATGTTGGCGGCGAGCCGGTACTTGGCGACGAACAGCATCAGGAAGGATACCAGTTCGGCAGCGGCTTCCCGTTCCCCGTCAGAGGCACCCCCGCTCAGCCAGCCGACGGTTTCCAGGTTGAATTCCACCGGGACGGCATCCCCTGTGCGGTTTTCGCTGATTGCTACCGGTTCCCGGCACAGCCCGCTCAGCGCGCCACCAAGCCTCTGGATCTGGTCCGGGGTCAGCAGGTCTGACAGTGTCGGATCGTCCTCGAAGCTACGCATTACCTACCCCGTGACTGGCGCTCAACCGGCTAATGAAGGTGGCCCGGTCAATGTCATGCTTGCCGGCAAGATCAAACTCGGCGTTGATGACCGTGTAAAGGCGATCGAGCAGGGCGCGGAAAGTTTCGATGACCCCTTTGCCTTGCAGGGCGGAGGCCATGGCCAGCGGAGCCCAGGGCGTGTCGGCCCAGCGAGACTGCAGCTCGGCCTCGTCCACCACGGAGAGCAGGTCGCGCTTGTTGAACTGGACCACCATGGGCCGGGTATCAATATCCAGGCCGACCTTGTCCAGGTTGTCCTCCAGGTTGCCAAAGGCGATGGCGTTGTTGTCCTGCTGGGCAACCTGGGAGTCGGCCACGAATACCACGCCATCGGCCCGGGACAATACCGCCTTGCGGGTACTGTCGTGCTGGACCTGTCCGGGCACGGTATAGAGCTTCAGCCTCAGATCCAGGCCGGAGCGGCTGCGCAGACCGATGGGCAGCATGTCGAAAAACAGGGTGCGGTCGTCCCGGGTCTCGAGCACCATCAGCTCGCCCTTGCGCTCGGGGTTGAGCAGCGAATGCAGCTGCATCAGGTTGGTGGTCTTGCCGCTCAGGGCCGGGCCGTAGAACACCACCTTCAGGGCGAGCTTGTTATCTTCCGGGCTGAAGTCAGGCATAGAGCAGGTCCGGTTCAGTCATTGTCGCCAATCAACACGGACCCGTCGGTGTCGCGCTGGACCCGGGTGATGCCGGGGTGCTCGGCCTCCAGTCGCAACAGTTCTTCCTCACGGGCCTGGAGCATGTCTTTCTGGCGGTCGTTTTCCTGGCGCAGGCGCTGGTTTTCCTTTTTCAGTTGGTACAGGTCGATGGCCGAGCGGATGGCACTCACCACCTCATGGTCTTCCCAGGGTTTTGACAGGTACCGATGCACCTCAGCCTGGTTGATGGCCTTGATCATGGAGTCCCGGTCGCCATAGGCGCTGAGCACCAGGCGGATGGCATCCGGTTGGCGCTGTTTGGCGAACTGCAGGTAGGTGACTCCGTCGGCGGTGGGCATCCGGTAATCCGAGATAATCACCGCGTACTCGTGTTCCTGGAGACTGCCGAGGGCTTCCTCGACATTGTCATAGGTATGGACTTCCCAGCCCTCCGGTTTCAGTAGCCGGCGCAGGGCGCTGAGAATGTTGCGTTCATCGTCCACCAGCTGGATCTTGATCATGGTTTGTCTCCGTGTCGCCGGGATCATTCGTTGTCGGTGTCTGGCTGGGTGATCGGCAGGGTCAGGCGGAAGCAGGTGCCTTCACCGGGTGTGCTGTCCACGTCGAGGCTGCCCTGATGCTTTTCGATGATGTTGAAAGACAGGGATAGGCCCAGCCCGGTGCCTTTGCCGACCGGCTTGGTGGTAAAGAAGGGTTCGAAGATCCGGTGCCGGTGCTCCGGCGGGATGCCTTTGCCGGTGTCCTGTACCTCGATGATGACGGTGTCATCCTGCTGGCGGGTGCGAATGGTAATCCGCCCGAAACCCTCAATGGCGTGGGCGGCATTCACCAGCAGATTCATCACGACCTGGTTGATCTGCGAAATGATGCATTCCACTTCGGGCAGCTGTCCGAACTCCCGCACCACCTCGGCCTTGTACTTGAGTTCGTTGTTGACCACGTTCAGGGTGGTTTCGATGCCCCGGTGGATATCCGCCGGCTTGAACGCTTCCTCCTCGATGTGGGAAAAGTCTTTCATCGCCGCGATGATGGTCTTGACCCGCTCGATGCCCTCCCGGGACTCCGCCAGCAGATCTCGCAGGTCATCCCGCAGATAGTCGTAGTCAATGTTCTGCTTGATCAGCCGGAGATCGTCCAGGGATCTGGCGTTGTCCACTGCTTCGGTCAACCGGAACAGATCATTGAGATAGGTGTCCAGGGTTTGCAGGTTCGAGTAAACGTAACCTACGGGATTATTGATCTCATGGGCGACGCCGGCGGCGAGCTGGCCAATGGCCGCCAGTTTTTCTGACTGCAGCAGTTGCTGATTCGCCTGCTCGAGGCGCGCGTTGAGCAGTTCCTGGTCTGACTGGGGAGTGGAGGCGTTGGACATAGACAACCATAACCGTGAATTTTCAGCTGATCCCAGTATAGATGCCCCTTTTTTACTGCTTGGTAAATTTTGGTTTCCGGAATGCGGAGTTACGTTATCAATTCCCTGTAATTCGTGTGGGTTATCCGGTCTGTTCCGCGGAATGCTGCGTATTAACCTGTATGCACCATGAAACATTGTTAAAAAATAGCCAGACATGACGACCTGTAGGACTTGTTCGGCTACGCTTGGGACCACCACGCGACCTTTGTCGGAAACCTTTTCCATGTTCCAACGCCTTAGATCGGATTTCCGCCTGTCCATCATCACCCTGCTGGGATTGAGCGGCTTTCTGGGGATCACGCCTTTTGCCGTGTTGCGCTTTCACCAGGGCGATGTGGTGACGGGCGTGGTTGACGTGTTGATTCTCGGCGGCGTATTTGGTGGTGTGGTTTATGCGTGGGTAACCGGAGACACACGTCGCAGCGGATTCGCCATGGCCATCGTGGCTTCTTTCGGTGCCGTAGTGGTGGCGGGTCTGGTGGGTGACCCCGGGCTGTTCTGGCTCTATCCCTGCCTGATTACCAGTTTTTTCCTGACACCGCCCCGGGTTGCCATTTCCATCAATGTCTCCTCGGTGGTGCTGATGGTTGCCCTGGGCGATGCCTTCTCCGGTCTTGAGCAGATGGGCTCGTTCGTCTCGACGGCCCTGGTGGTGAGCGCCTGTGCCTTTGTTTTCGCCAGCCGCAATGAGGATCAGCGTCGGCGGCTGGAACACCTCGCCACTATTGACCCGTTGACCGGGGTGAAGAACCGCAGGGCTATGGACGAGGAACTGGCCATCGCCCAGGCCCATGCCAGCCGGACCGGTATTTCCTGTGCCCTGATCCTGCTGGATATCGATCATTTCAAGCAGATCAACGACGAGTACGGCCACAGTGTCGGTGATGCTGTTCTTGTGGATCTGGTCAAAGTGCTCCGTAAGAACACCCGCAAGTCCGACCAGCTGTTCCGTTATGGTGGGGAAGAGTTCGTACTGCTGCTCCCGGCCATTGACGAGGCGGGACTCAAGACGGTCATCGGCAACCTGCAGCAGTTGCTGCGCAACCAGGTCAAGCATCCCGGCGGCTCGATTACGGCTTCGTTTGGAGTTGCGGAGCTGGATTGGGGTGAGACAGTGCATAGCTGGCTTGCCCGCGCTGACGATGCCCTGTACCAGGCCAAGGAAACCGGCCGGGACCGGGCGGTGTTTGCGGAACCCCGGATTCGGGCGTTATCTCAGTCGGCCTGATCCGGTGTGTAGCGGAACAGGCGCCAGCCAAGCAACAGGCTGGCGGAAGTCAGGCCGCAGGTCAGGCCCACCCAGAACCCGGCTGCCCCCATGGCCGGCAAGAGCCAATCCGTGAAGGTCAGGGTATATCCCAGCGGCAGGCCGATCCCCCAGAACGAGAACAGCATGATGAACATGGGGATCCGGGTGTCCTTGTAACCCCGCAAGGCGCTGATGCAGGTGACCTGCACCACGTCGGCTACCTGGAACAGGGCCGCAAATCCCAGCAGTGCCACGGTAACCGCCCGGACGTCGGCTTCGCCCGAATACAGGGCGGCAATTTCCGGGGAAAAGGAGTAGAGCAGCGTGGCGAAGACCAGCGCAATGACCGCTGCCAGCACCAGCGAGCTGCGGGAAATGAGCCGGGCACTGTCCGGAGCCCGGGCACCGATCAGGAAGCTCACCCTCAGGGTCAGGGCCATACCCAGACTCAACGGCAACATGAACAGCAGCGATACCACGTTCAGGGCTATCTGGTGGCCAGCGACCACGACCGGGCCAAGAGGGGCCAGGAACAGGGCAATGACTGCGAACATGCTGGCTTCAACGAAAATGGTGAATCCGATCGGCACGCCGATACGCAGGATGTAAGCCAGGCCCGCCCGGTCCGGGGCTGCCCAATCGGCAATCAGATGGAAGCTCCGGTAAACGCGGCTCCGGTTCAGATAGACCAGCATTGCTATGGCAGCAAAGCCATTGGACAGCGACGTGGCCCAGCCACAGCCAATACCCCCCATGGCCGGAAGGCCGAGCTTGCCATAGATGAAGATGTAGTTCAGGGGCAGGTTGATCAGGGTGCTGAGCACGGAAAAGGCCATGATCACCCGGGTGTGGCCCAGACCGTCCGTCAGTCCGCGCAAGGCGGTCATCAAGAGCATGGACGGAACGCCCCAGGCAAAGGCATCCAGGTAACCCTGGGTGATGCGGGCCGTGTTGGCGTCCAGTTCCAGCAGTGTGAGTACCGGCTTCACATTGATCAGCAACAGGATCATGATCACCGAGCCGCCAGCGGCCAGGTAGAGGCCCTGCCAGGTGGCCGGCATGATCTTCTCGCGGCTGCCGGCGCCGTTGTAACCGGAAATGATCGGCTGCAGGGCGCTCAACGCTCCCATGAAAAACAGGAACAGCGGCATCCACAGGCTGCTGCCGATCCCCACGGCGGCCAGGTCCTCGGCACTGGCATGGCCGGCCATAACGGTATCAATTACCCCGTTCGCCATCTGGGCAACCTGGGCGATTAGGATCGGCCCGCCAAGAATGGCCAGGGTGCGCCACTCGGCAAACACCCGGGTCAACAGCAGCTGCCGGGCTTCGGGTAATGGCTGGTGGGTTTCGTCCATCGTGGCAATCGGCCCTTTGGTATCCGTGTGAAACAGGCCTGCATCCTACCGGAAAAGCGGTTACAGTACGCGCCTCGGTTAATGGGAGAGATTATCAACATGGGTTTGCTGATTTTTGTTACGGTTCTTTGGGCATTCTCCTTCAGCCTGATCGGAGAATTCCTCGCCGGGCAAGTGGACAGTGATTTTGCGGTACTGACCCGGGTACTGATTGCGTCACTGATCTTTCTGCCTTTTACTCGCTGGCGCGGTGTACCCTCGGGGCTCAAGCTGGGCATCCTGGTGACTGGCATGCTGCAGTTCGGGGTGACCTATCTGTGCCTGTACCGCTCGTTCAGCTACCTGACCGTTCCGGAAGTCCTGCTGTTCACCATCTTCACGCCCCTGTACGTGACCCTGATCGATGACGCTCTGTTCCGTCGTTTCTCGCCGGTGGCGCTGCTCGCGGCGGCGATTGCCACTGTGGGGGCGGGGATCATCCGGTATGACGGCCTGAGCCAGGACTTTGTCACCGGTTTCCTGTTGTTGCAGGTGGCCAACTTTACCTTCGCCGCCGGCCAGGTGGGGTACAAACACATCATGCAGCGCTATCCGCTGGATCTGGGTTCGTTCCGGACCTTCGGTTATTTCTTTTTCGGCGCGCTGATCATTGCCCTGCCCTCGTTCCTGATCTTCGGTAACCCGGAGCGGCTACCGTCCACCGGTCTGCAGTGGGGTGTGTTGGCCTGGCTCGGTTTTGCCGCTTCGGGGCTTGGGCTGTTCCTGTGGAACCGGGGCGCGTGCAAGGTGGATGCCGGCACCCTGGCGATCATGAACAATGCCCTGGTGCCGGCCGGCCTGCTGGTTAACCTGTTGATCTGGAACCGGGATGCCGATTTGCTGCGCCTCGCTATTGGTGGTGCGGTCATCGTGTTCTCCCTGTGGGTGAATGCCCGCTTCCATCCCCGGGCGCGTCTGGCCAGCCCGGCCTGATACAAACCGGCACTGGCATCGCTGCGCCCGTGCTGGCAGAATCGCCCCCCAACAGCCCGGGCCTGGCCCGGGCGCTCGATCCTCTTTCAATTCCTTAGCCAAAAGCACAGGAAATCAACATGTCTCAATCCAACTCCGTGTCGGGTAACGGCGATTACACCGCCCGTGGCCTCTGGTCGTCCCGGCTGGCGTTCATTCTGGCGGCGACCGGTTCCGCCGTCGGTCTGGGCAACGTCTGGAAATTCCCCTACGTCACCGGTGAGAACGGCGGTGGTGCCTTTGTTCTGGTGTACCTGTTGTGTATTGCCATCATCGGTATCCCCATCATGATGGCCGAGGTGTTCATCGGCCGGAACGGCCGCCA
>JAAZVL010000231.1 GCA_018623515.1 Marinobacter sp.
ACGGAGGATGCCGGCATGGCAAGGGACATCAAGCTCGGATGGGACGTGGAGGCGTTGAACAAGGCCTACCGCCAGGGCCACATGGCGGCCTCCATGGGTATGGCCAAGAGCCGCTGCCCGTATCGGGGCGATGTGGTGATTGCCGCCTGGGAAGCGGGCTGGGATGACGCCGATGCGGCCGCCCGCGATCAGCAAAGCCGGCCCGACGATTTCTTTTCCCGCATTGCCTGACCGCCACCGACCACCCGCGCTTGAAGTTCCCCCGGGTTTAGGGTTAAGTGACGGGGCTCTGAGCTTCAAGTCTTCATTCCGAGGGTGTTGTTTTGGCTGTCAGATGGGTCTTTGCAGTTGTCTTTCTGGTCTGTGCCGGGTTGCTCGGCGTGGCCTTCTATATGGAACATGTGATGGGGCTGGAGCCCTGTCCGCTATGCTGGCTCCAGCGTTTCGGCTTCATGGGGGCCGGTCTGGTCAGCCTGCTGGCGTTCCTGCATGGGCCCACCGGCTGGGGTGTTCGAATCTATGGCTTCCTGCTGGCGTTAACCGCCGGAACGGGCCTGGGTATCGCCGGGCGCCAGCTCTGGCTGCAGAGCCTGCCGGCGGACCAGGTGCCCGCCTGTGGACCTTCCGTCGACTACATGCTTGAGGTGCTGCCCTGGATGGAGGTGCTTACCACGGCCCTGAGGGGCACCGGCGACTGCGCCGAGGTGGTTTGGCGTTTCCTCGGGCTGAGCATTCCGGGCTGGACCGCGGTGTTTTTCTCGGCGCTGGTACTGGTCGGCCTGTTCTTACTGTTCCGCCGGCCGCAACCCCGTAGCTGGATTCGCAGCTGAAACGGTTGCGGCCAACCGTGACGTTGGGGTACCTTGAATCCCGAACTGTAAGCAATTGCACCGGGGTCACACGCTTCGGGTAAACGAGCGGAGAACAGGCGTCATGTTGGAGAATTGCCGAAATGCCAGGGAACGCTGGGGCGGTGTCAGCGAACTGATTGACCGCTGGCTGAAGGAGCGTCAGGAGCTGCTGGTCCATTACTGTGATTTGTCCGGGGAAAATGACTTCTCCCAGACCGAAGCCCTGACAGAAAAGTTCGTGCGCCTGTGCGAGGTGCTGGTGGATTATGTTTCCGCCGGACACTTTGAAATCTATGAGCAGCTGATTCAGGAAGCCCGTGAGTTCAACGACGGAGGCCTGGAGCTGGCTGCCAAGGTTTATCCTAGAATCGAGCAGACGACGGAAATTGCGCTTAACTTCAATGATCGTCTCGATGGCCAGTCACTCTCCGAAGCCCAGATCAGGGAACTGTTCAACGAGCTTTCGCGCTTGGGCGAGGTTCTGGAGAACCGGTTCGAGATGGAGGATTTCCTGATCGAGCATCTGCACAACGCCCACGCCGGGAAAGTTGCCTCCGCCTGATCTGACTGACAACCAGGCATGAAAAAAGCCTCAGCCCGGCAGCGTGCCGGTACTGAGGCTTTTTTGTGTCCGGGGATTATTCGGACGCGGCGTCGTCCTGCGGGTTGACGTCCAGCAGTTCGACATCAAACACCAGGGTTTCGTTGGGGCCAATGCCCCTATTACCGCCCGGACCATAGGCCAGGTCCGCCGGGATGTAGAGCTTGTAACGGGCGCCCTCGCTCATCAGTTGCAGGCCCTCGGTCCAGCCCGGGATCACCTGGTTCAGGGCAAAAGTGACCGGTTCGCCGCGCTCGCGGGAGCTGTCAAAGACCTCTCCGGACAGTAGTTCGCCGGTGTAGTGTACCCGGACGGTATCCTCGGCTGCCGGCTTGTCACCGGTGCCCTCTTCGATCACTTCGTACTGCAGGCCGGATTCGGTGGTTTCAACCCCGTCCTTTTCGGCATTTTCCGCCAGGAAGGCTTCGCCGGCTTCCTTGTTTTTCTGGGCCAGTTCTTCCATCTGCTTCTTCTGGTCTTCCTGCAGCTTCTGCTGGTAGGCAACCAGGGCTTGCTGGATTTCCTCGCGGGTCAGACGCTTGGTTTCCTCGTCACCGGCGTGGCCATGCTGGATGCCTTGCAGGAACTGGTCCATCTGCAAATCCGGCAGGTCGTTGCTCATCCGCTCACCGAGAACCAGGCCCATGCCGTAACTGACCTTCTGCTCGGTGGAGTCGAGCTTGGGATCTTCGGGAGCTTCCGGTGGAGTGGAACAACCGGTGACAACAGCGGCCATGGCCAATGCAAGGAGGGTTTTCTTCATTAGTGAGTCCTTAACCATTTACGTAAGTGCGCGGGAGCGAAACTCCCGGATTGTCGTTATTGAACCACAGAAGGTAACGGGTTCCGGCGTCAGATGCCACTGAACATGTGTTAAGGAACCCGACCCTTTTTGTCAGCTGCCGTTGCTGCCGGCGGTGGGGCCCAGTGAAAAGGGCGCGCTGTAGGGGGATTGCCAGTCGGTCTCGGGATCCTGTGGAGAAGAGCCCGCCCGAGGCTTGTCCGGGCGTTCAATGGCCAGTGTATTCCAGGGACCCTGGGCCGGTGGCTGGTCGGCATAGTGCCAGTTGCCATCGGTGTCCTGCCATTTGAATATGATATCCGGACCGTCTGTCGGCACGGGTGAGGGCACCAGACCTTCAAACGACGGAATTTCCTGCTCCGGTTCCTGATTGTCTGTGACGGGTTGGGATACCTCCTGGGGATCGTCAATTCCGAAGAACATCAGAACCAGGAGAAACCCCAGGGCCGGAAACGAGAGCCGGATGAGCCATTTCATCATCATGGCTGGGAGTCTCCATTGGAGAATGAGGCCAGAATGTCGGCCAGTGTATTCAGCTCAGCTGCTGCATCGGTGGCCTGTTCCGGCCGGTAGGCAGCAGCGGCAAGGTTGTGTCGGATCAGCTGGGCACGTCCCGTCATATGGGCCTTGTCCGGAATTTCTGTCGCAAGTTTTTGCCAGGCCAGGGCCAGCTCCAGTTGCTCGGCCTGGAGTTCCAGGCCAGCGACACCGTCGCGAAGGTCCTGACTGGGTTCGTGGCCTTTGGGGAGATATTTGCGCACTGCCCGCAAAGCACCGGTTACATGCTGGCGCCACTCTGTTACCGTAGCGTGCTCCGTGCCGCTGTACGGCCTGCCTTCATGGGCCAGCCAGCCAGCGCATAAAATCCGTGTAACGCTCCAGCCCCGATCCTGGAGCGCAAGACAGGTTCGCTGGGCACCGGGCATTCGCCAGAATGCCAAGGCATAACGCCAAATCGGGTTGTCCGGTTCCAGTTTCTCCGGTAATTCCACGCCGAACCTGCCCTGACCATCTTACGCTGATAAAATGGATTTATGTTAACGATTACTGATCTCAGTTTACAACGGGGTGGTACCTGGTTGCTAGAATCCGTGAATCTCACGGTTCAGCCCGGCCAGAGAGTCGCCATTGTCGGTGCCAATGGTGCCGGTAAATCCAGCCTTTTCCAGCTCTTGTTGGGCCAGTTGGCGCCGGAGCAGGGCAGTGTGTCCCTGCCCGGGGGCTGCCGTATCGCCCACATGGCTCAGGAAGTGGAAGCCTCAGGGCGCAGCGCCCGGGATTTTGTGCTCGATGGCGACCTGGATCTGCGGCGGATGGAGGCCGAGCTGGCCCGGGCCGAAGCGGCCGGTGACGACCATACCGTGGCCAGGATCCACGGTGAGCTGGATGTGCACGAAGCCTGGTCGGCGCCGCGCCGGGCCGAGTCGCTGCTTCGGGGTCTGGGATTTGCCGACGGGGACGCCGAGCGGCCGGTTTCGGCCTTCTCCGGTGGCTGGCGGATCCGCCTGAACCTGGCCCAGGCATTGATGCGCCCCTCCGATCTCCTGTTGCTGGACGAGCCCACCAACCACCTGGATCTGGATGCGTGCCTGTGGCTGGAGAACTGGCTCCGGCGCTATCCGGGAACCCTGCTGTTCATCTCCCACGACCGGGACTTCATGGACCGGGTGGCCTCCCACGTGGTGCACTTCGATCAGCGCAAACTGGAGCTTTATACCGGTAATTACTCAGCCTTCGAACGTCAGCGCGGCGAGCGCCTGTCGCAACAGCAGGCTATCTACGAGCGCCAGCAGGCGCGGATCGCCGAGATCCAGCGCTTCATTGACCGGTTCAAGGCCAAGGCCACCAAGGCCCGTCAGGCCCAGAGCCGGGTCAAGGCTCTGGAGCGGATGGAGCGCATTGCTCCGGCCCACATCGATTCGCCGTTCAGTTTCGAATTCCCGGTGGCGGAAAAGGTCTCCAACCCGTTGCTGTCCATTCGCAACGGGCGGGCCGGTTATGGCGACACCGTGATTCTGGATAATATCAACCTGACCCTGTTGCCGGGCAGCCGAATCGGTCTGCTGGGCCCCAATGGTGCCGGTAAATCCACCCTGATGGATGCCCTCCGGGGTGAAAGTACCCTGCTTGGCGGTGAGCGTACCTGTGGCGAGCACCTGGCCATCGGTTATTTTGCCCAGCACCAGCTGGAGTCCCTGGACCTGGATGCCAGCCCCTTCCTGCACCTCCAGCGGCTGACGCCCAAAGCGTCGGAGCAGAGTATCCGTAACTTCCTGGGCGGTTTCGATTTCCACGGTGACGAGGCGCTGAGCCC
>JAAZVL010000232.1 GCA_018623515.1 Marinobacter sp.
CATTGCCTATATGAACCCCTATCACTACGTGGAGTTCAGTCAGACACCCGGTTACCTGGCTATTGTCCGGGAGGGCGACAAGCGTATTCATGGCCTGGTCGTGGTCCCTGAAAACACGGTGGCCGAGAGCCTGGAAGACCTCGGAGGCAAAACCATCGCCTTTCCGGCACCGGCCGCATTCGCCGCCACCATCCTGGTGCGGGCAGAGCTGGAGCGACTGGGCATCGACTATCAGCCCAGGTTCGTGGGTTCCCACGAGTCAGTCTACCTGAACGTCAGCAAAGGCTTCGCGGCGGCCGGTGGTGGTATCGAGCGCACGTTCAATTCAGCTTTGAAAGAGGGGCTCAGCGGAGTCCGGGTCCTGTGGCGATCGGAGGGCTTCACGCCCCATGCCTTCGCAGCGCATCCGAACCTGGATGACCGTCGTAAAGAAGCCTTCCGAAATTTGCTGATCGGGTTGGCGGACAGCGAGGAGGGGCGCGCGCTGCTGGCGCGTGCCAATCTTGGGCGACTCATTCGCGCAGAAGATTCGGACTGGAATGACATTCGGGCATTGGGCCTGGAATTTATCAAGACATCGGGGGCACCTTGAAGTTATCCCTTCGAACCCAGGCCGTCATTGGCATTGGCCTGATCGAAATCGTGATGCTGATGATCCTGCTTTATTCGGTCTTCCAGTTCATCACTCGGTCAACGAGCGAGGAGGTCGAGCGCCGGGCCGAGTCCATTGCCCGGGTATTCGCGGCAACAGCGGCTGACGATGTGTTGTCACTGGATTTGGGTGCATTGCAATCTTTTGTTGATGCTGCGGCGCGAACGCCTGGAACAGCCTTTGCCCGGGTTGTGGATTATCAGGGGCACCTGCTTGCCGAAGCCGGTAACTCCGAGGCTTTGCTCAAACCCTTCCGGGAATCCAAAAACCTGGAAAGCCTGCCGGACCTCTACATGGCCAAGGCCGCCATTGTTAAAGCAGGCCTGAATTACGGGCGGATCGAGATTGGTCTTGATCTGCGGGAGCAGAAGCAGGGTATTGCTGCCTTACGGGATCGCAGCCTGCTGATTGCCACCATCGAGGTCTTGTTGGCCGCCATTTTCTCGATTGCTGCCGGGTATTACCTGGTCCGTCGGCTGAATCACATGCGGCAGGTGGTGGAGCTGGTGGGTTCCGGCGAAGTCCGCACCAGGATTCAGGATCCGATGTCGGATGAGGTGGCTGATCTGGCCCATGAAATCGATCGCCTCGTTGAACAGACGAGCTGGGAGCGGGACCGGCAAAATGAGCGGCTGCAGGAACTGGAAGAGCTGAACCAGTCGCTGCATCGCAAGATTTCCGAGTTGCAGCGACGCCTCTGAAAAAAGACCCATCCCCCTTCCAGCAGGCGGGGATGGGGGCAAGAGCCAACCGTCTCACCGGTTGAGCGTAACTCCCTAAGCGTCAGTCGGCAGGGTTCGCAGCCCCTTGGTTGCCGGCCTCGGCTTCGGAGGTCAAAGACACGTCGGACAGGTCCTGCTGGAGCTTCTTGAGCAGGTGCAGCAGGCTGACGCCGTCATCAAAGCTCATTCCCTGCAGGGCCTGGCGGTAGAACTCGGTGATGGTGTCCTGCAGCTGGTTCCAGAAGGTCCGGCCGGAATCGGTGAGCACCACCAGCCTTGCTCTCCGGTCCTGGGGGTCGGGAATCCGGACCACGTGGCCGTCCCGCTCCATACGCTTGAGCACACCGTCCAGGTTCTGGCGGCTGACATACAGGTACTCCTTGAGCTGGTTGAAGGAGGTGCCTTCCTCGAAGCCCTCCCGTGACAGCGCCCCGAGCACCGCCCACTGCACAGCGCTGATGCCCATTTCGTTCTGGACCTGGCGCTGCAGGATGTTTCCGGTCTGGAAAAGCCGGAAAAACAGTCGGTTGGGTACGCCTCCGGATTCGTTAACGATCATCTGTGCTCCTGTGCTGCTGCCCTGGCTCTCAGGCCAGGGCAGACGGTCGCCGGCACCCCGAATCGCGGAGGACATGGGGCGCATCACCTGGGCAGGTACTCGCGCGCAATGATGTTCTTCATGATCTGCGCGGTACCGTCACCAATCTGCAGGCCCAGGACATCCCGCAAGCGCTGGGCAAAGGGCAGGTCTTCGCCCCAGCCGGTGTGGCCGTGGGCCAGCAGGCACTGTTTCACCACATCGAAGGCGAGCTTGGGGCCCCACCATTTGTTCATCGCCGCCTCGGCGTTGTGGGGCAGGTTGTTGTCCTTGAGCCAGAGCGCATGGTAGCACTGCATGCGGGCGGCATGAACGTAGGTCTGGTATTCCGCCAGCGGATGGGTCACGCCCTGGAACGCAGACAGGTTCTGGCCGAAGGCGGTGCGCTCGGTCAGCCACTGCCAGGTTTCCTCCAGCGACTGCTGGGCCACCGCCAGGCATTGCAGGCCGATCAGGGCGCGGCTGTAGTCAAAACCCTGCATGACCTGCTTGAAGCCCTTGCCTTCGTCCCCCATGCGGTGGCTCTCGGGGACTTCCACATTATCGAAGAAGATCGAACCCCGGCCGATGGCGCGCTGGCCATTATCCTCGAACCGCGTGGTGGTGATGCCCGGACTGTCCATGGGCACCAGGAACGCGCTGATGCCGGAAGCACGCTGCTCCACCGTGCCGGTGCGGGCGAATACCACCGCCACATCGGCCTGGTCCGCCATGGAGATGGAGGTTTTCTCGCCGTTGAGCACGTAGACGTCGCCCTTCTTCTCCGCCTTCAGGCGCAGGTTGGCGGCGTCGGAGCCGCCGTGGGGCTCGGTCAGGGCAATGCAGGCGACCTTCTGACCGGAAGTCATGCCGTGCAGCCACTCTTTCGCCAGCTCCGGCGCGGCGTGGCTGGCAATGATCTGGCCGTTCAGGGAGGTCAGCAATGGAATGTAGCCAACGTTGAAATCCCCTTTCGAGATCTCCTCGATGATCAGACCGCTGGTGACGCAGTCCATACCACTGCCACCGAACTCCTCGGGCAGTTCGCCGCCGAGCAGGCCCATCTCGCCGAGCTGGCGGATCACGTCCCGCTCGATGACGCCTTCCTGGTCCCGCTTGCGATAGCCCGGAGCCAGCACTTCGGCGCTGAAGCGGGCGACAACCTCGCGGATCGCGTTCTGTTCTTCGTTAAATGCGAAATTCATGGTGTTCTCCGGGCTATCGGGCCGTTACTTGTAGTACTTGCGGAATTCCGGTTTGCGCTTTTCCTTGAAGGCGTTGACGCCCTCCCTGGACTCGTCGGTGTCGTAATACAGGCTCAGGGCCTGCATGCCGAGGGCACCGATGCCGGCGATGTTGTCGCTGTCGGCGTTGAACGAGCGCTTGGCGATGGTCAGGGCGGTGGGGCTCTTTTCCAGGATCTCGTCACACCACTTGCGCACTTCCTCGTCCAGCTGCTCCGGGGGTACCACGGCGTTCACCAGGCCCCACTCCAGCGCTTGCTGCGCGCTGTACTTGCGGCACAGGTACCAGATCTCCCGGGCCCGCTTCTCGCCCACGACCCGCGCCAGGTAGGCAGTGCCGAAGCCGGGATCGACGGAGCCGACCTTGGGGCCGACCTGGCCAAAGATGGCGGTTTCCGAAGCAATGCTCAGGTCACAGATCACGTGCAGCACGTGGCCGCCGCCGATGGCAAAGCCGTTGACCCGGGCAATCACCGGCTTGGGCACTTCCCGGATCAGGCGCTGCAGCTCTTCCACCGGCAGGCCGATCAGGCCGCGACCGTCGTACTGGCCCTCGTGGGCACCCTGGTCGCCACCGGTGCAGAAGGCCTTCTCGCCGGCGCCGGTGAACACGATCACGCCGATGTCCTTGTTCCAGCCGGCGCGGTGGAAGGCGTCGATCAGTTCCATGCAGGTCTGGCCCCGGAAGGCGTTGTAGCGGTCCGGACGGTTGATGGTGATGGTGGCGACGCCGTCGGTTTCGTCGTACAGGATATCTTCGTAAGTCATGGTGCGTTCTCCGTGTTCGTGAAAGTGGGCGTTAGCCGGCCATGGTCAGGCCGCCGGACACACTGATCACCTGGCCGGTGATGAAGTTGGCGTCGTCACTGGCGAGCAGGGCGATGATGCCGGGGTAATCGTCCGGCTGGGCCAGGCGTTTCATGGGTACGGCGTTGCGGAAGGCTTCCAGCAGTTTCTCCGGGTTGGGTGCGGATTCCGCCACGCCCTTGAGCAGGGCGGTGTCGGTGGGACCGGGACAGACCACGTTCAGGCACACGTTCTTGGTAGCCAGTTCCCGGGCCACGGTCTTGCTGAAACCCACCAGCCCAGCCTTGCAGGCGGCATAGACGGATTCGCCGGAGGAGCCGACCCGGGCCGCGTCGGACGCCACGTTGATGACCTTGCCGCCGCCGGCGGCCACCATCTTTGGCAGCACCACGTGGTGCATATTCAGGGCGCCGGTCAGGTTGACCGCAATCAGCTGGTCCCACAGTTTCGGCTCGGTCTTGAGGAACGGGATGAAACGGTCGAAGCCGGCGTTGTTCACCAGCACCGTGGGCACGCCCAGATCGGTTTCGATGGCCGCCACGGTCTCGGTGATGGCGGCGTAGTC
>JAAZVL010000059.1 GCA_018623515.1 Marinobacter sp.
ACATCCGCGTGGGCGAGGAAGGCCAGGAAGGACTGAGCGCTTTCCTGAACAAACGCAAGGCCAACTGGGTTCCGGAGGAATAACAACAATGTTCAGCAAGATTCTGATAGCCAACCGGGGCGAGATCGCCTGCCGGATCATCCAGACCGCCCACCGCATGGGAATCCGCTGCGTCGCCGTCTACTCCGACGCCGATGCCAGTGCCCGGCACGTGGCCATGGCCGACGAGGCCTTCCATATCGGCCCGGCACCGAGCTCCGAGAGTTACCTGCGGAGCGAGAAAATCATCGAGATTGCCAAACAGAGCGGCGCCCAGGCCATCCACCCGGGTTACGGCTTCCTGTCCGAGAACACCGAGTTCGCCGAGGCCTGTGAAGCCAACGGCATCGTCTTCATCGGGCCGCCCTCCTCCGCCATTGCCGCCATGGGCTCCAAGTCCGCGGCCAAGGCCATCATGGAGAAAGCCGGCGTGCCCCTGGTGCCCGGTTACCACGGCAAGGACCAGTCCCACGACCTGCTCCGCACCGAGGCTGAAAAGTGCGGCTTCCCGCTGCTGCTGAAAGCCGTCGCCGGCGGTGGCGGCAAGGGCATGCGCGTGGTCGAGAGCATGTCAGAGTTTGACGACGCCCTGGCCGCCGCCCAGCGGGAGGCGAAAAACGCCTTTGGTAACCCGGACATGCTCATCGAGCGTTACCTGACCCAGCCGCGGCACGTGGAAATCCAGGTATTCTGCGACCAGGACGGCAACGGCATCTACCTGGCCGAGCGGGACTGCTCGGTCCAGCGCCGCCACCAGAAGGTGCTGGAAGAAGCGCCGGCCCCGGGCCTGACCGAGGAAACCCGCAAAGCCATGGGTGAGGCTGCCGTCCGTGCCGCCCAGGCCATCAACTACGTGGGCGCGGGCACCGTCGAGTTCCTCTATGACGTGGACGGATCCTTCTTCTTCATGGAGATGAACACCCGTCTGCAGGTGGAACACCCGGTGACCGAGATGGTGACCGGCCAGGATCTGGTGGAGTGGCAGCTGAAAGTCGCCTGGGGTGAGCCCCTGCCGCTGAGCCAGGATCAGGTCAAAACCCGCGGCCATGCCCTGGAAGCGCGGATCTACGCCGAAGACCCGGACCAGGACTTCCTGCCGGCCACCGGCACCCTGCGTTACCTGAGTACCCCGGATGAATCCGCCCACGTGCGCGTCGATACTGGCGTGACCGAGGGTGACGAGATCAGCATCCACTACGATCCCATGATCGCCAAACTGATCGTCTGGGACGAAACCCGGGAGCAGGCGGTCAACCGGATGGTCCAGGCCCTGGAGCAGTACCGCATCGCCGGCCTGAAAACCAACATCCGTTTCCTGCACGCGGCGGTGGATTGTCAGCCGTTCCGTGAAGCGGATCTGACCACCAACTTCATCAGCGCCCACGAGGAGCTGCTGTTCCCGAAATCCAGACTGGACCTGGACAAGGCCCTGGTGCTCGCCGCCGGTTTTGTCCTGGAACAACGGAAGTCCGTGGAGCCGGTGACGGCGGACCCCTGGTCCCCGTTCTGCCGCAAGAACAGCTGGCGTATGAACTCGGAATACGCCCAGCCACTGAAACTGCAGGTGGGTGAGGACATCCATGAGCTCAAGATTCTCGAGCGGGACGACCGCTACCAGGTCTTCGTCGGCGACAGCGTGTACCACCTGAATGCGAAACTGGACGACGATTACCTGCAGGCGGTGGTCAACGGCCATCGGATCAGCGTTCACGGGAACCTGCACGACGACCAGCTGGTCCTGTTCTACGAAGGGGACACCTTCAAGTGCACCGAATACCGCGAAACCTATGGTTTTGAAGAGATGGCCGGTGAAGGTAGCCTGGCCGCCCCCATGAACGGTGCGATCGTTGCGGTTCAGGCCAAGGTGGGTGACAAGGTCACCGCCGGCCAGACCCTGGTGATCATGGAAGCCATGAAGATGGAGCACGCAATCAAGGCGCCGGCCGACGGCGTAGTCAGCGAGATCTTCTTCGCCGAGGGTGACCAGGTGTCCGAAGGTGCCGAACTCATTGCCATCGAAACCGAGGAGGCTGATTGATGGCTTTTCCGACACAGGTTCGACTGGTGGAGATGAGCCCCCGGGACGGTCTGCAGAACGAGCCCGGCCCGGTCATCGCCACCGAGATCAAGACCGGCCTGATCGACCGGCTGGCCGACTGTGGCCTGAGCCACATCGAGGCCGCCAGTTTTGTGTCACCCAAGTGGGTGCCGCAAATGGGCGACGCCACCGATGTCATGGCCGGCATCAACCGCAAGGCGGGAGTGCGCTACTCGGCCCTCACCCCCAACCTGAAGGGTTTTGAGGGCGCGCTGGCGGCGAAGGTGGACGAAGTGGCGGTGTTCGGCGCCGCCTCCGAATCCTTCACCAAAAAGAACATTAACTGCACCATCGCCGAGAGCCTGGAGCGGTTTGCCCCGGTGGTCGAGGAAGCCCGCAAGCACAACATTCCGGTGCGTGGCTATGTCTCGACCGTTCTGGGTTGCCCGTACGAGGGCGACATTGCCCCGGAACAGGTCGCCACTGTCGCCAAGGCCCTCTATGACATGGGCTGCTACGAAATTTCCCTGGGCGATACCATTGGCGTAGGTACGCCGCTGAAAGCAAAGCGTATGCTGGAAGCGGTGGCCGCACACGTTCCCATGGAACGCCTGGCTGCCCACTTCCACGACACCTACGGTCAGGCCCTGGCCAACCTGTACGCGGTGCTGGAAGAAGGCGTGAGCGTGATCGATGCTTCCGTCGCCGGCCTCGGCGGTTGCCCGTACGCCAAAGGCGCCTCCGGCAACGTTGCCACTGAAGACGTGCTCTACCTGCTCAACGGCCTCGGCATCGAGACCGGTGTTGATCTGAACAAACTGGTCGCCACCGGCGACTGGATTTGCCAGCAATTGAATCGCCATAACGGCTCCAAAGTCGGTCAGGCGCTTGGAGGAACCTGCGAATGAGTCAGAACAAGAACGTTGTCGCCCTTGATCTTCCGATCCCGGAGATCAGCGATATGCCGGAAGACACGCAAAAGTATTTCCAGATCTGCCAGGAAAAGCTCGGCATGATCCCGAACGTTCTGACCGCCTATAGCCAGAACCTGAAACAGCTGGAAGGCTTCACCCGCCTGTACAACGAGCTCATGCTCGGCGAAGGCGAGCTCTCCAAGCTGGAGCGGGAAATGGTGGCTGTGGTGGTCTCCTCCGAGAACAAGTGCTTCTACTGCCTGGTGGCCCATGGCGCTGCCGTACGGGTACTGAGCGGCGATCCCCAGCTGGGCGAACACATGGTGATGAACTACCGCAGCGCCAAACTGGACAAGCGCCAGCGGGCGATGCTGGATTTCGCATCCCACCTGACCCGCTCACCGGCCACGGTCACCGAGGAGAATATCCAGGCCCTGCGGGATGTCGGCTTCAGTGACCGCGCCATCTGGGACCTGAGCAACCTGGTCGGCTTCTATAACATGTCCAATCGCGTGGCGATTGCCAGCGATATGCAACCCAACCCTGAGTATCACAGCCAGAGTCGCTAGCAAGTACGCAGACTTGCTTGCCCTCGAATACAACAACAATTGGAGGCAGAGATATGAGCAAGACTCTACCAAGCTACACCAGCGGAACCGCAGAAGTGCCCCTGCTGGGCATGACCATCGGTGAAATGCTGGACCGTACCGCCGAGAAGTATCCGGATACCGAAGCCCTGGTGTGCCTGCACCAGGATATCCGCTGGACCTACAAGGAATTCGTGGAAAAGGTCGACGAGGCCGCCCGCGCCTTCATGGCCATCGGCGTCAAGCGTGGCGACCGGGTGGGTATCTGGTCCCCCAACCGCTACGAGTGGACTGTAACCCAGTTCGCCACTGCAAAAGTGGGCGCCATCCTGGTCAACATCAACCCGGCTTACGGCGTGCACGAACTGCAATATGCGCTGAACCTGGCCGGTATCTCCGTGCTGGTCACCGCGGACAGCTTCAAGGCCTCCAACTACCGGGAGATGATCTATGAGCTGGCACCGGAACTGAAGCGCAGCGCCCCCGGCAAGCTCAAGGCCGATCACGTGCCTGACCTGCGTGCCGTGATCAACGTGCACGAAGACAAGCACGACGGCATGTGGACCTGGAAGGAATTCCTCGGCTTCGCGGGCGAGGTGTCAGAGCAGGAATTGTACGAGCGCCAGGACCAGCTCCAGTTTGATGACCCTATCAACATCCAGTTCACCTCCGGCACCACCGGCAACCCGAAGGGCGCCACCCTCACCCACCACAACATCCTGAACAACGGCTACTTTGTGGCGGAGAGCCAGCGTTTCACCGAGAAGGACCGTCTGGTCATCCCGGTGCCGCTGTACCACTGCTTTGGTATGGTGATGGGCAACCTGGGCTGCATCACCCACGGTTCCACCATGATCTACCCGGGTGAAGGCTTCGAACCCAAGTCCGTGCTGCAGGCTGTGCATCAGGAGAAGGCCACCGCCTTGTACGGTGTGCCCACCATGTTCATCGCCGAACTGGCCGAACCCGAGTTCGAGACCTACGACCTCTCCACCCTGCGCACCGGCATCATGGCCGGCTCCATCTGCCCGGCGGAGGTGATGAAGAAGGTCAACGGCAAGATGAACATGAAAGAGGTCCAGATCGCCTACGGCATGACCGAAACCAGCCCGGTTTCCACCCAGACCAGCTCCCTCGACCCGTTCGAGAAGCAGGTCACCACCGTGGGCCGCACCCAGCCGCACCTGGAGACCAAGATCGTCGACCCGGGCACCGGCAACGTGGTTCCGCGGGGCGAGATCGGCGAGCTGTGCACCCGTGGCTACAGCGTGATGCTGAAATACTGGAACAACGAGGAAAAAACCCGCGAAGCCATCGACGACGCCGGCTGGATGCACACCGGCGACCTGGCCACCATGGACGAGGACGGCTACATCCAGATTGTTGGCCGGATCAAGGACATGGTCATCCGCGGCGGGGAGAACATCTACCCGAAAGAGATCGAGGAGTTCCTCTACACCCATCCGTCCATCGAGGAAGTCCAGGTTACCGGCATTCCCGATGAGAAGTATGGTGAGGAGCTGATCGCCTGGGTGAAACTGCGCCCGGATGCAGACCCTGTGGACGCAGACGACCTGCAGGCGTTCTGCAAGGGCAAGATCGCCCACTTCAAGATCCCGAAGAACTACAAGTTCGTGGACGAATTCCCGATGACCGTCACCGGGAAGATCCAGAAGTTCAAGATGCGGGAAATCTCGATCGAGGAGATGGGGCTGAAGAAGTAATCAAGTCCATACCGTCGATTGAACCCTCAGACCCCGGCAAAAGCCGGGGTCTGTTTTTTTGGCTCACGACTCATCAACCGTGACCGGTTCATGCCGGTATGGCTCCCCCTTTTCGTCCTGCAGCTGATAGTCGTAGGCTGCCTGCAGACCGGTATCCTCCTCATTGCCTTCCTCGGATTCCTGCTCTATGGAACGGGGGTAAAAGGGTGACAACAGCGCCACGACGATGCCGATTGCCGAGAACATGGCAAACGCATCGGCATATCCGAACTTACCCACCAGCATACCAACCAGCGGAGAGCCGGTGGCCTGCCCCAGCGAGACAGCAATAAATGGCAGGACAGGCCCCATCGACAGCCTGCCTGGCAACAAACGAATGCCGGTCATCAGGTAGAGCCCCGTAAGGCTCATGTAAGCCAGGCCGAAAACCAGAGCCGAGAAAGCCGCAATCGCCAGCCGATCCGGGCTGGCAGCCAGCAACGTCAGACTTGCCGCCAGCATCATCAGCATCAGAGCCTGGGTGATGGGCGGGTTGTTACGATCGGCCAGGTCGGCCACTACCGCACCACCGAGACCCGCAATGCCGACCGCCAACCAGAGCCAGCCGGTTGCGCTGGACGGCAGGTCGCTCAGGTTCACCACCAGATCGGGGGCAAAGATCCAGTAGGCTGCGGAAACAAACCCCATCATGAACGCAAACAATGACAGCCGGAACAGACGCGCCCATTGCAGGGCACTGATCGGGGGCGGTGGCGCGGCGTTGGACGGCGTAACCCGCGATACCGAAGGTATGAAAAACCAGGTCGCAACCATGCCAACAACCGCCAGCAAGGCAAAGGAAGCGTAGGCATAACGCCAGGCGCCGGCCAGGAACAGAATGGTCGGTACCGCAATGACGACACCAACGCTGGTACCTGCATTCATGACCGAGCTTACCCGGCCATGCAGGGACCGTTTCACCAGCGCCTGCATGGCCGCAGTCAGCGCCGGCATCATCAGGCCGGTGCAGATACCACAGGCAAACACGCCCACACCGAGAGAGAGCGGGCCGCCGGCCTGGCTGATCAGGGCAAGACCGGCCACACCAAATCCACCGGAAATCAGTGCTGTATTCCGGGCGCCAAGGCGAACAGCGGCCAGTGGTGCAATAATCGTGGCGAGCACAAAACTGACCAGTGGCAGTGCACCAATGATACCAATGACGTAGGAACTCAGCTCCAGCTCGTCCCGGATTGGTGGCACAAACAAACCAAACGCAAAGCGCGCAAGCCCGTAGCTGATGGCAATCAGTGCCGCTCCCAGAAGCGCAAACGACGTGCTCGAAGGAAACTTCATTCCACCTCCGCTGACATCCGTGGCTTATGCCCTGTCCATGGATGTCAGCGTAGACTGCAAAGAAACCACTGACCAGCCTATACCAGTGAGCCTTCCCGGCCCGGTCTCATAGCCAGCTTTGCCCCCAACGCTCAGGGCGCAAGCTTGCGCTTCAATGCCTTTGAGACAGATAACGGCAGGCTCGGTAGCGAACGCAGCATCCAGGGCAGTATCCGGCGTTTCACGCCACTGAGCGACTCGGGAATCATCGCTTCAATCAGGTGTGGCCCGGGCATTCTCCGGGAATATTCCAGGGCTTTTGCCATTTCCTCGGCGGTGTGTACCCGCACAGCGTGGACACCCATACCATTGGCCATCTCTGCGAAATTGATCACCGGGCCCCGAAGGTCCAGCTGGGATTTGGCTTTTTCGCCCGCTTCTTCCGCCCCTACCCTCTCCAGCTCGATGTTCAGTACGGAGTAGGAGGCATTATTGAAGATGATGGAGGTGATGTTGAGTTGCTCCCGCGCCATGGTCCACAGGGCCTGGATAGTGTACATAGCGGTACCGTCGCCGATCAGGGCTATTACTGGCCGGTCCGGACAGGCCACGGCCGCACCTACGGCATTGGGGAGGCCCTGGCCGATGGCGCCGCCAGTAAGGGTGATCATGTCGTGGCGAGGCGCGCCTGCCGTCATCACGGAGAGCATCAGACTTGAGGTGATGCCTTCGTCCACGATAATGGCGTTCTCCGGCATCAGTTCACCCACCGCTTTGCAGACTTTCTCTGCGGTCAGCTTGCCCCGGGGCCGGCCTGGCCGTTTCTCGGGTTGTAGCCTGGGTTCGGCCTGGCTGGCACCAACGGCATCGTTGAGTTTGTTCAGGCTGGCCAGGATGTCCTGATCGGGGGCCGCCAGAGTATGTACCTGGCAGGTATCCGGTACCAGGTAGCTTTTCTTGCCGGGGTAGGCGAAGAACGAAACCGGCGCCTTGGCATCCACCAGAATCAGTTGTTCCACGTCCGTCAGCTGCACCGTAGCCAGCTCGGCCAGGTAGGCCAGGCGCTCAATGTAAGGCAGACCCGCGCCACGCTCCATGCGGGTTGGAAAGGTTTCTGCCAGCAGGGTAACGCCGCTGTGTGCGGCCAGTTTGGCGGCTGCCAGCATGCTGGGCTCGCGCAGGGAATGGCCGCCCATCAACAGGGCCGTTTTCTTGCCTGAACGGATGGCAGAGGCAATGGCCTCTACCGTGGCATCGTCTGCAGGCTCCGGTTTCGGGGGTGCCAGGGGCGCGGTGGGCACACCGCCCTCACCCCAGGAAACATCGGCCGGCAGTATCAGTGTTGCTACCTGTCCGGGCGCCGTGCACGCGGCGGCGATGGCTTCGGCGGCATCCTGGCACAGGGTCTCCGTGCTCTTGGCGGTGCGTACAAACCCCGGGGAAACGTTGCGGGCAACGGTCTCGATATCAGACTGAAGCTGGGCATCGTATTTCACGTGGTAAGTGGCGTGGTCGCCAACAATGTTCAGCACAGGCACCTTGCCCTTGCGGGCGTTGTGCAGGTTGGCCAGGCCATTGCCCAGCCCGCAGCCCAGGTGCAGCAAGGTGGCGGCGGGTTTGTCGGCCATCCGGGCGTAGCCGTCAGCGGCGCCGGTGGCGACTCCCTCGAACAGGGCAAGCACGGCCCGCATTTTGGGCTCGTCATCCAGGGCCGCCACAAAATGCATTTCGCTGGTGCCAGGGTTGCTGAAACAGACTTCCACGCCGGCATCCACGAGGGTTTTCATCAGGGCTTGTGCGCCGTTTGTCATTGTTGTTCTCCAATCTTTCGGAATTCAGTGTTGTTCGATCTAGCGGCCTGAAACAATCGAGCGCACCGCTGCCCGGGCCGTCATGATGCATCCGGGCAGGAACGTGCCTTCCAGGGACCGCTTGCCGTTCGCACCACCGCCACCAAAGCCTGCGGCCTCGCCCACACAGTACAGGCCCTCAACGGGCGTTCCCCGGCCGTTGAGAATGCGGCTCTGCAGATCGGTTTGCAGTCCGCCCAGACTCTTGCGGGTAATCAGTTGCATGCGGATGGCAATGAAGGGGCCGGCGCCCGGTTGCTGCAACGGCGCTGGTTTGCAGGTACGCAGCCGGTCCGGTTTCCATTCCCGGGCGTGCTGGATCATACGGATCTGGGGATCGTTATGGAGACTGGTGCCGGAGGCGAAGTTGGCGTCGAACGCATCGACCGTGGCCTGGAGCGTCGCCGGATTAATGTCATGGGAACAGGTCAGCGCGTTCATCTTCCCGGCCAGATCGGCGAGGGTGTCCGCGACCAGGAAATCCCGACTTTCGTGCTGCATCTGCCGGACCAGTGCATGGTTGCCCAGCAGCAGTTCTTTCACGAACAGGGGGAACTGCTTGTCCCGGATGCGGGCGTTATGCTCGGCTCCGGAAATAGCAAATTCCTTGGCGGCAATACGCCAGTTGAGCAGGTGCCAGGTCCAGGGTTTTTCCTGCTCGGCCACCCGCTGGCACAACCAGTGGGTATCAAAACCGGTCACCAGCGGCTCAGGGCCGATGCGCTCGCCACGATGGTTCAGCCAGAGGGCGGATTTACAGGGAATGGTGGATAGCCCATGCCCCGGAAAGTGGGGGTACGGATGGGGAAAACCGGCGGCGTAGTTCCACATTTCACCCGCGTGGGTGATTTGTCCACCAAGCGTGTCGGCTACCCAGTGGTGCATGCGGCCATCGGCATAGGGGTGAGCCCCGTTCAGCATACTGGCAGGTTGCGGCCGGTCAACGGGCCAGTTGGCCCGGCATTCATCGTGGCTACCATTGATGCCACCGGTAGCCAGCACCACCGCCGGGGCCACCAGGCGAACTTCCTCACCCGTGACCTCATTGATGGCCACGGCGCCGCTGACCTTGCCGGCCTCGTGGTCCAGAGCGGTGATGCGGTGCTCGTGCAGCAGGGTGAGTCTGCCGGCGGTATTCTCCCGGTGCAGGGCCGCCAACAGGCAGCGGACCAACTCCCGGGCTGTGCCCCAGACCACATGGTAACGGGGCAGCCGGTTGCCGTCACCAAAGCGCCCTCGCTCGACCCAGTTCACGGCGGGCAGAAACTTGATGCCTTCATTGCTCAGCCAGTCATACACCTCGGTCCGGGAGTGCTCCACGTAGTAACGGGCCCATTGCAGTGGCCACTCGTCCTCGGGCGCCAATTCGCCGAAACTGAGCCAATCACCCAGGGCGATTTCCGGTGTGTCCGCGATCTTCATGCGCTTCTGCAGAGGGGTGTCCACCAGCATCATGCCGCCAAAGGCCCAGAGTGCCAGGCCGCCCATGCGCTCCTCGGTGTCACGGTCCGCCAGGGTGACGGATTTCCCGGCCCGCAAACCTTCAAGTGCAGTGACTATGCCTGCCAGTCCGCCGCCGACCACCAGAATGTCTGAAGAAACTACCTTCGCCATGATGCATTTCCGACCCGTTAGCAATGAGTTGTCAGGTTTAAAGATAGACCGGTACCATAGCTTTAAAATTGACATCAGAGGCCAGAAAAATTGACTTTAGAGGCCACAGTTTCCATTGGCTGGGTGAACACGGTGATCGGTGCGGCAAAGCGGCTTTCCGTAGATGAGGATATCCTGCTGGCCGAAGCGGGTATTCCCGCCTCTGCCTGCGAGCTGGAACGCTGGCCGATTGATGACATCACCCGGCTCTGGCATGCGGCAGAGCGTTGCACCGGGGACCCCGGATTCGGGCTGAAAGTGGGGGCAGAATTCAGCCCCATGAGCATCAGCGGTGTAGGGTTTGCGCTGCAGTCTGCCGCAACGCTGCGCGAGGCCATCGTGATGGTCCAGCGCTTTCAACGGCTGATTTCCGACGGCGGCCGGTTCCAGATCGTCGCCGGCAACTCTGCCACCTGGCTGGTCTACCATCCCCGACAGGGCAAGCTGGCATTCAGCCCGCACCAGATTGAGGCGGTGCTTGCGTCCGTGGTCGGCTTCGCCAGCTGGGTGACGGGCACCCGGATGCAACCGGCCCGGGTACAGTTCAGCCAGCCCCGTCTTGGGCCGCTGCGGGGTTACCAGACGGTATTCAATTGCCCGGTGGTGTTCGAGCAAGCATTCAGTGGCGTGCTGGTGGAGAACACCGTGCTGGATCAGCCACTGCCCCAGGCAGACCCTCAACTTGCGCAGGTTCATGAGCGCTACACAAGCGCCCGCCTGGCGGCCCTGGCCATGAACAGTGCCTCGGTTACGGAAATACAGCGATGGCTGACTACCCGGGTGGGGCCGGTACTTCCCCGTCGCGCTGATGCGGCCGAAGCACTAGGCATCAGCGAGCGAACCCTGGCGCGGCGACTACAGGAACAGGGACACACCTTCGACGGCCTGCTCGACGAAGTCCGCTGCCGGAAGGCACTCCAGGCGGTAGCCGAGACCAGCGTCTCCCTGCCGGAGATAGCCGAGTCCCTGGGGTTCGCCGAAGTGAGCACTTTCTACCGGGCTTTCAAGCGCTGGACCGGTTCACCGCCGGTGCGTTGGCGCAAACGTCTGGGGCTCCCGAGTAAGGAACAATGAGGAAAACCGCTGTCCTCCAAAATCATGGAGAGCCCGCCAAACCAGAAAATTTCACTTCCAACTGCAACTTTCCACCTCGCTCTCCCGTAGCCGATGTACACCCATCTCAAATCCCTCTGAACAGGTGGGTCATA
The DNA here is from genome assembly GCA_018623515.1 of Marinobacter sp. Lineage (GTDB taxonomy): Bacteria > Pseudomonadota > Gammaproteobacteria > Pseudomonadales > Oleiphilaceae > Marinobacter. The sequence goes on from JAAZVL010000059.1 coordinate 11,328, forward strand.
ACCAAGCACGAGGAGAACGTCATGAAAAAACACGGTAAGAAAACAGCATTGCTGACAGCCACTCTGGTATCCGGCGCCATGATGGCGGGCACCGCCATCGCCGGTGACCATGGAATGGACAGCGCCCAGGTCTGGGCAGATGACCAGAGCGTTGCCTCCGGCACCGTCACCGCGAAGAAGGTCAATGCGGAAAAGAACGGCTGGCTGGTGGTTCACCGCACCGGCGCGGACATGAAGCCCGGTCCGGTCGTTGGCCATGCGCCGCTGAAAAAGGGCAAGAACATGGACGTCTCAGCCATTCTCACTGAAGAGGTGAAATCCGGCGACATGCTTATGCTGATGGTCCATGGTGAAGATGGCGGCATGAAAACCGGCACCTTCGAGTACTCGCTAGGGGCCAAGGAAGACGGCCCGGTCCGCAAGGACGGCAAGCTGGTAATGACCACCATTACCGCAAAATAAAACGTCAGGGTGAAGCACCTATGGCTGCCGCGCTCCCTCGTGGCGCACGGCAGCCATCCGGTGCCAATCAGATCTGCTTGTAAACAACCTCGGACAGTCGACTGCGGTTACCATCGGTATCGAGGGTCCGGATTGCGAAGTACCAGGTCCCGGCGGTCAGTTCATCCACCAGAAGTTCATCCACCGACGCATCGCCGATTGCCAGACTCTGGTCGAGGCTGTCCTGATTGTTTCCGTAGACCACCTCGAACCCTGCAATTTCACCCATGCTCAGGCTTTCACCGTTCTCGCGGGTCAGCGGCGCGGTCCAGCTCAGCAGCGCGGCATTGGCCGGGACCGTCGGTTCCTGAACCGTATCTGTTCCGGAATCCGCCACTGTGTCGCCAGAGCTCTCGGTGTCCGTTGTATCTGTGTTGTCAGCAAGCTGCTCGTCAGTGCTTTCCTCGGTTGTTCCGGAGGTGGTGTCGGTGGTGGTGTTACTGCCACTATCACTCGTCTCTTCACTGCTGCCTGCAGTGTCCCCCGAATCGGCAACGGCAGTATCTGAGTCCTCGTACACATCCGCAATGGTCTTGAAACGCTGGACATTACGGTACTCGACAACAACCAGCTTCTGGCTGATCACACTGGAATCCACCGTGGCCTGAAGTTCCGAGGACTGCAGAGCAGCAGCGCTGACCAGATCCGCCAGCGCCACGTTGACGCCATCTCCCATGATGTCGATCTGGCCATTGGCCGCAATCTGGGCGGTCAGATTATTCAAGACCTCGGAGATGGTATTCCACCGGGTGCTGTCATTTACCAGCGCCAGGAAAGCGGCGTTGGTGATCGCCACCTGAAGGGCATCCGCTGGAAGACTACCCAGGTCGTCCAGTCGGGTCAGATCTGGAGGGGCCAGCCGGAGAGCGCCCGGGGAGAGCCGAACCAGCCTTCAACAGCTTCATAGGCTCCAGACAGTGCTTCAGGAGACAGTCCTTTGTCACTACGCGCTGCCAGTGCAACGGCCAGATGCGTGAGCGGAGTCAAATGCACGGTCTCCGTGATCAGGTCACCGGCGCCACTCAGGCGAAAATTATTATCCAGGGGCATGGGCTGGCCGAATGCGACGGGCTCGGCATCGGCCTGGTCGCACTGGGGCACCACGTCGCAGATCATGCGGGTGGTGCCGTCCGCCTGGAGTTCAACCAGCGCCCAGCCGTCAGCCTTGCCCCGCAACCGCAGGTCATAACTGCCATCATCGGCGGTCAACACCGGCTTGGCCGCCAGCCGGTCCGGAGCGTAATAGCCGTCTTTGTCCGCGAGCAAGCGATTCGCGGTTACGATTCCTTGCTGGATAACACCCTTCATGGCCGCGCCGGCAACCTCGACTCCGGGTTCCTGACTCTGAGCCACCGTGTTGCTGTCGCTGGCCGTCATATCCTTGAAGCAGCCCGAAAGAAGAACGGACGCCGAGAGAACCAGCAGTCCCTGCTTCGATAATTTTTTGCCGCAATATGACATCGTTTTGCACCAATTAATTGACGAATTGGGCAAATCATACTGCGGTCATTTCTGATTAAAATGTGACCAGGTTCGCTTTTTATCTGGTGGAAAGTGTCGGGAAAGTGGCGTTTACGGTAGGAAACATCGGGACATTGAAGGTTACATCAATGAGGGCTGATTGGTGGGACTTAACCCAATGTTTTATGGTTATATTTTAAGCAATCGAACGAAGTGGATGGGCGGAGAGCTGAAGGAAGTGGAAACGGTGTTTACAAATTTAAACAGTGGAAATTAGTGATTCCGGGGCAAAGGCGACGACTCCGCGGCCAAACCCAAGACGGGGTCAGATGAAAAGCGCGAGCGCTTTTCATCTGACCCCATTTTCACCGAAACCAACTCCCGGGTCCTCAATCACCACTGCGTGCAATCAACCTCCGCACCTGGGCCAGGTTGTCATTGGCGGTCACGTGGTAACTGGGTGAGGCCTTGGCGGCCTTGCTGAAGAACTCTTCCGCCTGCCGGTAGTTGCCTTCGTTCATCAGGATATAGCCGATGGTGTTCCAGGCATCCGCTTCCGGCATCACCTTGATTAGCGCCTCCAGGGCCTCATCGAATCGTTCCAGCCGGGTGTAGAGCTGGCCAAGATTACGCCAGGCGCGCTCATGCTCGGGATCGATGTTCAGAGCGGCCTGGTACTGATATTCAGCCCGATTCCAGTGGCCGATCAGGTAAAAGGAGTAACCCAGGTTGTTGTGAAGCCTCGCATTACGGGGAGAAATCGCCAGGGCCCGGTCGTAGTAGGTCCTCGCCGCGGCAAAGTCGCCCCGCAGGTCGGCCATGATGCCAAGGGCATTGAAGGCCTGCCAGCGGTTCTCATCGGCCGCCACCGCCTGTTCCAGCATGGTTTTGGCTCTCTCGTGCTGGCGCTGTTTCATAAGCATCAGTCCCAGTCCTTCGAGAGCACCGGCATGGTCGGGTTCCAGCTGGAGGGCGAGCTGGAAGGCCGAGGCCGCCTTATCCGATGCGCCCTTGTGCTGGTTGATGGCGCCCACCTTGTAGAAGGTATCCGCATTCTCCGGATCCAGCTCCAGGGAGCGGATGTATTCGAACACCGCCTCATCCAGCTTACCCTGGCGATAGGCCGCATCGCCCCGGGCAATGGCCTCTTCAGCGGATTCCACCGGCATCAGGGTGGAAAAGGTCAGCTCGGATTTTCCGTCGTACAGATCCTTATAAGCATTGCCAGTTTTTACCTGGGGGCCACTGGCGCACCCGCCCAGGACCAGCAATGACGCGATAAGACTGGCTCCTGCCAGCTTCCGAATCCCTGCAAAACTCTGACGCTTTATGCCGAACGCCGAATCCGTCCATTGTCCCGTCATGGCAAACTCTCCTTTTCTTGTTATAGACATCAGTAGACCTGGAAGTGATCCAGCAAACCTACGATGGCCGGCCCGATGGCCACCACGAAGAAGGCCGGGAACATGCACAACACCAGCGGAAACACCATCTTGGTGGAAATTTTGCCGGCCTCTTCTTCAGCTCTTTGCATTCGCTTGTCGCGAAATTCCTCCGAGTAGATCCTCAGAGATTCGGCAATACTGGTGCCAAAACGCAGGCTCTGGCTGAGCAATGACACCAGGCCGCCTATTTCTTCGAGGCCAGTGCGGTCGGACAGGTTTTTCAGGGCGTCAACCCGGTCCACGCCGGCACGCATCTCACTGTTGACCAGTGCCAGCTCCTCGGAAAGCTCTGGATGGCCGATCACCAACTCGTCGGCAACCCGCTGCAATGCCGGCTTCAGGCCATAACCGGCCTCTGTACAGACCACCAGCAAATCCAAAGCATCCGGAAACCCGTTGTATAACCGGCGCTTCCGGCGTTCGATCATCTTGGCCAGTACATAGTTCGGCCCCAGGGCGCCCACCAACATCGCGCCAGCCGCTGCCTGGACCACTTCAATGGACGTGAGTCCCGGTACCCAGCGCAGGCCGAAAAAGACTGCCAGGGGCAGGCCCACAATGAACAGGGTCTTGATGGCATAGAAGTTGGCAAGGGCACCGTCATTCCTGTAACCGGCGTGCATCAACCGCTCCCGGGTGCGATTACGATCCCCTTCCTTTTTGGGCAGAAAATGGGGCGCGGTCGATTTCAGGAATGAAGAAACTGGCCCCTCCCGTTGCGGCTCAGCCGCCTCGGGAGCAACAACATGGTGCAGCCGGCTACGCACCGGGTGAAACATTGTGGAGACCAGGTACATACCGGCGAGGGCGAGACAAAACACCGCAACAGCCATCAACCCGATAAAGGCGTACTGCGCCATCTGGCGGTCCTGTATGACGGTATCGAGCAGTCCGATCACGTATTCCATGGCTTACTTCTCCTACACCTTGATATTGAGGATCTTCTTGATCCAGAAGACGCCGATCACAATCAGTATGAGTGCTATCAGAACAATGTCGGCGCCCCGGGGGCTTTCGATAAGCATGGGCATGTAGTCCGGGTTCACCAGTGAAATCAGCACAAACAGGACAAATGGCGTCATGGTCAGTACCCAGGCCGAAATCCTGCCCTCTGCAGAAAGCGTGCGGACCCGGCGCTGGAAGCGGAATCGTCCCCTGATCACGCCGGCAATCTTTTCCAGCACCTCAGCCAGGTTGCCGCCCGACTCCCGCTGCACAAGCACTGCCGTAATCAGGGCCATTACCAACACGCTGGGTACTCGCTGCAGGAGACCAAACAA
>JAAZVL010000233.1 GCA_018623515.1 Marinobacter sp.
CATTGGCAAAGTCGATCACGGTGAAATCGCGGATACAGTAGTACAGGGCGTTGACCGTAAAATCGCGCCGCAGCGCGTCTTCTTCCTGGTTGCCGTACACGTTGTCCCGCAGCAGCAGGCCATGTTCGCTGGTCTTGCGATCATCGTCGGCGCTGTCGTCATCGGCATCGTTAGCGTTGCCGCGGAAAGTGGTGACTTCGATGATCTCGCGGCCGAACACCACGTGGACAATGCGGAAGCGACGACCAATCAGGCGCGAATTGCGGAACAGGTCGTGGACTTCTTCAGGGGTGGCGTTGGTGGCAATGTCGAAGTCTTTCGGTTTGCCGCCGAGCAGGATGTCGCGAACGCCGCCGCCGACCAGATAGGCCTCATAACCGGACTTGTTCAGGCGGTGCAGGACTTTCTTGGCCGGCTCGCTGATCACGGAACGGGAAACGTTGTGCTGGTCCCGGGGAATCTCACGCCGCTGATAGGTACGGGGCTTTTTCCGTCCGCCGGGGATGAAGGATTTGATTCTGTCGACAAGTCGTTTAGGCATTGAAATCCGTATTTGCGGTGAGCAAAAACCGAGAGTTTAACGGTTTGGGCAGGATTTGCACACGCCAGATAATCAAAAGGCGGATCCGTTTACACGAATCCGCCCTGAAAGCGTTGACGATCTGCATTGTTTTTATTGTTGCCGGGATTTTTCTTCGTTTTTGTACCCCACTGTGTGCCTCCAAATACGGAGGATCTCAGCAGTGCAAACGGAAAGCTTTGAATACACAGAGCGGTCAGGGACATCGGGCGAGTCTCTGAGCAGATGCAGTGTCGTCTGGAAGGCGATTCTTCTCTACATCTACAACTCACACGTGCCGTGGGACCACTAAAAAGCAAAGTACCCAAAACACTCAGTTCGCTTACGTTCTGTTTTTGTTTTTGTTACCGAACGTCTTCCTGCAGCTTTTTGTATTTGTTTTGACGCTGCGTGTGCCACTTCTTGTTTTTGTTGTTGTGCGCTTAATAGGTTGCAGAGTGCGTGCCAGTTTTTGAAAAACCTTTGTTAACAGTACCTTACGATTTTTAAGGAAATAAGTGTTACCCCGTACTCCCGATAAGTGTTACTGAGATCACAGTTGTTCCGAAACGAGTGTTACCGTGGGGAACATGGGGTAACAACTGAGTGCGCGTTCATCCTTTGGCCCGAGCCGACATAAAAAAAGGGGCCAATGGCCCCTGCGATCAGTTGCTGGTTTTCTTGCGTGGTATGCCCAGCCGCTGGCGCCGCTCCCACAGTGACTTCCGGCTGATACCCAGCTTCTGCGCCAGTTCCGTCTCGCTCATCCGATCCTGGTTCTCGAGGACGAAGTGCTGGAAGTAGTCTTCCAGAGACAGATCATTGGCGGAGTCCGCATCCCTGGTGGGTGTCTGTTCGTTGTTGCCTTCCACCAGTGTTTCCGGAATGTGTTCGTCTCCGCCTTCACTGTCCAGGTCGAGCAGGGAGGGGGTGATGACATCGCCGTCACACAGGATGGTGGCCCGTTCTATGGCATTTTCCAGTTCCCGGACGTTACCCGGCCAACGATGGCGCTCCAGGGCCCGCATGGCTTCGGGGCTGAGATTGAGATTCGGCTTGCCCATTTTTTCGCTCTGGCGCTTCAGGAACTTGCGGGCCAGGCCAAGAATATCGCTCTGGCGCTCGCGCAGGGGAGGGATACGAATCTGCATCACGTTCAGGCGGTAATAGAGATCCTCCCGGAACTCGCCGGTGCGGGTCATTGCCTTGAGGTTCCGGTGGGTAGCCGCGATCATCCTCACGTTGACTTTGCGGCTCTGGGTGGAACCGACCTTTCGGATCTCGTTTTCCTGCAGCACCCGTAGCAGCCGCGCCTGGGCCTCGGCCGGCAACTCGCCGATCTCGTCGAGGAACAGACTGCCTCCGTCGGCCGCCTCAATCAGACCGGTACGCGCAGATACGGCACCGGTAAAGGCGCCCTTCTCGTGGCCGAACAGTTCCGACTCGATCAGGCTCTCGGGAATGGCTGCACAGTTCACAGAGATCAGCGGCTTGGATGCGCGGGGACTGAGCAGGTGCAAGGCCCGGGCGGCAAGCTCCTTACCGGTGCCCGACTCGCCCTGGATCAGGACCGTGGTTTCCGTCGGTGCCACCTTGCGAATCAGGGTGAACACCTTCTGCATGGCCTCGCACTGGCCAAACATGATGTTGGCCGGGTCGCTTTCCCGGGGTTTGTCACCGGAATCCGGACCGGCCCCGGAATCGGCATCGCCAGTTCCCTGGCGCGCGAGGATATTCTCGACCGCTGCCAGCATTTCATCATGGTCGAAGGGCTTGGCAATGTACTCGACAGCGCCCATTTTCATGGAGTCGACGGCCGAGCGCAGACTGGCATAGCTGGTCATGATCAGCACCGGCGTATTGGGCGCCCGGTTGATCAGCTCGGTGCCGGCTGCGCCGGGCAGGCGCAGGTCGGAGATGATCAGGTCAAACTGATCCGGTTCATGATTCTGTTCGGCTTCCTCTACCGAGCTGGCGTCGGCCACTTCATAGCCTGCGTGCAGCAGCAGCTTGCGCACGGCGGAACGAATAATGTCTTCATCTTCTACGATCAGAATGCGGGGCATAACTGTTTCAGGACCTTTCGTTCTGGCTGGCAGAGGTATCGTCGGCGTCGGGCCGGTACGCCGGGAGCCTCAGGCGTACACAGGTACCGATGCCGGTCTCGGAATTCGCCGGGCTCTCGACCTGGATGTTGCCATAGTGTTCCTCGACGATGCTGTACACCAGAGACAAGCCAAGGCCTGTGCCCTTGTTGGGCGCCTTGGTGGTGTAAAAGGGCTCGAAAATATGGTCTAGCTGGTCTTCCGGGATACCTGAGCCTTCATCAATGACCTCGATAATAGCGGAGTAGCTGTCGCCGTTTCCACTGACCCTGATGGTACCACCTTCGGGCGAGGCATCCCTCGCATTGGCGAGAAGGTTTACGAATACCTGTACCAGGCGCTGTTCATCCCCCAGTACCAGCAGATCCTCGGGAACCTCATTCAGGTAGCGGATGCCCATGCCCTTGTCGCTGAGAGACAGCAGGTTGACGGACTCCTCCACGCAGCGATGGATGGACACCGGCTCATAACGGTTGGCGTGGGCATGGTTGCCCGTCCTGGCAAAATTCATCAACGACTGCAGGATGGCAGAAATGCGCCTGGTTTGCTGCTGGATCTGGTCGGCGGTGTCCAGTATGTCGGGATTGTCTGTCTCCAGTTTCAGATTCTGGGCCAGGGACGAGATGCCCGTGACCGGATTACCAATCTCGTGGGCGACCCCGGCGGCCAATCGACCGACCGAAGCCAGACGCTCGCTGTGCATCAGTTCGTCTTCGAGAAGCCGGGTTTCGGTCTGGTCTTCCACCAGGATGATGCTGCCGCCCTCGGTGTGGTCCGGTCCGCTCAGCGCCGCCTTGTGCAGGTTCAGCCAGTGCGGCTTGCCGCGCAGGTCCAGGCGATGCTTGTAACGGTGCAGTTCTTCGCCCCGGTTGAAGTCCTCCAGTAACAGGTGCCAGTGTTCCGGGAGGGCCATCAGTCGGGCGCCTACCACGTCGTCGGCGGTGATGCCGGTCAGCTCTTCCATGGCATGGTTCCACATCAGGATTTCGCCATCCTCACCCACCGAACAGGCAGGGATCGGGAGATTCTGCAGGGTCTGGCGGTAATGCCGCCGGAGGTTGTCCAGCTCGCCGGCCAGACCGGTTAGCCGGTTCTGGTAGTCCCCGAGTGCGCGTTCCACATAGCGGATGTCCTGGCCGGTATTCCCGCGGGCCAGCGGCTTGAAGCCCAGGTGTCGGTGCACCATGTCCCTGGCTACCGAGGGGCCGAGCAGGCCGGAGAGGTTGATTTCCACCTGGTCGCGCAGGCGTCGGAGCTGGTAGGGGCGGTATTCGATATTGGGCAGTTTCAGCTGTGCCAGTGCCCGTTCCACTTCCCGCCTGGCCACACCGTAGCCCAGCGGGTCCGCGAGCTGGCGGATGAATTCGGTGGAGGAACTGGCCAGCAGCTCTCTCCGCTGCGGCCGGGACAGCGCCCCCAGTGAGCAGGCCTGGGCAGCACTGGTTTCCTCTGCCGAGCTGGCACTCAGAATCGAAAACAGGCCAAAGACCGTGACATTCGCGGTAATGCTGATGAACGTGAAAATGTGCCAGTTACTGTAATCCGGAACCAATGGCACATCGAACCAGGCCAGCGGGTTGATGGTGTGGGAAAAGGGCAGAACCAGGGTTGCCAGCCAGATGACCAGGCCGGTGGCCAGGCCGGCAATCAGACCCCGCCGGTTACCTTCCGGCCAGTAGATGACGCCAAGTGCACCGGGCAGCAACTGGAGCATCCCGGACAGCGAAATGGCGCCCAGGATTGCCAGGTCCAGTTCCTGCCCCACGGTTTCATGGAACAGCAGGGCAAAGAAGATGATCACCGCGATCAGCAGCCGCTTGACCCACTGCAGCCAACGGTAGATATCCGCCTGGTCCCGAGGTGTCTTGACCGGCAGCAC
>JAAZVL010000234.1 GCA_018623515.1 Marinobacter sp.
GTCGCGTATATGGCGGCCTTGGCATTCAGGGTATCGAAGATGGTTTCAATCAGGATCAGATCGGCCCCGCCTTCCACCAGGCCTGAAACCGCCTCGTAATAATTATCCACCAGGGTCTGGAAATCGACGTTGCGGTAGCCGGGATTGTTCACATCCGGGGAGATGGATGCTGTGCGCGAGGTGGGGCCAACCGCGCCGGCCACGAAGCGGGGCTTGCTCGGGTCTTTGGCGGTGAACTCGTCGGCGATTTCCCGAGCCAGCTTGGCCGAGGCCACATTCAGCTCCCTCGCCAGGTTTTCCATGCCGTAGTCAGCCTGGGACAGGCGGGTGGAGTTGAAGGTGTTGGTCTCGATGATGTCGGCGCCCGCATCCAGATAGTCTGCGTGGATATTGCGGAGCAGGGCCGGCTGGGTCAGGTTGAGCAGGTCGTTGTTGCCCTGGATTTCCCGGTCATAGTCCTTGAACCGATCGCCCCGGAAAGCGGCCTCATCCAGTTTCAGGTTCTGGATCATCGTTCCCATGGCGCCATCAAGGATGACAATGCGTTCCCTGAGGGCCTGATGAAACTGTTCCAGACGGGTAGTGCGATCGGTCATAGGAAATCTTCCGGGTGTCGTGGCTAACGTCGTATTTCAGTCAATGGCGCGGGATCATAGCAAAAATGCCGGATTCCGTCTTAGTTCGAATGATCAATATCAAGAGCCGTGTCAACGGCGTTCAATGCACAGTTGGATACGGGAAATTCATTACCTGATTAAATCCCGACTATTTTACTTGGTCTTTCATGTTCCCGCGAACTCTCTTAAAATAGGAATCAAACTTCCAAACGGGTAGGAAACATGGCATTGGTTACCGTTACAGATTCCGCGCGGGATTATCTCGCGCAACTTATTGAAAAGCAGGATGTAGAAGGCATGGGCGTACGGATCTTCGTTACCCAGCCCGGCACCCGTAATGCCGAGACCTGCCTGGCCTACTGCCCGCCCAACGAAGTCGTACCCACGGACGAGCAGCTGGATCTTGGCAAATTTACCCTGTACCTGGATCATAATTCGGTGCCGTTCCTGGAGGAGGCATTCGTCGATTACTCCAAGGACCAGATGGGCGGCCAGCTGACCATCAAGGCGCCAAACGCGAAGGTGCCCAAGATTGACGATGACGCACCGCTGCCTGATCGCGTGAACTACGTGCTGGCCTCCGAGATCAACCCGAATCTCGCGGCCCACGGTGGTGATGTCTCCCTGGTCGAAATCGTGGACGGTTCCGTTGCCGTTCTGCGTTTCGGGGGTGGTTGTCAGGGCTGTTCCGCCGTCAGCCTCACCCTGAAACAGGGCGTAGAATCCACCCTGAAAGAGCGCGTACCGGAAATTACGGCCGTGCGCGACGTAACAGATCACTCGTACACCGAAAACGCTTACTACCAGTAAGCCGCCTTTGTGAGCCCCGGCCGCCCGGCCGGGGTTTTTGCTGCCGCAATTCCCCGCATCCCGTGGCTTCACGGCCAATGTTGTGACATTTCAGTTACTTCATCATCAGTCACATAAACCGACACGCCAGGCCGCTACACTGGTGTCTGGCAGATAAGCGCCAAATTGTCATCGGCCTGCGGCCGCAATGTTAACCGGGGTAACTCTTGATCGACCTAGCACTCCTGTCTGTGCCTGTCATGGCAGCTGTCACCGGTTGGGTGACCAACTGGCTGGCAATCCAGATGTCCTTCTATCCGGTCCGGTTTATCGGCTTCGGTGTGATTGGCTGGCAGGGTGTGATCCCCCGGAAAGCGGAGAAAATGGCGCACATCTGTATTGATCAGACCCTGCAGAAATTCGGAGATCTCAACACCGTCTATGAAAAGCTCGAGCCCCAGCGCATCATTGAGCAGGTGATCTCACAGGTGACCCCGAGGGTGGACGAGTACATTGATGAAATCATGTACGAGAATCATCCGGTCCTCTGGGATAACGTGCCCTTGTTTGTGCGTAACCGCATCTATAAATGGGCGAGGGAGGCGTTACCGGAGCGGGTCGAGGAGCTGGTCGAGGATTTCGGGGACGATCTGGATGAACTGGTGGATCTAAAGGCGCTTTTGAGTCGGGAACTCCAGCGCCATCCAGATCTGATGAACCGGATCTTCAAGCAGGCCGGTTCAGTAGAACTGCAGTCGGTGATCAATCTCGGGGCGATCATCGGCGGACTTCTGGGGGCCGTACTTGTGCCGCTGTGGGTTCGCTACCCCGAACCCTGGCTGCTTCCCCTCGGCGGTTTTGCTGTCGGTTTCCTGACCAACTGGCTCGCGATCAATCTCATCTTCACTCCGGTTGAACCCCGTCGCTTCCTGTTCTGGAAGATCCAGGGGCTGTTTCTGCGTCGGCAGCCGGAGATCAGTGATGTCTGGGCGCGACTGGTGGCGGAAGAGCTGATTACCGTCGAGCGGGTGGCCGATGCCATGATCAACGGCGCCCATGGCGACCGTACCCGGGCGATCATCCAGAAACACCTGCGGCCACTGCTGGACAGCTCGCCGGTGATGAAGCTGACAGCACAGGTATCGGTCGGGGTCACCGGGTATACAGAGCTCAAGAAAGCGCTTTACCAGAAAGCCGTGGTAGCTACCGGGGATGTATTCTCAGACCCGGCGTTCAACCGGGAGCGGGCACCAGTGGTGGCACAAGTCCTGGCCGGTCAGATGAAATCCCTTGGGCCGAGAGAGTTCCAGGGCATCCTGCGTCCGGCATTTCACGAAGAGGAGTTGCAGCTGATGGTGGTGGGTGGCGTATTCGGCGCCCTTGCCGGGCTGATCCAGTTCCTCAGTCTGACGTACCTGGTGTTCTGACGATCCTTGTCACAGGCAGTTGGTCGGACGGGGCAGTCCGGCGATGCGGCAAGCGGTCTTGGCGGGTGTGCCCGGGAACAACTGCATCAGGTAAATGCTGTTACCTTTTTCCTCCCCGAAAGCTTCTTTCACTGCCTTGACGAAGAGCCGGTTCGACGGCGGCGAAACTTCATGCTCTTTATAAAAATCTCTAAGAAAGTCTATGATTTCCCAGTGATTATCAGATAGCTCAATAGAGTCCTCGGCAGCAATTGTTTCTGCCACCTGCGGGGTCCAGGCCCAGGCATCCTCCAGGAAACCCTCGTTGTTCCGTTGCGGGATCTGCTGCTCACTCATGGTTCACCAACTGATTACCTGTTGTGCTCGGGTGGTCAGTTCGACCATGGCGTCATAGTCGACGGATTCCACTGTTCCGGATTGACCGCCCATTCCCCGCGCAGCCATGTCCGCCTCCAGGGCGAGGAGCTTCCCGGAAACACTGGCGGACGCGGTACCAAGCCCCAGGACGCCGTTCTCGATCAGCAGGACAGCATCTTCCGGACCGGCCATCGACAGGCAGCGGGTAAATCTCGGGTGCTCCGGGGATTTGTTCAGTATGTGCAGGGTCTGGATCTCGGTCATGTTCTTATCCGGCAAAGGCGGTGTGGCTGTAGCCTGCAAAAAGCTGGGCGTCTGTCCGAACCAGGGTCACGCCATCGAGCAGACGTCCGGGCTCGAGCCCGTAGCGATTGCAGTCGTCACTGTCGGCAAGCAGGGCCTCCACGCCAAAGATGGGCGCGGCAGCGAGGTTCTTCTCCACCGACTTCTGGCGGACCGTTCCGGGCTCCTGTCCCTTACGAAGCCAGTTCACGCCGGCGCCGCAGAACAGCAGCGATACCGGTTGGTCAAATGCTGCCAGGGAAAAAGCCATATCCAGCGCTTCCCGGCCGGCCCAGCCACCGTAGGGAGGTTGGTCGATGACAATCAGCGTGCTCATGGTCAGTCGCTCCCGTGGAAATAGAGGGTTCTTGAGGAAGTCATCCGGCCCTCAACCCATTCGCCCAGTCCTGCGATGACAAAGGGCGTCAGGAGATTGCTGGCGGACAGCTCATATCGTTTCTGTTCGCCTTCATCCACCAGGCCGCGCCTCAGCGCCGAGGCAATGCAGGCGACGCCCGGAATGCTGTGTTTTTCAAGGAACGCGCTCCATTCCCGCGGCCAGTGAGGCTCATCGGAAGGTGGCGAGGCGAGGGCGGAGGCAAGGTGCACGCCGTCGCCATACAGGAATACCCGCTCCACGCGATGGCCCGCTTTGATGGCGGCCTCCGCGAAGTTCAGGGCGCTCTGTGGCGCCTGGGAGCTGTAAGGGGCTCCGGTGATCACGATCGTAAAGGAGAACGGATTGGAATCCTGCATGACTGGTACCGTATTAAGCGCGGTTTCAGTTTACTCAAAGTAAAAGCCCCGGCAAGGCCGGGGCTTCGACAAACCTGGTTTCAGCCGCGATCAATCTTCGCCGCTGAAGGCAGCCAGCAGGTGCAGCAGGCTGACAAACAGGTTGTAGATGGAGACGTACAGACCCACGGTGGCGATGATGTAGTTGCGCTCGCCGCCCTTGATGATCTGGCTGGTTTCAAACAGGATCATGATGGAGGCGAAGATGGTGAAGCCGGCCGACACCGCCAAGTGCAGCACGGAGCTTTCCATAATGAACGCCAGCACCA
>JAAZVL010000235.1 GCA_018623515.1 Marinobacter sp.
AACCACCATACTGTCAGACTTACACCCCGCCAGCGAAAGCAGCGCGGCAACCAGCAATATCAAGGGCCAGTTAAAGTTTTTGAGATTCATATTCAAACTCCCTCTACATCTCACTCGGAGACAACATTGAATTCAACGCGACGATTCCGTTCGCGGCCTTCCTCGGTATCGTTGCTGCGAATCGGTTTGGATTCGCCGTAGCCGACAGCCGTCAGCTGGTCCGGATCAACCCCGAGGTCCAGCAGGTAATTGCGCACGGAATCCGCACGGCGTTGCGAAAGTTGCTGGTTGTAGGCTTCAGAGCCCACGCTGTCGGTGTGGCCGGCCAGTTCCACTTTCAGGTCCGGCTGGCCCTTGAGGGCGTCAGCGGCCGGAATGAGGATGTCCCGGGCATTGGCAGTCAGGCGATCAGAGTTGAATTCGAAGGTCACACCCTGGAGCACGACGGATTGGGCCTTATCGGTCTCTACGCAGCCCACGGAGTTGACTTCCAGGCCTTCCAGGGTATTCGGACACTGGTCGACACCATCCACCACGCCGTCCTTGTCGGAGTCGGCGAAGTCTTTTTCGACGACCACGGGTTTCTCGATAACAGTGGTTTTCTCGACGATGCGGGTACGGGTCGCGCCAATGGGGACGGTCACGCCCAGACTGAAATGCAGGTCTGACAGGCCATCGTCATAAGAGTCGTACAGATAACGGGCGTCGGCACGCACACGGAGGCCGGACTGGGTGAAGGGGCTGCTGATGATGCCCAGCGCCGCGTTGGCGTATCCACCAAATTCACTGGCGGAGTTGTTGGCCACGTCATTGCGCGAGACACCTCCGCCGAGAGAACCATAGGGGGTAAACGAGTCACTCTCCCAGAGGCGATAGCTCAGGTCCGCACCCAGGCCCTGCTGGTAATAGTCAGTGCTGCATATTCCGGCCCATCGTGACCGCCCATTCCGTTTGAACGTGACCGCCTGTTCCGGGTGATCGTGACCGCTCATTCCGTTTTATCGTGACCGATTCCGGGTAGTTTTCCGGAATCGCCGGTCACGATGCCGGAATCATCGGTCACGTTCCTCCGGAATCCCTGCCAACACGCTGGAATTCTTCAACTTTATCCGGCATACCCCTTCCTTTTTTATCACGAGGAAGGGCAAATGCCGGCAGCGAGGATTTCCATGCGACAAATCATCGAGGTCTTGCGCCTCAAGTACGAAGCGGGCCTGAGCCATGAGCGCATTGCCCGCGCCTGCGGACTCTCCAAGGGCGTGGTCGGCAAGTACGTCAGCCTGGCCACCGCGCAGGGCATCACCTGGCCGTTGCCGGAAGGCACGGACGAGGCACGACTGGAAGCCCAGCTCTTCCCGGCCAAGACACCCCCATCTCGATTTGCTGAACCCGACTATTTCCAGGTCCACCAGGAACTCAAGACCAAGGGCGTGACCCTGCAACTGCTGTGGGCCGAGTACGTGGAACGTCATGGTGACAAGGCCCGCCGGTACAGCCAATTCTGCCATCATTACCGGCTCTGGCGAGGACGGCAGCGGCGCAGCATGCGCCAGGTCCACCGGGCCGGTGAGAAGATCTTTATCGACTATTGCGGCCCCACGGTTCCAGTGGTGGATCGCAGCACCGGCGAGATGCGCAAAGCCCAGGTCTTTGTGGCCGTGCTGGGCGCGTCCAGCTATACCTTCGCCGAAGCCACCTGGTCCCAGTCGTTGCCGGACTGGATCGCCTCCCACCAGCGCATGCTGGCGTTCTACGGCGGGGTAGCTGAGCTGCTGGTCCCCGACAATCTCAAGGCAGCGGTCACCAAAGCGGATCGTTACACCCCGAAGATCAACGAGACCTACGCGGAACTGGCGGCCCATTACCAGACGGCGGTGTTGCCAGCACGGCCCTACAAACCCAAGGACAAGGCAAAGGCAGAAGCCGCCGTGCTGCTGGTCGAACGCTGGATCCTGGCCCGGTTACGGCACCGAACGTTCTTCTCGCTGGCCGAACTGAACTCGGCCATCGCGGAGCTGCTACCGGCACTCAATCAGCGCCCGTTCCAGGGGCGCTCCGAGAGCCGCCAGAGCCTGTTCGAAACACTGGACCGACCTGCGCTGAAGCCACTGCCGGCAACGCCCTATGTCTACGCCGAGTGGCGCAAGGCACGACCGGGCATCGACTACCACATCGAGATCGACAAACGCCTGTACAGCGTGCCCCACGCCTTGGTGGGTGTGAAGCTGGACGTGCGCGTCACTGATACGTCCGTGGAAGTCATGCACAAAGGCCAGCGGGTTGCACTGCACCCTCGGCATGGCAAGGGCCGCTTCGTCACCCTGACCGAGCACATGCCCAAGTCCCACCAGGCCCATCAGAACTGGTCTCCCGGGCGGTTCCTGAACTGGGCCAGGGACATCGGTCCCGCCACGCTCGACGTGGTACAGCGACAGCTAAAGGATCGCCCTCATCCGGAGCATGGTTACCGAGCCTGCCTGGGTCTGCTGAACCTCAGTCGCCGCTATAGCCGTGACCGGCTGGAGCAGGCTTGTAGCCGAGCACTGGCCATCAACTCGGCCAGCTATCAGAGCATCAGCTCGATCCTGAAGCAGGGTCTGGATCAACTGCCTCTGCCACTGGCCGAGGAAGAGCCGGAGCTGGCCGATCTGCCCTTACACACCAACGTTCGCGGCCCCCGCTACTACCACTGATCCCGGAGAAACTGATGTTGACTCACAACACCCTCGATACCCTGCGACAGCTCAAACTGACCGGCATGTGCGATGCCCTGGAACAACAGCGGGCACAGCCTGACACCCATGACCTGGCGTTCGAGGAGCGCCTGGCCCTGCTGGTAGATCGGGAAGTGCTGCACCGCGAAAACCGGCGACTGGAGCGGCTGCTCAAGGCCGCCCGTCTGCGTGTGCCGGCCTGCATTGAAGACATCGACTACCACCACCCGAGAGGGCTAGAGCGCTCTCGCATGGCCGGACTGGCCAGCTGTGACTGGATCCGGCAATCCCTGAACCTGAGCATTACCGGTCCGACCGGTTGCGGCAAGACCTGGCTGGCGTGCGCTCTGGGCAACCAGGCCTGCCGGCAGGGGCTCTCGGTGCGCTACTTGCGGGTACCGCGCCTGTTCGAACAGCTGCGCATCGCCCATGGCGATGGCAGCTATGCCCGGCTGATGAACCAGTTGCTAAAAACCGACCTGCTGATCCTGGACGACTGGGGCATGCAGAAGGTAACCGCGCAACAGCGACAGGACCTGATGGAAGTGATCGAAGACCGGCACGGCAGGGGCTCAACGCTCATTGCCAGCCAGTTACCCACGGAGCATTGGCACGATTACATCGGCTCCGCCACGCTCGCCGACGCCATCCTGGACCGGCTCCTGCACGGCGCTCACCGGCTCAATCTGAAGGGGGAATCACTGCGAAAAGCAAAAACACAAAAGACGGAATCGGTTGACCCATCGTGACCGCTCAGAGTACAAAACTGACTCCAGCGTGATGGCCGTGTGCAAACCGGTCACGATCCCCGGAATGACCGGTCACGTTCGCCGGAATACGCAAGAGCTTCCTACACTGTGTCTATCGAATCGGGAGTGATTGGAGGAACCCCATTATCCGGCGACTCTTTTGGAGCTTCCATTGATCCCGAGGCGCTTCTGGATCAGTCAGAGCTGTTCACTTTCTACGACGGAGGGGGGGTGGACAAAGCATTTCTAGGGTTTGCTGAGATTGATAGCGCGGGGCAAATCAATGTAAGCAAGTTTGGCCGCCATCGGCCTGGCGCAGGAGGGTTCATTAATATTGCCTCGTCAGCGAAGGAGTTGATCTTCTGCGGACATTTTATGGTGGGAGGACATTCGCCCTCGGAAGCTGATCCGGTATCCAATTGCAAGTTCGTGGACAAGGTTGAACAGATAACCTTTAACCCCAGAACCTCGCAGGCAAAACGTATTGTCATCATCACCGATGTAGGTGTCTTTGAGATGGATTCGTGTTCTGGTCAGATGACACTGACTGAGGTGTTTGGAGGCATGTCTCCTGCTCAATTAGCGCAGTATAGCCCAATTAATTTCTGCGTCAGTCGTCGACTCACAGAAGCGTTAGCATAATCACAAGGAATACAACCATGGAAAAGGTACTCGCCCTCGTTGGTGCAGGCGCAGCCTCCGTTGCTTTTTTGGATAGTTTCTTAAATAACCTAGAAGACAGGGGTAGTAACAACTACACGATTTACATTGTTGAGAAGAATACAACTTTTGGTCCCGGCCAAGCATACAATGAAGATCTGGACAGTAACATTCTCAATACCAAGACGGGATTCATCACAGTGTTCCCCGAGAAGAAGAGTGACTTCCATGAATGGCTACACAAATATCCGGAAGCGTGGCAATGGAAGTATCCAGATTTTGTTGCTGATAAAGACACCTACGCACCGAGGCCGCTCTTCGGACAATACCTCCAGTTTGCATTTTCCAAGGTAGTGAGCCGGGCCGTGAGGTGCGGCGTTAAGGTAATACCTGTG
>JAAZVL010000004.1 GCA_018623515.1 Marinobacter sp.
ACCAGCAATTCCCGAAGCATGCGCGGATCCTCATTGAGCAGTTCCGCCGGCATTTCGAGTTCCAGCCGTTCCGGCGAGACCCCGGTTTCGGTGATCACCTGCCGGACCATATCCAGGAAACCGCTGTCGGTCAGCTGTCGCACCGAGAGATTCACTGCCATTTTCAGGGACTCGAAACCGGCCCGTTCAAGGGCCTGCACCTGAATACAGGCCTGGCGCAGCGCCTGCTCCCCCAAGCGCACGATCAGGCCCGTTTCCTCGGCCAGCCCGATAAACTGCTGGGCCGAGACCAGACCTTTCTCCGGATGATGCCAACGCAGGAAGGCTTCCACCCCGATAACCCGATCGGTCGTCAGGTCCACTTTGGGCTGGTAATGCAGGACAAAGCGGTCCTCATCCAGGGCTGTGGCCAGCTCCTCCTGCTGGAGCAACCGGCGGGCAGCCTGGATGTTCATGGCCGGCGTGAAGAACTGATAAGTGTTCCTGCCCACTTCCTTGGCCCGGTACATCGCCAGGTCCGCGTATTTCATCAACGTACCGGAATCCTCGCTGTCATGGGGCACCATAGTGATACCGATACTGACGGTCACACCGACTTCGTGGTCGTTGAGGCGAACACGCTGGCACAACCGGCGCAAAATGGTGTCGGCCACCTTGCCGGCGGCATCCGGACCACTGATCTTCGACAGCAGCACCACGAACTCGTCTCCGCCCAGGCGAGCAACCGAATCTTCCTCCCGGACACACCCTTCCAGCCAATAGGCCACCTGGCGCAGTAATTCGTCGCCGGCGTCGTGGCCCAGGGTATCGTTGATGCGCTTGAAGCCATCGAGATCCAGGAACATCAACGCGGCCGAGTCACCGCTACGGCGGCAACGCCGAACCACATGATTGAGGCGGTCCCGGAACAGCTGGCGGTTGGCCAGACCGGTGAGCGGGTCGAAGAACGCCAGTCGGTGCAGTTCCGACTGCGCCGCCTTGAGCTGGGTGAGGTCGCGAAGGCTCAATACCACACCGTTGACCCCCGGCACCGACAACATCGCCGTATAGGTACCCTCCATGTCGCGCCATTGTCCGCCAGCATCCCTGATACGGGCCCGGATGACCGGCATCTGCTTGCCCGGGGACTTCACCGATTCTTCGAAGCCGCGCTGGAGTTGTGGCCAGTCGTCGCTGTGAACCTGATCCTCGAACGCCAGTTCCGGTACTTTCTCCGGTTCGAATCCAAGGATGTCGAGACTGGATGGGCTGGCGTAAACGGGCCGGCCATTACGGTCCATCACCAGGGTCACATTGGCCGCACCCTCGGTAATGGCGCGGTAACGTCCGGCGGTGATCTGGGCCATCAGACGGGAACGGACCATTGCCAGTACGAACAGGAACAGCAACACGCTGATCACCACGCCGCTGCCCAGGACAATGGGCGGCCTCGGATCGGAGGCCAGGTAATCAAATGCGGGTGTGGAACGGGTCTGCAGCAGCCAGTCACGGCCACCATGGGTGATGGTCTGGCTCATCTCGAAACTGAACTCATTGTCCAGGGAGCCCAGGTTCGAGCCGTACATGACGGCATCCCGGCTGATAATGCCGTCATCGTAGATTCTGACATCGAGAAAAGGCGCAATCAGACCGACTATACCGTCGAGCAGGTTGTTCATCCGGAATGCGCTGAAGACATAGCCCGCGAGCATCATGCGGCGCTCGGCGCGGTTCTCGGGAATGTTGCCGCCCTGATAGACCGGATAGTACATCAGGAAGCTGGCCTGATCCTCGGCCACCTCCTCCTGCACCAGCACCACCTTCGGTGTGACCGTGGGCTCAGCCTCGTCCCTGGCCTGTTCCATGGCCTGACGGTGATTGGAATCACTGAAGGCGTCATAGCCGAGCGCGCGCAGGTTCCGCTCCGTGCCGGGCTCCAGGTAAACCATGGGATAGTAATAGGGGCCGGTACCCAGTGGGGTCACAAGGTAATCGTGAACCCCTTGAGCCCTGACCGAGGCAATGTGATCCGCCATCTGCCGGACACCGATGCGCCGGACATAACCGATGCCCTGGATTCCCGGGTAATAGCGGTTGATATCGACCTTGTCGACGTATTCGCGCCACTGGTCCCGGGAGACGTCGCCAGCTACGGCAAACAGCCCGGCGCTGCCCGCCAGGACCTGCTCGTAATTCAGCAGACGTTCTTCGATTGCGGTTTTGAGCTGAAGTGACTGTGTCCGGAACCGTGCCTCGGTACGATCCTCAACCAGACGGATGGACACCTGCCACAGGACAACCGTCACCACGATACCAACGGCGAATACCAACCAGGCAACCCAAGCGTTGCGGAATTCCAGCAGTCTGCGGAGGGGAAGTTCCTTCTTGTTCATCATCGGTCCGGGTCCGTTCCATGGCCTCTTTATTATCGGTTCGCGCGAGTATAGCAAAAGCCCCCGGGCCTGTCGCTTCGACCGGCCCGGGGGCTTTCTGACTGCTATTTACGGCTTCAGGATTACCGGATCAGGGCTTCATTACCAGATACAGTGCCCGGCCCTGACGTACGATCCGCACCGATACGGCCCGTCCTTCCGGCAGGGACGACACCACTTCCCGGAAATCGGAAACCGAACGTATCTCCCGACGGTTGATCTCGGTGATCACATCCCTGGGCCGAATCCCGGCTTCGAAGGCAGGCCCGCGACTGATATCTGTGACAACCACGCCACCCGGAACCCCGAGCGAACCGGCCAGTTCGGCGGGCAGCGGTTCAATGGTCATGCCCAGCGGTGCCGACGAGGAACTTCCGTTATTGCCCGCCGGCGCCTGGCTTTGCGCCTGGCCTTCATCCGGCAGCTGACCGATTTCCACTTCCAGGGTCATCTCTTCGCCACCACGCAGGACGGTCAAACGGGCCATCTCACCCACCGGAGTGCGGCCAACCATGGGCGGCAGGTCCGAGGAAAACTGGACTTCATCGCCATCATATTCAAGCACGATATCACCGGACTGCAGGCCTGCCTGCTCGGCAGGAGACCCTTCCATCACTTCAGCAATCAGCGCACCACGGGGCCGCTTCAGGCCAAAGGATTCGGCCAGATCACGGTTGACCTCCTGGATCAGGACGCCGAGCCAGCCGCGGGAAACCATGCCCTTGTCGCGGATCTGCCGGAACACGTTCATGGCATCGTCAATGGGGATGGCAAAGGAGACCCCCATGAACCCGCCTGAACGGGTGTAGATCTGGGAGTTGATACCGACAACCTCCCCATCCATGTTGAACAGCGGCCCACCGGAGTTACCCGGGTTGATGGCAACGTCGGTCTGAATGAACGGAACATAGTTTTCACTGGGCAGGGAACGCCCCAGGGCACTGACGATACCGGCGGTCACGGTGTAGTCAAAACCGAATGGCGAGCCGATGGCGAACACCCATTCCCCGACTTTCAGATCCCGGGACTTGCCAACCTGGACCACGGGCAGGTCGTTGCCGTCCTCAATTTTCAGCACGGCCATATCTGAGCGCGGGTCGGTACCCACCAGCTTGGCCGGCAACTCGCGGCGATCATTCAGGCGCACCACAATTTCATCGGCACCCTCGACCACATGGTTGTTGGTCAGCACGTAACCGTCACTGGAGACAATAAAGCCAGACCCCATGGAACGGCGGGGTTGGGCATTACCCGGCGAACCGCCGAAAGGTGACTGCGGGCCCCGGAAGAAGTGCTGGAAAAACTCCGGCATCTGTTCGAGCTGACGCTCATCAAAGGGCATGCCGCCGAAACCGGTGTTGCCACCCTTGGGCTCGGTGGTGGTACTGATATTGACCACGGCACCGGAGTTTTCCTCCACCAGCCCGGTAAAATCCGGGAGGCTGCGGGCCGCAACCCCCTGGCTCCAGAACACCATCACCATGACGGACATCATCAGCAGGGCACCGAGCACCTTGTCGATCCGGAACGCGGGCATGGTGCGGGTGGCCACTGTTATCTTTCTCGGCATGTTGAACCCCCTGTATTAACAACTGATACGATGAATTTTGAGGCCCGGTAAAGCGATTTCAACTTACAAATCGGTAGGATTTATAGACAGGTTCGGGCCACAACCCGGATTTCGTCGCAGGAGCTTCGGCTCATAGCCGCCACGGCGGCCAGGCAGCAGTCTGGCCAGGAAAAAGCCACCGGCAAGTCCGGCAGCGGCACCCAGCATGGCACCGGCATCACTTCCACCCGACAAATTGTGGCCGGCAATGGTTGCCAGCACCATGGCAACGAGCGGAACGGCGTAAACCACCACGGAGGCACCCAGCAAGGCCTGCTCTTCGATCCCGATGGTCACTTCATCACCAACCTTTGCATCGATGGTATTGGCCACCAGGACCTGATTGGCCCGGCCACCGGTCACGGAAGCCAGTGCTCTCTGGCCGCAGCCACTGCGGGCCGAGCAGCTCTGGCAGGCGCTCGCCCGAATAGTCTGCACCCAGGCATGATCGCCCCTGAGCGCAATGACCTTGCCGGTTTCGGTAATCACGAGCCGCTCTCCTCGAGTGCCAGGGTATCCTGCACCCGGACCGACTCGGCCACTTTCCGGGCCGTCTCCGGCGGCACTTCACCCACCACCGTCACGAGAAACTCGCGCCCCCCGGACTCGAGCTCATGCATGTAAATCGTGGTGGCGCCTATACGGGAGGCACCCTTGGGCATGTTCAGGCGGCCGGAAGGTTCGACAAACACCGAAAAGGCTGCCAGACCATCGGAAAACGCAACAACCTGCCCGCGTCCGGTCCGGGGAGCCGCTGCAGGCGCAAATCCATCGGGACGCCAGCCGAGTTCCCAGCCATTCATCCTCGAAACCGGTGATGCCTCGGTCGCCCCGTCATCAGCAGCCAGGCTGCGGGAGATCTCACGACCCTCAGTGCGGATCTCGAACTCCTCATCGGGGATATTGTCGGTAATCTCCAGGCTGGTGAACTGGAATTGCTCCATCACATCGCCAGACGATGCCCGGACATGGCTTTTCACCAGCAACCCGGTTGTTCGCTCCAGCCATAACCGGTGGCTGTACCGGTAATCATCCCTTGATCTGAGTGCGATCTCGACGGCTTCATATCCGGCTACCCGGTCTTCCCCCACCATCTCGGCGCTGTACCAACGGCTGATCGGCATCAACTGGCTGGTAAAAGCCTCAGCAAAGGGACCGGATGGTATCACCTGATCCAGCCGGACCCGGCCCCGGTCCGGCAGCACACAGACGACATTCACACCACGCCTCACAATCTCACCGCTGCCACCGTCCTGCATCACCAGGCGCTCTTCAACAACACCGTCGCGGTAGCGATGGGCGATCTGCATGGAGTGCACCTGATCGCCACGGGCGTAGACAAAAACGCCACGGTAGGACGTCATGTTCAGCGCAGGCGCCAGTCGCTCCAGCCATTGGTTCGCCTCACTCTCGCTGTTGCCGGCAACCACGGTGCCCGGAGCCAGCACGGCAATGAGAGCCAAAAGCAGGGCTGGAATGGCAACAATCCGCACGCGTGAGGGCAGCCTGTTCATGGGCATTCGCTCTCCAAGATATCAGTATCCATTACCGGCACTGACCACACGGGCGTAGCCGACCGCACCACGACCAGCCCCGACACTGTTGTGCTGAGCGTGCTCCAGCAAGTATTGACTCATCTGCTCCCACTGCTCTTCATCAAGGCCCTGCAGTGCCACTTCACGAACGGGGGCAGTGCCAGCGCCCTTGTCGGGGATAGCTTGTGCCGCGATCGCCGGTGCACCGCCTGTTACAGAACCTTCCCTCGAATCCCAGCCGGCTCCGGCACCGAAACCGACAACCAGTGCTACTGCAACCATTGCGACTGCCGGCCAGCGCCAGCGGGCAGCAGGAGAAACGCCCTTGGTCGAGGTCCGCTGACGGGCGGTTCCCGCACGGCCATCGAGTGCCGCCCGAACATGGGCGCTGACATCCACAGCCTCCGCCGGTGTATGGCCACTGTGCATCAGGTCCCGGACCTGCTGCCACCGCTGCCACTGGTCACGTACCCGGGTCTGGTCATGGTGGGACAACAACCGACGTACCGATAGCTCGTCCGCTTCGTCATCCATCATGGCCGACAGGGTTTCTCTGAGACGATCATCCATCGGATGCAACCTCAAGTTGTCTCTGTGTGATTGAGCAATGGGCCAAGATGCCGATCCACAGCATCCCGGGCCCGGAAAATTCGGGATCGGACAGTTCCGATCGGGCATTCCAGAATCCTGGCTATGTCCTCATAACTGAGGCCATCATATTCCCGCAACAGAAACGCGGAACGCAGCTCCTCCGGCAGCTCCGCAATGGCCCGGGACAGCTCCTCCTGCAACTGTTCACGCTGCAACAGTCGCTCCGGTGAAGCCGGATCCCTCAACCGGATACCGTCATCGAAATTTTCGGCGTCGGAGACATCGGCACTGGCCTGCGGGCGCCGGCCCCGGGACTCCAGGAAGTTCTTGGCGGTATTGACCGCAATCCGATAGAGCCAGGTGTAAAACGCGCTGTCCCCGCGAAACCGGTCAATGGCACGATAGGCCTTGACGAACGTTTCCTGGGTCAGGTCCATAACTTCCTGGGAATCGTAAACATAACGGCTGATGATTGAGGCCACGCGAGTCTGGTATTTGACCACCAGCAGGTCAAAAGCCGCCCGATCGCCATTACGGACCTTGCGCACGAGCTGAAGATCCGTCTGGCTATCGGAATGCTCACCCTGTGTCTGATTCTGTTCAGGCGTCATGGACGGTTTGCCGGTTTTCCCTGTTGTTGCGGCCAGCTGTTCGGCCGTTGCGAGATTTGCTTGAGTCATCACTGCTGTCCGGCGTCCGTTTTTGTCCATGGGGGCGCTACCTCTGTTCTGTGGGGTGCGCCGTCAGGCCAAATAGACAGCAGGCGTAAAGTTTAGTTCAATACACATCCACATTATGGCCCGCGATATCGATCCAATGCCACAGTCCTACGAATACGATGTTCTCATTATCGGCAGTGGTGCTGCCGGTCTTACCGTCGCTCTTAATCTGCCCGAGCACCTGAGCATCGGTGTCATCAGCAAGGCAGACATCAGCAGTGGGGCCACACTGTGGGCACAGGGCGGCATTGCGGCGGTACTCGATGACAGGGATTCAGTGGAGCATCATATCCAGGACACTCTGGCGGCGGGCGCCGGCCTTTGCCATGAAGATGCGGTACGTTTCACCGTGGAAAATGGCAAGGACAGCATAGACTGGCTGATCGAATCCGGTGTGGATTTCACCCGGGAAGATGACAGCGAACACTACCACCTGACCCGCGAAGGCGGACACAGTCATCGGCGTATTATCCATGCCGCCGATGCCACTGGCCACGCCGTCTCCACGACTCTCACATCCCAGGCCCAGGCTCGCTCCAACATCCACCTGATGTCGAACCGGGTGGCGGTGGACCTGATCACCAACCGGAAACTGTCGCTGCCCGGCAACCGGTGTGTCGGGGCCTACATTCTCAACCTGGAAGACAACCACGTGGAACTCTTCCGGGCCCGGTTCACCGTAATCGCCACCGGTGGCGCTTCAAAGGCCTATCGATATACCACCAACCCCGATGGCGCCTCGGGGGACGGCATTGCCATGGCCTGGCGGGCGGGCTGTCGCGTGGCCAACATGGAATTCAACCAGTTCCACCCTACCTGCCTGTACCATCCGCATGCCAAGTCGTTCCTGATCACCGAGGCGGTTCGCGGCGAGGGCGGGTTGCTGAAGCTGCCCGATGGCAGCCGCTTCATGGACCGCTTTGACGAACGGGCCGAACTGGCGCCCCGGGACATTGTCGCCCGGGCCATCGACCACGAGATGAAGCGCCTGGGGGTGGACCACGTCTACCTGGACATCAGCCACAAGCCGGCGGATTTCATCAAGCACCACTTCCCGACCATCTACGAGAAGTGCCTCGGTTTTGGCATCGACATCACCAAAGAACCGATTCCGGTGGTTCCCGCCGCTCACTATACCTGCGGCGGTATCATCAGCGACGATCGGGCCCGTACCGACGTCAACCAGCTCTATGCGGTCGGCGAAGCCGCCTTCACCGGCCTGCACGGTGCCAACCGCATGGCCAGCAACTCCCTGCTGGAGTGCCTGGTCTATGGTCGGGCCGCTGCGGCCGACATTGCCCGGAGGGAGTCGGATATTCCGCCTCCTCCACAAGCCCCGGAGTGGGACGAAAGCCAGGTCCGGGACTCCGACGAAGACGTTGTCATCTCCCACAACTGGGACGAGCTGCGCCACTTCATGTGGGACTATGTCGGCATCGTCAGAACGACCAAGCGGCTCCAGCGTGCCAAGCACCGGGTCGATCTGCTGGACCGGGAAATCAGCGAGTTCTACAGCAATTACCGGGTCTCCAATGATCTCCTGGAACTGCGAAACCTGGTCACCGTCGCTGACCTGATCATCTGCTCGGCTCTGCAGCGCCGGGAGAGCCGCGGATTGCATTACACCCTGGATTACCCGGGGATGCTGAACGAAGCCCGGGATACGGTACTGGTTCCGACCACGTACCGGACCCAGGCCCCCTGACCTTTCAATTTCTCTGGAAAACTGGCGATACCATTATGTCCGATACGTCCTCCACGCCTGACAACCCCGAGTTCAAGCGCCTCTGGTGGCACAGCCGCCGGGGCATGCTGGAGCTCGATGTGCTTCTGGTCCCTTTCGTGGAAGAGGTTTACCGCGACCTTGATCCCGAGGATCAGGCCCGCTACCAGAAACTGCTGAGCTGCGAGGACACCGACATGTTCGAGTGGTTCATGCAGCGCAGCCGACCGCAAGACCCGGATCTCCAGCGCATCGTTGACATGATCCTGAACCGTGTCCAGCCGGATTGAAATCCGGCTGTCACCGTCTGTCAGTGCCGGACTGGTTGCCGGCCTGCCCTGGCTGACACTGCTTGTTTTTATCCTGTCCGCAGGGATCGGAAGCCGGACCTGGCTGTTGATTCTCGCCCCGGTTGCTGCTGCCTGCGCCATCCTGCACTTCCGCCGCTTTGGCCTGCTCCGCAGCAGGCGCTCGGTTACCGGCCTGGCACTGGAAGACGGGCAGCTTCAGGCAATTCTTCCCGGCCGTGATGCCATCCCGGTCCGGCCCTGCCGGTCCAGCCGCCTCGGTCCCACACTGACACTCTTGAAACTTCGCCCCACAGGCACCAGATTAGGGGCGTACTACCTTATTCTACTGGCCCCTCACGCATGGCCTGGTGGCAACGTTTGCCCGGACCAGTTCCGGAAGTTGCGCCAATGGCTGCGTCTGGGCCAGTCCCAGTCGTCCAACTGATACATGACCCGGAGTTTCCATGACCGATACGGATACTGCTGCTCCCGAGCAACCGGAAACCGCCAGCCTGCCATTGCCCGACCGGGGCTACACGAAACTCCGTGACCGGATTCTGGTGCAGGTCTCCGGACCGGGTACCGACAAGTTTCTCCAGGGCCAGTTCAGCCAGCACCTGGACGAGGTTACCAGCGACCGCGCACTGCGCGCGGCGGCCAGCAATCCTAAAGGTCGTGCCTATTGCCTGACCCGCCTGGCCCGCGATGGCGAGAGCGTAATTCTGGATCTCCCGGCGGCCTTGGCGGAACAGACCCTGAACCAGCTGCGGAAATACCTGATGCTGTTCCGGGGCACCACCATGGAGACCCTGGACCAGGGCATGATCTGGGGCATCCTGGGACAGGAAACGGCCCGCGCGGCCGCCGACCGGGATGTCTCCGGGCTCCAGGCGGCGGGCGATGTACTCGGCACAGATTCTGGCCTCCTGATCCGGGTTGAATCCGATGATCGCGGTATCGAACGGTACGAACTCTGGCAGACCTCCGGTGACCGACCGGATTTCGGTGCCGCACCGGAGCTGTCACTGGCAGACTGGCAGGCAACCGAGATTGCCGCCGGCGTTCCCGCCCTGGACGAAGCAGCCTGGGAGGCGTTCGTGCCACAGATGCTCAACCTCCAGCATCTGGGCGGTATCCATTTCAAGAAAGGTTGTTACACCGGCCAGGAAGTCATCGCCCGCATGCATTTCCTGGGACAGCTGAAGAAAAGCCTGTTCCGGTTCCGGAGTTCCGGGGACGTCACGGCCGGCGCGGATGTCAAACTGGGCGACCGCACCGTCGGCACAGTCGTCAACCGGGTGCCCTTCAGTGATGGCTCGGTGGAATTGCTGGCGGTGGTTCGCCACGACTCAGCGGACCAGCCACTAACGGCTGACGGTAACGCCCTCACCGTCTTGCCACTGCCTTACGCGGTGCCAGAGCGTGAGCAGGAGGATAACCCGGAATCCTCAGCCCGCTGACACCGGTTTCCGGTAGCGGGCGATCAGGTCCGCCTTGGCGGGCAGCGACCAGTCGATGGACGACTGCCCGTTGCCCTGGAGCCACTCATTGGTCCGGGAGAAGTGTTTGCAGCCGAAGAAGCCGCGATAGGCACTGAGCGGCGACGGATGCGGGCCCTCCAGCACCAGGTGCCGGTTACGGTCAATGTGCTGCCCCTTCTTCCGTGCGTAACTGCCCCAGAGCAGGAACACCACACCCTCGCGCTCCCGGTTGACGGTTTCAATCACCTTGTCGGTGAAGGTTTCCCAGCCTTTACCCTGATGGGCGCCTGCCTGCCCCTGTAACACTGTCAGTACACTGTTCAGCAACAACACCCCGCGTTCGGCCCAGGGCTGGAGGCAGCCGTGATCTGGCGGTTCGATACCAAGATCATCACGGATTTCCTTGAAGATATTGACCAGCGAAGGGGGCACCGCCACCTCGGGGCGTACCGAGAAACACAAACCGTGCGCCTGACCCGGGCCGTGGTAGGGATCCTGGCCCAGAATCACGACTTCCACCTGGTCCAGGGGTGTGCTGTTCAGGGCATTGAAACAGAGAGAGCTCGGCGGGTAGATCACCTTTCCGGCCTGCTCTTCCGAGGCCAGGAACTCCGCCAGCTGCTGCATGTAGGGCTGATTGAATTCGCCGGCGAGGTGGTCGTCCCAGCCTCGGCCGGGCTTGAGCTGGCTGGCCAGGGTTTGGGCGGGGTGCATGGCCGACTCCTGGGGGATCGCTGGGTTGATTGAAAGTGGGGTCAGAAGAAAGCTTTCTTCTGACCCCGGGACCGGGTTTGACCGGTTACTCCTCGTCGTCCGCCTGGTGGTGCTCGGTCTTGTGCTCCGGGCGCATGTGCGGGAACAGGATCACGTCGCGGATGGACGGCGAGTCGGTCAGCAGCATGGCCAGCCGGTCGATACCGATACCCTCGCCAGCGGTGGGCGGCAGGCCGTATTCCAGGGCCATGATGTAGTCTTCGTCGTAGAACATGGCCTCGTCGTCCCCGGCGTTCTTTTCCGCCACCTGGGCGTGGAAGCGTTCGGCCTGATCCTCGGCGTCATTAAGCTCGGAGAAGCCGTTGGCCAGCTCGCGGCCGCCCACGAAGAACTCAAACCGTTCGGTGACGAACGGGTCATCGTCCTTGCAGCGCGCCAGCGGCGAGACTTCCTTCGGATAGTCGGTAATGAAGGTCGGCTGCACCAGCAGGTGTTCTGCGGTCGCCTCGAAGATCTCCACCAGGACCTTGCCAAGGCCCCAGGTGTCCTTGAGCCGGATACCCAGGTGCTCAGCCACCCGGCGGGCACTGGCTTCATCGCCCAGTTGACCGGCCTGGATGTCCGGATTGTGCTCAAGGATGGCTTCGACCACTGTCAGGCGCTTGAACGGCTTGCCGAAATCGTACTCGACGGTTTCGGTGTCACCGTTGGCCAGCTCCCGGGTATTGACCACGGTCGTGGTGCCCAGAACCTCTTTGGTGATCTGCCGCAGCATGTCCTCGGTCAGGTCCATCAGATCGTTGTAATCCGCATACGCCTGGTAGAACTCCACCATGGTGAACTCGGGATTGTGCCGGGTGGACAGCCCCTCGTTACGGAAGTTGCGGTTGATCTCGAACACCCGCTCGAAGCCGCCCACCACCAGACGCTTCAGGAAGAGCTCCGGGGCAATCCGCATGTACATATCGATGCCCAGGGCATTGTGATGGGTCACGAAGGGCCGTGCTGTCGCGCCACCCGGAATCACCTGCAGCATCGGGGTTTCCACTTCCATGAAACCACGGGCGTTGAAGTAGTTGCGCATGCTGTTGATCAGGCGCGTGCGGACCTGGAAAGTCTTGCGGGTCTCCTCGTTGACCATCAGGTCCACGTAGCGGTGCCGGTAGCGGGCCTCCATGTCGGTCAGGCCCTTGTGTTTCTCCGGCAGCGGACGCAGGGACTTGGTCAGCAGAACGTACTCGTCCATGGTCACGTAAAGGTCACCCTTGCCGGACTTGGACAGGGTACCCCGTACCCCGATGATGTCCCCCAGATCCCAGTGCTTGGTTTCCTTCTGGACATGCTTGGTGGCATACACCTGGATACGGCCGGTCATGTCCTGAACCACCTTGAACGCCTTGCGGTCCAGCATCATCCGGCCTGCGATGGCCACCTTGATATCAAGCTTCTCCAGCTCTTCCTTGCTCACGTCACCGTATTTTTCCTGCAGTTCGGCAGCGGTGGCATCGCGACGGAAGTCATTGGGGAACGGATGGCCTTCGCGGCGCATGTCAGCCAGTTTGGCGCGGCGCTCGGCAATCAGCTTGTTGTCCTCGTGCTGTGCGGCGTGTTGGGTGTGTTCAGTCATGTTGGCTCACTAGGATTCGGATTGTCCGGTTTGATCGGGTTGGACGGGAATGGCGCCGGTTACAGCGCCATCTTCAGACTGGCTTCGATGAACTTGTCGATATCGCCGTCCAGAACCGCCTGGGTATTGCTGGTTTCTACCTTCGTGCGCAGGTCCTTGATCCGGCTGTCATCAAGGACATAGGAACGGATCTGGCTGCCCCAGCCGATATCGGCCTTGGCATCCTCCGCCTTCTGCTTCTCGGCGTTACGCAGCTGCATCTCACGCTCAAAGAGCTTGGCCTTCAGCTGCTTCATGGCCTGATCTTTGTTCTGGTGCTGGCTTCGGCCAGCCTGACAGGCCACCACGATACCGGTAGGATTATGGGTCAGTCGCACCGCGGACTCGGTCCGGTTTACGTGCTGACCACCGGCGCCGGAGGCGCGGTAGACGTCAACCCGCAGGTCCGCCGGATTGATCTCGATCTCGAAACTGTCGTCCACTTCCGGGGATACGAACACGGACGAGAAGGAGGTGTGGCGACGGTTACCGGAATCGAACGGGGACTTGCGGACCAGACGGTGCACACCGGTTTCGGTGCGCAGCCAGCCGTAGGCGTAGTCGCCCTGGATATGGACGGTGGCACTCTTGATGCCGGCCACTTCCCCTTCCTGCAGTTCGACAATCTCCGCCTTGAAACCACGGCGCTCGGCCCAGCGCAGATACATGCGCAGCAGCATGTTGGCCCAGTCCTGGGCTTCGGTGCCGCCGGAACCGGCCTGGATATCCAGGTAGGCGTTGTTGGCATCCATCTCGCCGGAGAACATACGGCGGAATTCCAGCTTCTGGAGTTCACCGTCCAGCGCCTCCAGGTCGGACTGGATCTCATCAACCGTGCCTTCATCGTCCTCTTCCACGGCCATGTCCAGCAGGCCTTCGGCATCGTTAAGGCCGTTGGTGAGGTTGTCGATGGTGTGAACGATCAGCTCCAGGTCCGACCGCTCCTTGCCCAGGCCCTGGGCCCGTTCCGGGTCGTCCCAGACGCTTGGTTGTTCCAGTTCCCGCTCTACTTCGACCAGACGTTCACTACGCTGATCGTAGTCAAAGATACCCCCTCAGCGCTTCAGTGCGCTCGCGAAGCTCTTTGATCTTCGTCACTATGGGATTGATTTCCATGAAACCCTTTCTCGCTTTGGCAAATGGGGTGTAAAACAGAGGCGGAATTCTACCGGAATTCCGAGTTTAAATCAGCCGTGCCACGGAATTGCGGCGCCAACTCGGGGGCTGGACCAAAGACGGGGTCTGCCCCCAACTTCACCCATGGGCCTACGCAGCAACTCCAACCGCGAACTCCGGGGTCTGACCCCGAACGGGGTCAGACCCCATTTTCATTCAGAGGGCTTCGATATAGTCCACTAACAACTGCAAATTCGTCCGCCCCCGAAAGGTATTGGCATCCGGCTTATACACCACGCGCGCACCCGACCGCGTGTAATCCGGCACTTCCGGCCCGGTATTGAAGGCAATGCCGTCGATGATCCCGCCACCATCCGCCGGTTGCAGCACCAGTTTCAGATGGTTCTCCCCGACAATCCGCTGGCTCACCACCCGGAACTCGCCATCAAACACCGGTTCCGGGAAATGCTGCCCCCAGGGACCGGCACGCTTCAAAAGGTAGGCGGTATCCAGGTTCAGCTCGTCGGCGGCCAGGGGACCATCGGTGGTGATCGCTGCCTCAAGATCCTCGGCAGTCAGCGCATCACGCACGGCCTTGTCGAACGCCTCGCTGAACACGTCCAGGTCCTCCCTGGCAAGGGTCATCCCGGCAGCCATGGCGTGGCCCCCGTATTTCTTCAGCAGTCCGGGATTGCGGGCGTCCACCACCGCCAGGGCGTCACGGATGTGCAGGCCGGGAATCGAACGGGCCGAGCCCTTGATGTGCTCACCATCGTCATCGGGTGCGAAAGCAATGGTGGGCCGGTGGGTCTGTTCACGGATCCGGGCCGCCAGAATGCCGATCACGCCCTGGTGCCAATCCGGATCGAACAGGGCCAGGCCCCAGGGCAGGCCTTCGATATCCAGGGACATGGAAGCCAGCAATTCCTGAGCCTGGCTCTTCATGTCCCGCTCGATGGTGCGGCGCTCGCGGTTGAAGGTGTCCAGCTCCCGGGCCAGACGCCGGGCTTCGTCGGGATTGTCCGCCAGCAGACAGGCAATACCCACGCTCATGTCGTCCAGGCGACCGGCGGCATTGAGACGCGGCCCGACGACAAAACCCAGATCGGTGGAACTGATGTGGGCATGGTCGCGACCGGCCACTTCCAGCAGAGCCAGTATGCCCGGCCTCGCCTCACCCTGCCGGATCCGGCGCAGCCCCTGCTCCACGAAGATGCGATTGTTATGATCCAGCGGCACCACGTCCGCTACCGTGCCCAGGGCCACCAGATCGAGCAGACACCCCAGGTTCGGCTCCGGCTGCGGCAGCCTGCCAACCTCCCGCAGGTGCTTGCGCAGGGCGGTGAGCACGTAGAACATCACACCCACCCCGGCGGCATTCTTGCTCAAGAATGGACAGCCCGGCTGATTGGGATTGACGATGGCATCGGCATCCGGCAGCACCTCGCCGGCCAGGTGGTGATCGGTTACCACGACCCGGATACCCATATCCCTTGCCACCCTGACGCCCTCGATAGCCGAGATACCGTTGTCGACGGTCACCAGCAGATCCGGCAACTCGCCCTCTTCTTTCAGGCGCTCAATGATGCCGGGGGTCAGGCCGTATCCATCCGCGAACCGGCTGGGCACCCGGAAATCGATATTCCCCAGTCCCAACATGGACAAACCGAGCATGGCCACCGCCGTACTGGTGGCGCCATCCGCATCGAAATCCCCCAGCACCAGCACCTTCTGCTGGAGGTCGATGGCCTCCGCCAGCAGTTCCACGGCACGGTCAATACCACGCAACTGCAGGGGGGACGCCAGGTGCTTCAGGGTATAACTGAGCTGTTCATCCGAGGTTACGCCACGGGCGGCATAGAGGCGACGGAGCAAGGGAGGCAGGTTTTGCCCCCAGGCCGGCACAGTGTCTGGCCGGGGGCGACGCAGGATCTTTTTCGGTGTCATACCGTATCAGGCATTTTTCCAGTGCTTGGCAATAAACGCCTGAACCCCGGCCACATCGTTGTCCAACACGGTGTAACGTTCCTCCCGCTCGAACAGATCGGCCATGTGGGCCGGCAGTTGCGGCTTAACGCTGAGACCGGATTCGGCAATGGCATCCGGGAACTTGGCCGGATGCGCGGTACCAAGGGTAATCATTGGCACTGCCGGATCACGGCGGCAGGTGCGGGCGGCACGGACCCCGATGGCGGTGTGCGGATCCAGCAGATACTCATTACGCTCGTAGATTTCGCGAATGGTGTCACAGGTGGTCTTGTCGTCCACCGCGTCGCTGTCGAACAGCTTGCGGGCATGACGCCAGCGGTAATCCTCGATACTGACCGGACCCTTGGCCGCATTCTCCAGCAGCTCCTTCACCGCCGCACCATCGCGGCCATGGAGATCAAACAGCAGTCGCTCGAAGTTGCTGGACACCATGATGTCCATGCTCGGTGACAGCGTATGTTCGAGCTTGTGCTGCTCGTATTTGTTGCCGCTCATGAAGCGGTGCAGGATGTCGTTGCGGTTGGTGGCAATCACCAGCTGGGAGATGGGCAGCCCCATCTTCTTGGCCAGGTAGCCGGCGAAGATATCGCCGAAGTTACCGGTGGGCACCGAGAACGCCATGCTGCGGTCCGGACCACCCAGGGCCAGGGACGCCTGGAAGTAGTACACGATCTGGGCCATGATCCGGGCCCAGTTGATGGAGTTCACCGCCGCCAGCTGGGTCTTTCCGCCCAGGAACGACTGGTCTCCGAAGCTCTCCTTCACCATGCGCTGGCAATCGTCGAAATTGCCCTTCACAGCGATGTTGTGGATGTTGTCACCCTGCACTGTGGTCATCTGCCGGCGCTGCACCTCGGAGACCCGCTGGTGCGGATGCAGGATAAAGATATCCACGTGCTCGCAACGGCGGCAACCCTCGATGGCGGCGGAGCCGGTATCACCGGAGGTGGCCCCCATGATCACCACATGCTGGTTGCGCCTCTCGAGCACGTAGTCCAGCAGGCGGCCCAGCAACTGCAGCGCGAAATCCTTGAACGCCAGGGTCGGGCCCCGGAACAGTTCCAGAACCCATTCGTTGGTGTCCAGTTGCACCAGCGGCGCCACGGCCTGGTGCGCAAATCCGGCGTAGGTTTCGTCCAGCATCTTGCGAAAATCGTCCGCCGGAATGGCATCGTCCACGAACGGGTGCATGACGTTGAACGCCAGCTCGCTGTAGGACAGGCCGCGCCAGCTGCGGATCTCTTCCAGACTGAAATGCGGAAGGGATTCGGGCACGTAAAGCCCGCCATCGCTGGCCAGGCCAGTCAGAAGGACGTCTTCAAAGCCCAGGGCAGGAGCTTCGCCCCGTGTACTGATGTATCTCACTTTCGTACCTGTCAGTTGAAGTTTTCGGCGCGGATGCGGACGACTTTGCCATCGATATCCGACAGCGCTTCCATTTCCTCGATCGCCAGGTTCATCTGGCGCTCCTGCACGGTGTGGGTCAGGATGATGACCGGAATCCGGCCGTCCTTGAACTCCGACTCCTTCTGCATGATGGACTCGATGTTGATGCCATGCTCGCTCAGGATGGAGGCAATCTTGGCCAGCACGCCCGGATGGTCGAACGCCTGGATGCGCAGGTAGTAGGCGGACTGGATATCCTCCATCGGCAGGACACCAAGGTCCTCCATTGCATCCGGCTGAAAACCGAGGTACGGAACCCGAAGAGTGCTTTCAGTGGAGACGGCACGGGCCACATCAACAATATCGGCAATCACCGCCGAGGCGGTGGCTTCGTCACCGGCGCCCGGACCGTAATACATCGTCTGGCCGACCGCGTCACCATCCACCAGGACTGCATTGAGGACTCCGTCCACCTGGGCAATCAGATGGCTCTTGGGAACCAGCGTGGGATGAACCCGCAGTTCGATACCGTCCTCACGACGGCGGGCAATGCCCAGATGTTTGACCCGGTAGCCCAACAGCTCAGCATGGGCAATGTCGTAGGGGGTGATGGCTGAAATTCCCTCGGTGAAGCCTTTTTCGAACTGAAGGGGAACGCCGAACCCTGAAGAGGCCAGGATGGTCAGCTTGTGGGCCGCATCGATACCTTCGACGTCAAAAGTCGGATCGGCCTCGGCGTAACCCAGGTCCTGGGCTTCCTTGAGCACTTCACCGAACTCACGGCCCGCGCGCATCTCGGTCAGGATGTAGTTGCCGGTGCCGTTGATGATACCTGCGATCCAGTCGATACGGTTCGCA
Organism: Marinobacter sp.; assembly: GCA_018623515.1. GTDB lineage: Bacteria > Pseudomonadota > Gammaproteobacteria > Pseudomonadales > Oleiphilaceae > Marinobacter. The sequence goes on from JAAZVL010000004.1 coordinate 18,089, forward strand.
GCCAGGCCCTCACGCACCGCCTTGATAACCGGGATACCGCCGGCCACACCGGCCTCATAAGCCACCACGACGCCGGCCTTTTCAGCAGCCTCGAAGATTTCGTTGCCATGGACTGCGATCAGCGCCTTGTTGGCGGTCACCACATGCTTGCCATTACGGATAGCGGCAAGCACCAGCTCCTTGGCGGTGTCATAGCCGCCAATCAGTTCGACCACAATATCGACCGCCGGGTCATTCACGACGTCGAAAATGTCGGTGGTGAACGGAATATCGCCCAGCGCCAGATCATCGCGACTGCGACGGCTGGCCACCCGGGTAATTCGGATGTTGCAACCGGCACGACCCGCAATAAGCGCGGCGTTACGGGTCAAAACATTGAATGTACCGCCGCCAACGGTTCCCAGTCCGCAGATTCCGACACTGACGTCTTTCAAACTCTCACCTCTGATCCCGAAGGGGTGCTGATGGATTGCAATGAAGTGGCATAGTATACCGATTCAGGGGCGGCTGAATAAGCCCTGAATCGGTCAGGTGGCATGCAAAAAACTGGGCCGGGTGTATTGTCCGGCCCGGTCACTCACAGAAGGCCCAGGCCCTTGGCCAGGTTGTCCGCCGGCACGTAGCCGCGCACCATGTTTCCGTCTTCCAGCAGAATCGCCGGTGTACCGGTTACTCCGACGCGACCACCGAGCCGGTACTGCTCCAGCACGGGGTTCTCACAACTCGCCGTTTCAACCGACTTACCCGACTTGGCGGCATCCATGGCCGCCTGCTGATCTTCGGCACACCAGACGGAGACGTACTTGTTGAATGAGGGCGTACCCGGACCTGAACGGGGGAACGCATAGTAATTGACGGTAATGCCGTAGTCGTTCAACTGGGGCACCTCATCATGCAGCTTGCGGCAGTAAGGGCAATCGATGTCGGTGAACACATTGATCACCGCTTTCTCGTCCCCGCTGGCCGGGTAAGTGATCAGTCCCTCCGAGCCGTATTCTTCCATCGCCGCCACACGCTGCCCGGCCCTACCCTGCTCTGTCACGTTGGCAATGCCATTATCGGTAACTTTCAGGAGGTCGCCAGTCAGCAGGTATTGACCATCTTCGGTGGTATAGATGGTCTCACCATTGTTGCTCTGCACTTCGTACAGGCCTTTGGCCTCGGACTCGCGAACAGAAGAAACCTTCAGGCCAGGCACGGCTGTGGCCAGGCGCTCGGCAATGCGGTCCTCGACCTCACCTGCTGCTGCGGTTGCAACAAACAGACTCGCGACCAGCCCGGCCGCAACTCCCAGTGGCTTGATATTCTTGGTGACAAACATAAATGATTCCAGTCTGATAGCGTTGGGCCCGCATGGCATGGACGGACCGGGTTGACCCTCATTGCGACAAAGGGCCGGCGCAAAAGTTCAGCGAGGATAACACATACACGGGCCTCGCCAAGGCTCAACCCCGGGGATGATGCTCACGGTGCATGGCGTGCAGGCGCTGACGGGCAACGTGGGTGTAGATCTGGGTCGTGGACAGGTCCGAATGTCCCAGCAGCATCTGCACCACCCGGAGATCCGCACCGTGGTTCAGCAGGTGGGTGGCAAAGGCATGGCGCAGGGTGTGGGGGGAGAGATGCTTGTGGATGCCGGCGCGCACGGCGTAATGACGTACCCGGTGCCAGAAGGTCTGCCGGGTCATGGCCGCGGCCCGATTGCCCGGAAACAGAGCATCGCAGGGCCGTCCCTTGAGCAGTTCAGCCCGACCCTCCTTCATGTACCGGAGCAGCCAGTCCACTGCCTCTTCCCCCAGGGGTACCAGCCGTTCCTTGTCGCCCTTGCCGGTAATCCGGATCACGCCCTGGCGGACATTGACCTGGTCCACCCGCAATCCGGTCAGCTCCGACACCCGCAAACCACAGCCGTAAAGGATCTCGAGCATGGCCTTGTCACGGAGCTCCAGCGGAATTGAAATGTCCGGTGCCGCCAGCAAGGCCTCGACCTCTTCCTCCGTCAGTGAATCCGGTAGCCGGCGCGGCAGCCTCGGGCTATCGATCCTCAGGGTCGGATCCTCGGCGATCAGCCCTTCCCGCATCAGGAAGCGGTAGAAGCGCCGCACCCCGGACAATCGCCTTGCCGCAGTAGAGGTCTTGACTCCCTCCGCAAGACCACGGGCCATCCAGGCCAGCAGATCCGTGCGCCTTGCAGCCGTGAGCACCGGGGCGCCCGGCTGCTGCTCCAGCCATTGCGCCAGGCGTGCAAGATCCCCCCGGTAGGCGTCACGGGTTTTCTCCCCCAGGCCATCTTCAAGCCAGAGGGCGTCGGTAAACCGACGGATGATAGCGTCGTCGTCAGGTCTCACGGCACTGGTCCCCGGGCACAAAAAAGGCAGCCCCTTGAGGCTGCCTTTTTAACTGGCCCTTTGACGATTCGTCAATCAGCCCAGCTTTTCCTTGATGCGAGCTGCCTTACCAGACAGGTCACGCAGGTAGTACAGCTTGGCCTGACGTACGTCGCCACGACGCTTCACGCTGATGCTGTCGATCAGCTTGGAGTAGGTCTGGAAAGTACGCTCTACACCAACACCGTAGGAAATCTTGCGCACGGTGAAGGAGGAGTTCATGCCACGGTTGCGTTTGCCGATAACCACGCCTTCGAACGCCTGCAGACGCTCACGGTTACCCTCGGTTACGCGAACCTGAACGACCACGGTGTCACCCGGCGCGAACGCAGGGATTTCCTTGGTCATCTGTTCTGCTTCAATTTGACTGATGATGTTGTTCTTGCCGCTCATCGTAATGCTCCTGATACCCAATCTCTCAATGCCCTGATCACTCAGAGACACCCGGTTCATTCAAAATTTCTTCCAGCAGCTCACGCTCTTCGTCCGTAAGCACCCGCTTATCCAGCAGGTCGGGGCGCCGCTCCCGGGTTCGCCTTAACGACTCCTTGAGCCGCCAACGCCGGATCTGCTCGTGGTGACCGCCCAAAAGAACTTCCGGCACCGCCTGACCTTCGTAAACTTCGGGCCGGGTGTAGTGCGGACAATCCAGCAATCCGTCGGCAAAGGAATCCTGCTCTGCCGACTGCGCATGACCCAGCGCTCCGGGGATGAGGCGTGTCACCGCATCAACAACGACCATGGCCGCCAGTTCGCCACCGGAAAGAACAAAATCACCCAGTGACACTTCCCGATCGACTTCCGTCGAGATCAGGCGCTCATCAACACCCTCGTATCGCCCCGAAACCAGGATCAGCTGCTGCTCCTCCGCGAGGGATTCGACAACAGACTGCGTCAGGGTTTCTCCCTGGGGCGACAGGTAAACCACACAGGCTTTACCGGGTGCCGCCTCCCGAGCCGCATGGATGGCATCCCGCAGGGGCTGTATTTTCATCAGCATCCCGGGACCGCCACCGTATGGCCGGTCGTCTACCGTGCGGTGACGATCATGGGTGAAATCCCGGGGGTTCCAGCTCTCGAGGGTCAGCAGACCTTCCCGAACCGCCCTACCGGTTATCCCGTAATCCGTAACCGCACGAAACATTTCCGGGAACAGACTGACAGCGCCAATCCACACCCGTCAGAACTCCGGATCCCAGTCAACAACCAGCCTGTTGCCAGCCAGATCCACTTCCCGGACGACCTGATCCGGCAGATAGGGAATCAGCCGCTCGCGCTGGTCTGCCGAGTCCCGGGTGGCGCGCACCACGAGGACATCGTTGGACCCTGTTTCCATAAGGTGATGAACCTTACCCAGATTCAACCCCTCAACCGTGAACACTTCCAGGCCTTCCAGCTGGTACCAGTAGTATTCGCCACTGGGCAGCTCCGGCAATTCTGCCGTCGGGACCAGGATCTCAGCACCGCTGTAGGTGCGCGCAACCTCACGGTCATCAATACCTTTAAGCCTGACGACGATCCCCTGCCCCTGGCGGCGACCCTCCTCAAGCCTGGCCGGAATCCTTTTGCCGTCCAGGACCAGTGTCCAGTCCCGGTAGCTGAGGATTCCTTCCCTGGGGTCGGTGTAGGAAAAGACCTTGAGCCATCCCTTGACCCCAAACACCGAGGTAATCCGGCCGATCACAGTTTCCTGCGAAGTCTGCGTCATGCCAAGAACCCCGGGTTAAAGCGTAATTACTCTGCGCCTTTCAGCAGCTGGGCAACGCGCTCGGAAGTCTGAGCACCTTTTTCCAGCCAGAAGTTTACGCGATCACGATCCACACGCAGACGCTCTTCCTGACCGCGGGCGATCGGGTTGAAGAAACCGACACGCTCGATGAAACGGCCGTCACGGGCGTTGCGGCTGTCAGTGACTGTCAGATGGTAGAACGGGCGCTTCTTGGAGCCGCCACGAGCCAAACGGATTGTTACCATTTCGACCAATATCCTGTTCTGTTGTACGAACTTTGTACGATTCACGCCCGCCGGAGACAGCCGGCGCGAAGACCCATACTCGAAAGGGGCGCTATTCTATGCTAAAAAAGCGCCAAAGAAAACAGGGAAACCAGCTGTTTCCCCGTTTTCGGCATAAGGCTTTTTACATACGGCCAAACGGGGGCATTCCGCCACCACCGCCGCCGGGCGGCATCATACCACCCATGCCACGCATCATGTTGGCCATTCCGCCTTTCTTGCCGAACTTTTTCATCATCTTCGACATCTGCTTGTGCTGCTTGAGCAGACGATTGACATCCTGGATCTGGGTCCCGGAGCCTGCTGCAATCCGACGTTTGCGGGAGTTATTGATAACATCCGGGTAGCGGCGCTCCTTCGGTGTCATTGAACAGATGATCGCCTCCATCTGGCCCAGCGACTTGTCATTGACCTGCTGCTGAGCCATCTGAGCCATCTGCCCCATGCCCGGCAGCTTGTCCAGCAGGCCGCCGATGCCACCCATGTTCTTCATCTGCTGAAGCTGATCCCGGAAATCCTCGAGATCGAACCCCTTGCCCTTCTTGATTTTCTTGGTGAGCTTCTGGGCCTTCTTCTGGTCCAGCTTGCGCTCAGCCTCTTCAATAAGGGACAGCACGTCACCCATGCCCAGAATCCGGGACGCCACCCGATCCGGATAGAACGGCTCCAGCGCGTCGGACTTCTCACCAATACCGAGGAACTTGATTGGCTTGCCGGTAATGTGACGGACTGACAGGGCGGCACCGCCCCGGGCATCACCATCGGTCTTGGTCAGCACCACACCGGTCAGCGGCAAGGCATCGTTGAACGCCTTGGCGGTATTAGCCGCGTCCTGACCGGTCATGGAGTCGACCACAAACAGGGTCTCGACCGGCTTGACCGCGCGGTGCAGGCGACCGATCTCGTCCATCATCTGATTATCGACGTGCAGACGACCGGCGGTATCGAGAATCACCACATCTATGTGTTTCTTTCGCGCTGCGCCGATCGCACCCTCGGCGATGTCCACCGGATCCTGGTCCGCGGTGCTCGGGAAGAACTCGACGCCCACCTCACCGGCGAGAGTCTCCAACTGCTTGATCGCGGCCGGACGATAGACGTCGGCACTGACCACCATCACCGATTTTTTCTGGCGCTCTTTAAGGAAGCGGGAGAGTTTGGCCACCGTGGTGGTCTTACCGGCACCCTGCAAACCCGCCATCATGATCACCGCAGGCGGCTGAACCGAGAGATTGAGGGACTCGTTGCCTTCGCCCATCACCCGCTCGAGTTCCTGCTGGACAATCTTGACGAAGACCTGACCCGGGGTCAGGCTGCGCTGGACTTCCTGACCAACCGCCCGCTTGCGAACCCCCTCCACAAAGTCCTTGACCACTGGGAGAGCTACGTCCGCCTCGAGCAAAGCCATGCGCACTTCGCGCAGGGTATCCTTGATGTTGTCATCGGTCAGTCGCGCCTGACCGGTAATCTTGCGCAAACTGCCGGAAAGCCGGTCCTGGAGATTTTCAAACATGCGTCTCTTCCGTACCCCGGAAATAAAATGTGTACCGAATCAAGGAGCCAAACGCGCCTCCTTGATTCCTGTTGCATAATCGCGACATTATAACCAGACTATCGCCCTGAAACGACCAACCCGGTCAAATCGGCTGACAACCAGCCGTTTATCCAGCCAGTAAAGCAGTAATAAGGAAGTCATGGGAACGCTGATTCTCGCGGTCACCTCTCTCTTTTTATACAGCGTTGGTACCGCGCTGCAGGCGCTCCATTTTCGTGGTCGGGTGCAGAGCAACCTGGCCATCACCACCCTTATCGGAATGCTGGCCCTTACCAGCCATGGCCTGCTGATTGCCCAGACTGTGTACCACGACGGCGGCTTTGACCTCAGCTTTTTCAAAAGTTCACTGCTGATTTCCTGGCTGATTGTCTTCCTTTTATTGGGACTGAATCTGAGAAAACCAGTCCAGAGCCTGTTCCTCGGCGTTTACCCGCTCGCGGCGCTGACCATTATCCTGGCCCTTATCACCCACACACCTTCCCGGCTGGTTTCCGAGCAAAGCTACGGCATGCTTTCGCACATCGCATTATCCGTGACAGCGTACAGCCTGTTTACGCTGGCCGCCATCCAGGCCATTCTGCTCTACTTTCAGAACCGCCAACTGAAACACAACTACAACAGCCTTCTGGTTCGCAACCTGCCGCCCCTGCAAACCATGGAGTCACTGTTGTTCGAAATGGTGTGGGCCGGAGTGGTGCTTCTGGTTCTGGCGATTGTAACCGGCGCGCTGTTCATTGAGGACCTGTTTGCCCAGGACCTCGCCCACAAGACGATATTCTCCCTGCTGTCACTGCTGGTCTTCGTGGCTCTGCTGATCGGCCGGTACACCCAGGGCTGGCGGGGCATGACCGCCAGCCGCTGGACACTGGCAGGCTGCATTCTCCTGATGCTGGCCTTCTATGGCAGCAAGTTCGTCCTTGAACTGGTGTTCCACCGCGGGGGTTAACGGGCCAGCTGCCGCCACCCGCTTGACACCTGACCGGAACAAAACCTATTTTCCCAACTTGTCAGTAAAATAAGGACCTTTTCCTTTGAACGAAACATCGCTTTCCGCGCTGTTTATCCTCCTTGTTGCCCTCATCTGCCTGTCGGCCTTCTTCTCGAGTTCCGAGACCGGCATGATGTCGCTGAACCGGTACCGCCTGAAGCACATGGCCAAGACCGGCCACAAAGGTGCCAGGCGCGCCCAGGGCCTGCTTCAGCGAACCGACCAGTTGATCGGTGTCATCCTGATCGGCAACAACTTCGTCAACATCCTGGCCTCCTCCATCGCTACGGTTATTGCCATCCGGATCTGGGGTGATGCGGGTATTGCCATCGCCACCCTGCTGCTGACCATTGTCATCCTCATTTTCGCCGAGGTGACCCCGAAAACCCTGGCCGCCCTGTTCCCGGAAAAGATCGCTTTTCCCGCCAGTCATGTGCTTGGCCCGCTGCTCAAGGTGCTCTACCCGATTGTCTGGGCGGTCAACCTTTTCACCGGACTGATTCTCAAACTGCTCAAAGTGTCTCCGGAAGACGCTGCGTCCGAACATCTCAGCCGGGAAGAACTCAGGACCCTTGTCAACGAAGCCGGCGCCCTGATTCCCGCCAAACACAAGGATATGCTGGTCAGCATCCTCGACCTGGAAAAGGTGACGGTGAACGACATCATGGTGCCCCGCAACGAAGTGGTCGGGGTCGACCTGGACGACGATACTGACACCATCCTCCGACAGCTCCGGAGCAGCCAGCACACCCGGCTGCCGGTCTTCAAGGGCGATATCAACAACATTCAGGGGATCCTGCACCTGCGCAGCGCTTCCAAGCTGGTGCAGCAGGACGAGATCAACAAGGCGATGATCATGCAGCTGTGCCAGGAACCCTACTTCATTCCCGAGAGTACACCGCTGAACACGCAGCTGATCAACTTCCAGAAAGGCAAGCGCCGGTTCGGTATTGTTGTGGACGAATACGGGGATGTGCTCGGCCTGGCAACCCTGGAGGACATCCTCGAGGAAATTGTCGGAGAATTCACCACCGACTATGCCGCTACCAGCCCCGACATCATCCCCCAGGACGATGGCACCTTTATTATCGACGGTACGACAGCGGTCCGGACAATCAACAAGACCCTCGGCTGGAAACTGCCCACGGATGGTCCGAAAACCCTCAATGGCCTGATCACGGAAACCCTGGAGAACATTCCCGACACCAATGTGTGCCTGAAAGTGGACGGCCATCGGGTGGAAGTGCTCCAGATCAAGGACAACGTGGTCAAGGCCGCTATAGTGCACCCACGCAAGCGGAAGAAGCGCTCACTGCACCTCGGCAGTCGCTGAATTTTTTGACAAGGCTCTCAGGATGGCGTTTATTCATATTAATTTACGGCAAATTGCGGTAAATTTAACCAACAACGAGAACACATGGAGTTCCAGCTCGGTCATGTATCCGGTTAAGGCGTAGACAGGAGAAGGCCATGAATAAGCAGTCCGGCATACATTACCTCCGCGATCCCAAGCAAGCAGCCAGCACCAAACCGGTTCCTGCAGAGGTTACGCGAATTCGTGACACAGTGGTCGCCGGACTGGGCGACCTGCTGCAGGGAGCCTTTGACGCCGTCGATGACTCCCTGTTCGAACTGGCCAACAATGCCCGCAGCAACAACGAGCAGAATCGCTACTTCGAGGCGATGCGGGAAATCCGCATCAAACGCAAGGGTGTCGAACGCCAGTTCCAGAACTCTGTTGCGGGATTGTTCTCCGATCCTCCCCGCACCGGCCAGACCCAGGGGGAAACGCCGTCCTACAGCACCAATGCCGAGACCCTGTCACTTGTCGGTGACGAGGATCTCGAGGAACAGGTGGCCCTCAATGCCATGATCGGCAAGGCCAAGGCGCACTTCCAGGGGCCGCTGCTTCAGCTGCAGGCCCGCTTCAGTCAGGTCTACCCTGGTGCCAGCGATGATTCGCCGGTCAACCCCATGGCTCCGGAACACCTTTGCAGCGCCTTCACCGATGCCATCCAGGCGCTGGAAATCCAGATCCGGGAACGTCTTATCCTGCTCAAGCAATTCGACCGCTACGTGGTTTCAAACCTGGGCATGCTCCTGGACGAAGCCAACCGCATCCTGATCCAGGCCGGCATCATTCCCAATTTCCGGTACCACGGGAAATCCGGCCAGCAGGCCGAGAAGAAAAGCACCCAGGCCGCAACCGCAACCTCCCAGGCGGCATCAGAAAAGTCCGACACGACCGGTGCGGCCGCGTCAGGCGAAGCCAGCCCCGTTTTCGAGCAGATCCGGCAGATGCTGGCCCTGCAGCGCGCCAATGCCGGCATTCCCTCCCGCTCATCCGATACCCGGATCCGGGTTGTTGGCCACGCTGAGTTGGCGAGCCTTCTGAGCACCCTGCCGCTCGCCGACTCCTATTCACCGGACGGCGACCTGAGCGAGGGCGAGCCGGTGACAGTGGACCTCCGCGCTGTGGTGGAGCAACTGTTGGCCAGGACAGAATCGAAGGACGGCCGCAAGCCGGCCCTGAATGAAGTGGACGAGGATCTCATCAACCTCGTGTCGATGCTGTTCGAATTCATTCTGGACGATTACAACCTGTCGGCGCCGGTTCAGGTGCTGATCAGTCGCCTTCAGATTCCGATCCTGAAAGTGGTGATCCGGGACAAATCATTCTTCAGCCAGGCCTCGCACCCGGCAAGAAAACTGCTCAACTCCCTGGCCCGGGCCGGTATTGGCTGGAGCAATAGCGATGAAAAGGCCAAGGACAAGCTTTACAATCAGATCCACGATACTGTCCAGAGGATTCTCAACGAGTTTGACGGCGATATAGGCCTGTTCGAGACCCTGAACCGGGAGTTCGAGCAGTTCCTCGAGCGGGAAAACCGCAAGGCATCCCTGGTCGAGCAGCGCACCCGGGAGTCTGAGCGCGGCCGGATCAAGTCCCAGCGGGCACAACAGACGGTTGACACCATCCTGAGAAAGAAGCTCGCCAGGCACCGACTGCCGGAAGTCGTGCGAGACCTCCTCGTCCATGGCTGGAGCCGCTTCATGTTCCTGGCCTACCTGCGGGATGACGTGGAGCATCGCTGGCAGGAATCGGTCAAGGTGGTCGACGACCTGATCTGGTGCCTGCACCCGCACAACGGGGACGACGAACGCGACCAGTGGGTCCGCGTCGTACCAGGCCTGCTCAAGACCCTGCGTGCCGGCCTTGAGGAAGTTTCCTACAACTCCTCGCGCCTGGACGAAACCATGGGGAAACTGAAACACGAACTGGCAGAAGCCTTCCGCACCAACGCGATGGCGGAGACCGTGCAGGAATCACCGGAGGCTGCCACCGAAACCGAGGACGAAGCCGAACTCTCCGACACCCAGAAGAGCGCGGTGGAACGTCAGCAGGAACTGGAGGATGCCGCCATTGCGGAATTCGTCACCCAGATCGACGGCATCGAAATCGGTGACTGGGTGGAATTCCGCCTGGTCAACGGCGCCAGCTTCCGGTGCAAGCTCTCGGCTATCATCGAAGAGGCGGATTCGTTTGTGTTCGTGAACCGCATGGGACTCAAGGTGATCGAGAAGACCCGCCTGGAACTGGCCCACGAGATGCGTCGTGGTCGACTCACCCTGCTGGAACAGGGCGCCCTCATTGACCGGGCTCTCGATGCTGTTGTCGGATCCCTGCGGAGCAAGACCGCCTGACGCCAATGTCAGTGCCCCATCCTTCGGCAAAAGGGCTACCGGACAGCTACCGGCTAGCCCTGGCGCTGTCCATTGCAATCCTCCTGCACACACTGTTTCTTTCCGGGCTCCCGTTCCCGCAACCGGATGCGCCGGAGCACCATCACCGCCTGACGCTTGAGCTGCTGACCTCCGACTCCACCGCGGCCAAGCCCAGCCAGCCGGCACCACCCGCCGACGCTGAGCCCCGGGAGCAACCTGGAGAGCGCAATCCCCGGTTCGAAATACACGAGCCTGCCGCGGAAATACCTCCCGCGCCCACCCCGCTCACCTCGACATCGTCCAGGACTGTCGCCAAACCTTCACAGGGAGAAGCCCCACCGCTGCGCAACCAGGTCAAACCCGAACCGGAAGAACGGCAACCCCACCCCCCAAAGCCGGCCAGTGTCGCCAGACAGGCGGGCGAGCCCAGGGGGATACAGGATGAGACAGAAAATACGGAGTTGACCCGGATCACCCAGTCACCGAACCAGGAGGATCCCTACCTGATCCGGCTCGCGGCGCACCTGGCCAGGCAACTGGAGCGGCTGCGGGTACCCGCTGTTACCCAACTGACAGACACCGCCAGAATGGAGATTGAACTCCAGATTATGGGAAATGGTGCCCTGACCCGGGCCAGCGTGGTGAAATCAACGGGAATTCGGTCAGTGGACGAAGCCGCCTACCGGGCAGCCCTTGCGGCAAGCCCCTACCCGGAACCCCCTGCGGACAGTAAGAGCGGGGACCGCTTCGAGGTGGAACTGGTGTTCTCCCCGAAGCGTCTGTAAGTTTCCGGGCAGGAATCAGGCCTCGGCTTGCTTGGCCGCTTCCTTGACCATCTTGGCCAGCTCACCGCTCTCGGACATCTCCAGAACAATGTCACAACCGCCAACCAGCTCGCCGTTGATATAGAGCTGCGGATAGGTGGGCCAGCTGGAGTAGACCTTCAGCGCCTCACGCAGTTCCTGGTTGTCCAGGATGTTGACGAATGCGAAACGCTCGCCGCAGGCCATCAGCGCCTGCACGGTCTTGGCGGAGAAACCGCATTGCGGAGCCTGCGGAGTGCCCTTCATGTACAGAATCACCGGGTTCTCTTCGAGCTGGCTCTTGATGGTTTCATTGATGTCCATGAACATTCACCTCTGATTGAAAACGGAATTGCCCTCGGGCAACCTGCTGGCCTTATTGTACACGTGTCCGGGACCGGCCACCAAACACCCGGATGGGGTAGGCAGCGTTGTCATCCCTCCCCCGAAGGGCTAGACTTGATGCCCCGTTTTTTCCGGCACAGCTTTCCATCAACCAGACATCAGGAACCCCGCAAGTCGCGGTTTCATTGAGGTAAGGGCCATTTCATGGCGGCACGACATTTTCTGACACTGAATGACATGTCCACCGGCGAGCTCGAGCAGCTGCTGGACCATGCAAGCAAGCTTCGTAACGAGTGGCGGCAGGGCAAGGTACGCGATTCCCTGAAAAACCGCGTGCTGGCCATGGTCTTCGAGAAATCCTCCACCCGCACCCGGGTGTCGTTTGAAGCCGGCATGACGCAGCTTGGCGGTTCGGCGCTGTTCCTGTCGCCCCGGGACACCCAACTCGGGCGTGGCGAGCCGATCGAGGACTCCGCCATCGTCATCTCCAGCATGGTCGACGCAGTGATGATCCGCACCTTTGCCCATGAAACAGTCGAGCGTTTTGCGGCCGCCTCCCGCGTGCCGGTGATCAATGCCCTGACCGATGATTTTCATCCTTGCCAGCTGCTGGCCGACATGCAGACCTACCGCGAGCATCGCGGTAGTATTCGCGGTGCAACAGTGGCCTGGATCGGCGATGGCAACAATATGTGCCATTCCTACATCAATGCCGCCACGCGCTTTGATTTTCACCTGAACGTAGCCTGTCCGGAGGGCTACGAGCCCAACGAAGCTCTGATGAAAGAGCACGGCGATCGTGTCACCATCGTTCGTGATCCAGCCGAAGCCGCAAGGGGCGCCCAACTGCTGGTCACCGACGTCTGGGCCTCGATGGGTCAGGAGGATGAGCAGAAAGCCCGGGAAAAGGCCTTCCGGGACTACCAGATCAATCCCGGGCTGATGGCTGTGGCGGACAAGGATGCTCTGTTCATGCATTGCCTGCCCGCCCATCGCGGCGAGGAAATTTCCGTCGACATGATGGAACATCCGGGTTCGGTGGTCTGGCACGAGGCAGAAAATCGCCTCCACGCCCAGAAGGCTTTGCTCGAGTTCCTTATTCTCAACCGGTTGGACTGATCTATGGGCGTGCCTGCTTCCCCCGCCGGGGACTGGTTACTGGAAGTCAACAACCTGTCCTGCGGCTATGGTGCCGACTCCGTGGTCAAGGGCGTCAACTTCGCACTCAGCCATGGCGATATCGGCTGCCTGCTCGGCCCCAGTGGTTGCGGCAAGAGCACAATTCTGCGGGCACTGGCCGGCTTCCTGCCGCTGAACAGCGGCGAAATCCGCCTGGAATCGCAAACCATTAGCCTTCCCGGTCGCACCCTGGCGCCCGAGAAGCGTCGAATCGGCATGGTGTTCCAGGACTACGCCCTGTTTCCCCACCTGACCATCGCCGACAACGTCGGTTTCGGTCTGAAGGGCCTGAGCAAGGCAGAAAAACGCCAGAAGGTCATGGAACTGCTGGAAGTGGTGCATCTTCAGGATCTGGCGAACAGCTATCCCCACGAACTCTCGGGCGGCCAGCAGCAACGGGTGGCGCTGGCGCGGGCCCTGGCCCCCGAACCGACCCTGATCCTGCTGGACGAACCTTTTTCCAACCTGGATGCGGACCTGCGCCGGCGCCTGAGCCTGGATGTCCGTGAAATCCTCAAGACCCTTGGCATCAGCGCCATCCTGGTCACCCATGACCAGCAGGAAGCCTTCGCCATGTGCGATCAGGTCGCGGTACTGAAAGACGGCAAGCTGCTCCAGTGGGATGTGCCCTACAACCTCTACCACGAACCTGCCAACCGGTTTGTGGCCAGTTTCGTCGGACAGGGCGGGTTTATCCCTGGCAAAGCCCTCGGGCCCGACACCATCGAGTCCGAGCTGGGCATCATCCACGGCAACCGGGCCTACAAGTGGGAACCGGGCACCCTGGTGGACGTGCTGATCCGGCCGGACGACATCGTCTACGATGAAGCCTCGGACCTGCGCCCGAAAGTGGTGGAGAAAACCTTTGCCGGCACCTCGACCCTTTACCGCTTCCGGTGTTCCGAAGAAACCGAGTTCGAGGCACTGTTCCGGAGCCATCTGGATTTCCATCTGGGGGAGCAGGTGCCCGTGCGGGTCGAAGCCGACCACCTGATCGCTTTCGAGCGCACAGGCTGAGGTTGCTCAGCGGTTACAGACCCGGTCAACCGCATCCAGCCAGCCGCCGTAAAGGGACTCCCGCAAGGACGGTCTCATGTCCGGACGGAACTGGCGCTCACATTCCCAGAGTCGGGAAATCTCTTCCAGGCTGTTGTAGACCCCGGTCTTCAAACCGGCCAGGTAGGCTACGCCAAGGGCAGTGGTTTCGGTAATCCGGGGGCGGTCCACGGTGACATTAAGAATGTCAGCCAGGAACTGCATGACCCAATCGTTCACCGCCATGCCGCCATCCACCCGCAGGGATTCCAGGCGGGCGCCGTCATTCTGGATAGCACGCACAAGATCCTTGGTCTGGTAGCACACAGACTGAAGCCCCGCCGTCACGATCTCTCCGATGCCGGTATCCCGAGTCAGGCCCAGGATCGCCCCCCGGGCGTGGGGATCCCAGTGAGGGGCGCCCAACCCGGTGAATGCCGGAACCAGGTATACCGGGTTTTCCACCCCCACACTTTCGGCATGGGCCAGGGATTCGTCGGCATGGCGAATAAGCCCGAGACCGTCCCGCAGCCATTGCATGGCCGCGCCGGCCACGAAAATACTGCCCTCCATCGCATAGGTCGGCTTGCCATCCAGCCGGTACGCCATCGTGGTCAATAACCGGTTCTCGGAGCGAAGGGCCTGGTCGCCGGTATTCAGCATCAGGAAACAACCGGTGCCATAAGTGCTCTTGGCCATGCCGGGATCGAAACAGGCCTGACCAATCAGGGCAGCGTGCTGGTCCCCGGCAATGCCCGCCACCTGAATCTCGGCGCCCAGCCACTGCCTTTCGGTGGTGCCATAGTCCGCGGCGCAGTCCAGCACCTCCGGCAACAGCTGACGGGGCACCCGAAACAGTTCCAGCAGGGTGTCGTCCCAGCACTGGGTGTGGATATTGAAGAGAGCCGTGCGGGATGCATTGGTGGCATCGGTAAAATGGGAACGGCCGCCGGTCAGATTCCAGAGCAGCCAGCTGTCCACCGTCCCGAAGGCAAGTTCGCCGGCTTCTGCGCGATCCCGCGCCCCTTCCACGTGATCAAGGATCCAGGAAATTTTGGTGGCGGAAAAATAGGGATCAATCAGCAGGCCGGTCCGCTCCACCACCGCATTCTCAAAGCCATCGTCCTTCAGCTTGGTGCACCAGGATGCAGTGCGGCGATCCTGCCAGACAATGGCGTGATGAATGGGTTTTCCGGTCGACCGCTCCCAGATAACCGTGGTCTCGCGCTGGTTGGTGATCCCGATGCCTGCAACATCTGTCGCATTGACCCCGGCCTTTTCCAGGGCGGCACGGCAGACCGCCAGGGTGCTGTCCCAGATCTCCAGGGCATCATGCTCTACCCAGCCGTCCCGGGGAAAGTACTGGTGAAACTCCTGCTGGGCCACGCCCACAATCGTGCCCGAAGAATCGAAGACAATCGCGCGCGAGCTGGTAGTTCCCTGGTCAATCGCAAGCAGGTAGCGGATCATGGCAAGCCTCCTTTTGTTTTCCGCAAGTCTACCAGCAGAAACTGTTCAAGGAGAGGCGTCGTGGCCGGAAACGGGAGGAAGGACATAAAAAAAGGGCCGGAAAAACCGGCCCTTAAATGACGAATGAAACAAGGAAAGTTCGTAAGAACTACAACCTCAAAAGTCATCCCTTACGCTGTTAAGTATGGACAACCCGATGCGAATCATCAGTTGAGGTTATGTAGCGGCTTTGTTACATCAGGTGAGGCAGTGAGGCCTGGTTCACAAAACCGAATCCGCCGGCTTCCGCCTCGGCCAGACCAGGCTGAATCGCGCGCCACCGAGTTCCTCGCTCCGGCTGACAAAGGCCTGGCCACCGTGCCAATAGAGAATGCGGCGCACAATGGACAAACCCAGTCCGTAGCCTCCGGATGTCCGTGTGCGGCTGTCGTCCAGACGGGCGAACGCGGTAAAGACCTTTTCCCAATCCTCCTCAGGAACGCCCGGGCCGTCATCCTCCACATCCACCCGACAGTTGTCTTCATCAATCCGGCAACGGACCAGAACACGTCCGCTGGCATAACGTCCGGCATTGCCCACCAGGTTCTGGATCGCCCTGTGAATATACCTTGGTTCGATATCAGACAGGGAGCAACGCTCAGAGTCTTCGTCTATGTCACTCTCGATGGTGAGGTTCGGGCGAATCAACCGCTGCTCGGACACCACCTGGCGCACAACCTCCGTTACCGAGTGCTCGCGCAACGAGAACACGGGGCCGCCCTGCTCCAGGCGGGCATAGGTCAGGATCTCGTCGATCAGCTCATCCAGCTCCTGAATGTCGCCATCAATCCCCTCCAGCTGCTTCTGCAGGGTGTCCTGGTCCTGGCAGTCCTCGATCATCTGGACCCCGAAACGGATCCTGGCCACCGGCGTGCGCAGCTCATGGGAGACGGCATGGATCATTTCCCGCTGCACCTGGACCAGACGCTGGATGTGCTCCGCCATGCCGTTGAACGCGGCTGCGAGGCGGCTCACGAGGGTGCCGGAGCCCGCGTCCACACGCGCTCCCATCTCTCCCCGGGCAATCCGGATGGCCACCGACTCGACCTGTCGAAGATTATTATCCACGGCCCTGATTGCGAGCCACAACGACAGCGCGAGGACACCACCAACGAGCAATACCAGGAGCGTGATCACCGGCCATCCATAGGGTGAGAACGGCCCGGGCAACCCGACCGTCACCAGCGAGCCGTCACTGAGCCTCAACAAGGCGTCACGCCGCCCCCCGTGATCCCGGCCAAACAGCACCGCACCCTGCTCGGTAATCTGCTGCAATACCGGGTCGGGGGGCAGCATTTCGGCATCATCCAGCCAGGTGATGGATACCCCCAGGTGCCGGGCCAGGCGTATCGCCACATCTTCACGTCCGGCCGTATCCACCGACTCCAGGTGCCAGCGAACAACCTGGGCCAGGGCTCTGGAGACACCAAGGTAGGGGTCCTCGAAACGCATCTGAAGAATGGTTCCGGCCGGAGTCTCGACCATCAGCCGGAAACCGATCGGAGCCTCTTCCGCCACGACCTGCCCATAGCCCAGCCGCTCACGAATCACCGGCGACAGTTCCATTTCTTCGGGGGGAAGGTTTCTCAGGTCATACCAGGCAGCCAGCCAGTGATACTGTTGCTCCGGCGACGGCGTCCCGGCCAGCCACCGCATCAGCGGCTCGGGAAAGCGCTCAAGCCAGAACTGGTGGCGGACCGAATTGAGGCCATTGAACAGGATAATACACAGGAGAACCACCAGCGCGGCCACACCGGCAAGACGGGCGTACAGTTTCAGAAAAAGCTTCAGAGACATGTCAGGAATCCTGGCAGGCCTGGCCCACACCCCCTTACTGGCGGGGGTGTCGAAGCCGGCAACAGGAACGTCAGGCTTCCTTCACAAACAGGTAGCCTTTGCTGCGAACGGTCTTGATCCGGCGCGGATGGATAGGATCATCACCGATTTTCGGGCGGATACGGGACACCCTGACGTCAATAGAGCGGTCCTGACCATCGTATTCAATACCCCGGAGGGCGGTAAAGATTTCCTCACGACTCAACACGCGACCGGCGTTACTGGCCAGCAACCAGAGCAGGTCGAATTCAGCACTGGTCAGGTCAATACTCTGGTCACTGAGCCAGGCTTCCCGCATGGAACGGTCCACGATCAGGTCATTGAACTGGAGTCGAACAGGCTCCTCACCGGCCGCCTCATCGGCACCACCCTGTCCGGACTCGGTCACCCGCCTCAGCATGGCCCGGATACGAGCCAACAGGACCCGGGGCTTGACCGGCTTGCTGATGTAGTCGTCCGCGCCCATCTCCAGGCCGAGCACCTGGTCCAGATCATCCGTACGGGCAGTCAACATGATGATCGGGCCGTTATAAAACGGACGCACCTTGCGACAGACCGACAGGCCATCTTCACCGGGCAACATCAGATCCAGAACAACCAGATCCGGCTGTTCGCTCCGGATCCGCTCGACAGCAGCCGAACCGTTTGCCTCCAGGCTCACGATCAATCCGTTGCTTTCCAGATACTCACGGGTCAGCTCAGCGAGCCGTTCGTCGTCCTCAACAATGAGAATTCGCCAACTTTCGTTCGTCTGTTCCACGCCATCCATCTCTGGTTTTGTTATTCCGGTTTCGGGTGCCTACGACCCCTGACAATACAGGCAACCTGCTGTAACAGCAATTATACATGCAATTCAGAAATATACATGGAAGTGCATCGTCGTTACACCCGGTGACAGTTCGGCCCGTAGTGACAACGCCTGTCATACAGTGGTCATTGGACAGTCACCCCAGTGTCACAGCCGGTTCATAGCCTTGTCGGTAAATGGACACAAAGAGACCAAGCCATGACCGCACAAACCGCGAAAGCCAGGCAAAGCTCACGACAGCTCCGGACCGCCATCACCCGTGACCCGATCCTGATCGAGCAGGCCCAGCGGCTTCGCTACGACGTTTTTTCCGCAGAGTACGGCAGTGACCTCGGCGCCACCACGCCCGGCATTGACGCCGACGCCTACGACACACTCTGCGATCATCTGATCGTGACCGACAGCCGGACCGGCAACCTGATTGCCACCACCCGGGTACTGCCTGAAAGCCGGATCAGGGACGTCAGTGAGTTCTATTCGGCGGGGGAATTCGATCTCTCCGCCCTGGCCTCGCTGTCCGGCAGTGTGGCCGAACTCGGACGCACCTGCGTCCACCCCGACTACCGCAACGGTGCCACCATCAGCCTGCTCTGGGCCACTCTGGCGGAGTACCTGATCAAACACCGGATTGACTACCTGATTGGTTGCGCCAGCATTGGCATGTCCGACGGCGGCCACAAGGCCTGGCGGATTGCCCATCACCTGCAGGCCACTTACCTGGCCGACGAGTCGTTCCGGGTCACGCCGCTACGGGAATTGCCGCACCTGACGAACGCCCCGGCCACCGACCGTCCGGTCGATGTTCCACCACTGATCCGCGCCTACATGCGACTGGGCGCGAGGGTGTGCGGTGCGCCTTGCTGGGATCCGGAATTCCGATGTGCTGATTTGCTGGTACTGCTGGAAGTGGACAATCTGGCCGCCCGGTACAGCCGCCATTTCATGGGCCGGGCGTCGTGAGCCCGGCCAGGTCAATCCGATGATTGGCTCACTGCGACTGGCCATTCGCCTGGGTGCCTTTACCCTGTTTCTGGCGGCCATTACCGTCCTTGCCCTGGCTCTCAGGGTCGGAGATGTCGTGACCAGGAAAAAACTGGACCGAACGCCCTGGGCGGCCCGATGTTTCCGCGGCGCCTGCCGTTGCCTGGGTCTGGACATACGATGGCATGGCCCGGTACCACAGGCCAATTCCCTGGTGGTCAGCAACCACATCAGCTGGTGCGATATTCCCATCCTGGGCGGGCTGGCGCCGGTCCGGTTTCTGTCCAAGGCCGAGGTGGCGAAATGGCCCCTGATCGGCTGGCTTGCGCAACAGGCCGGGACCTTGTTCATACGGCGCGGGGGTGGCCAGGCGCGGCAGGTGAGGTCAGCCATCGGGTCTGCCCTGGCATCCGGGGAATCGGTGCTGATCTTCCCGGAGGGCACTACCAGTGCCGGTCTGACCGTACTTCCGTTTCACGGCCTGTTACTGAGCGCCGCCCGGGAGGCCAACGTCACAATCCAGCCGGCGACCATCTGCTATCGGCGGGAAGGCAGACCCGACCATGTGGCTCCATTCATCGGTGACGATGACTTCCACAGCCACCTGATCCGGCTGCTGAAGAACCCGCCATCCCGGGTGGATGTGCTGTTCCATGAGCCAGTAGCAACGACTGGCGACCTCAAGTCATCGGAACTGGCCCGCCAGCTTCAGGAGACGGTTCTGGACGGCCTGCGCCGATTGCAGGCCGGTGAAGCGGACCTGGCTGCGGCGCCAGTCAGAACAGGGGCCGTCCCTGGGCTATCTCGTCTTCGGTAGCCTCTCGGCGGCCGACAATTTCCAGATCGAAATACAGGGTGAAACCGGCCAGGGGATGATTGGCATCCACTTTCACCAGGTTGCCATCGATGCCGACTACCTGCACCACCTGGGCCTCATCCCCGGTATTGGTCTGGAACTTCATGCCGACCTGGAGATTCTCCACGCCTTCGAACAACGAGCGCGGCACCTTGCGCACCAGGTCTTCACGATGTTCGCCGTAAGCCATGGAAGGCGGGATGGTAACTTCCAGGCAATCGCCCACATTCCGGTCCTTCACGGCCTCCTGGATGCCCTTGATGATCTCGGGGCTTCCGTAGACAAAGTGCAGGGGCTCGCTGCCCTCGGAGGTATCGACCAGCTCCCCGGCCTTGTTTTTCAGGACATAGTGAACGGTAAAAACATCGGGTTTGGTATCGGGTTCTTGCATCAGGTTTTCGAGTTTCCTGTATCCGGTGGTGTTTCAAGCTGCTGCAGGCCGTGAATGACCAGTCTCTGGTCCAGCTTCTCCCGCAGGCCTCGGGGATTGCTCAACCCCATTCGCGCCAGTAGCGGCTGGTAGCGTCCTTCTTCATCACTGGCCCGGGCAGCCTGCCAGAGGGTCGACAGTTTACCACGGCGGGTGGCCGTTGCGGCCTTGAGGCCTTTAAGGGCTTTCCCTAACGTCAATTCCTCGTCCGTGAAATCCCGGCCAAACGGGAAGGCGGAGAAGCGTTCGCCGTTGCCCGCGGCGGCCAGGGCCGACCGTACCGCCTGAGGCGTGTTATTACACCAGGAGGCTGGCAGGGTAAACGACGGATCCACCTTGCCGGCTTTCTGAGCCTGCTTGAGCAACTCCTGCTGGAATCTGGAGTCGGCGATGCGAATCAGGCGTAGGTACACCTGCTCGTCAGGCTGGCCTCGCAGATCGGCGATGCCGTATTCGGTCACCACAATATCCCGCAGGTGGCGGGGAATGGTGCAGTGGGCATAGTTGAAGACGATATTGGAAAAGGTTTTTCCTTTCGAAGTGCGGGTCGCTCGCATGGTCAGGATGGAGCGGGCGCCGGGCAGCTCATGGGCCATGGCGACAAAGTTGTACTGCCCCCCGACACCACTGACGACCCGACCATCATCAAGGCCATCGGAGACCGCAGCGCCGTTGAGCGTATACATCATCGCCGAGTTCACAAAGCGGCCATGCCTGCGTTGTGCCGCTTTCAGCCTCTGCCGGCCGAACGGGTGATCGTAGAGATGATTGATGAAATTGACGCTGGTCATGCAGATCCGGTCACGCTGATGCCCGGGCATATCCCGCAAGGACTGATAGAAGTTTTCCGGCCCGACGTAGAAGGCGCCATGCATGCAGATGCCACCTTTCAGGCCGTCACCGAGCATCAGTGACTCAATCACCCGACGGGTATCGGGATTGTCCAGATCGCCGTCCACGGACTGATCGGAAGCGAGCAGGCGTCCGCCTCTGAACTCAACCTCCGGCGCAAAAATTCCCCAGCGGACAAGCCAGTTCACGTCCCTGGCCCTGAGCGGGGAGTCAATCAGTTCCGCCTCTCGCAGAGTGTCCAGCATGGCAAGGCTCGGGCTGGTGTCGATGTCGCCCCGGTTGATCAGTTCCTGCAAGCCGGCATGATCAAACACCTCCCGCGACAGGATGCCAGCTTCCATGAGATACAGAAAACCGTCCACCATCATCTCACTACAGCCGTAGATTCCCTCCTCGAAGCGCCCCGTGCCGCCATACTCGTTAACCACGGGAAACTCCTCGCCGACCCGGAGATGGTCAAAGAGCATCCGCCAGTCTTCATTATATTTGTGGCGAAGAATGGCACTGTAGACAAAGGCAGCCCCGAGTGAACCAATCCCCACCTGGAGGGTACCCCCATCCTTCAACAGGCAACTGGCATAGAACCCGATCATGTGGTCTTCCGGACTGATCGCCATCTGTGGCGCCGAGAACAGCGGGTAGTCGGTCGAAGGCTGCTCCAGAACCACATCGAAATTGCTCTCGTCGATGGCGGCATGATGGCCCATGAAGGGCAGATTGGCGTTGAGTTCGGCCACCAGTGCCACCGGCGTGCCACTGGCCTCCAGCTCCCGCATGAGGGGGATGAGATCCAGGGTCAGATCCGGGTTGCAACTCAGACTCACTTTGCCCGGCGCACCATGGCTGTCGCCGGGCGAAACCAGTTGCCCCAGGACATTTACCCCCAACGCCATCAGATCCCGAATGGCGTGGGTGTAATTGGTGCAGACGTAATTTCGCTGTTGGCCCCGGTTGTTCAGGTGGGAACCGGCCTTGAAGTAGAATTCGGAGACGGTGACATTCGAGGGCAGACGGTTTAGTGAGACATCCCGCTCAAAGGCAAGGTCCGGGATCTGCCCGTACAAACGCTCGGCGAAGGGCCCCATGAACCGCTGCTCCAGAGAGGAGCTTCCGCGCGGGGCCAGCAGGGACAGCGCCGTAAAAATGTGCAGCTGGAGATCCGGGTCCCGCTTTGCACGCTCGTACAAGGCGTTCACGAAACGAATCGGCTTGCCCAACCCCAGGGGCAGACCGAGGGTTATCTCCTTGCCGACCCGGCGAATCACCTCATCCACACAGGCATCCACGTCTTGCAGGCGCTGACTGCTTTCCGACATCACCAAGCTCCTTCTTGTTTTCCGGACCACAACAGGATTATGGACCAATAATCACACGGCAATGCCGCCCAGACAATGCGCCAGATCAGTAACCAGACCAGTTGGAGATGGGGAGGTGAGAAAGGCAGGGAAGAAGGTAAACCCGGACAACCCGGAATTCAGGCGAACCTCAGATTCAGAAGTTCCACTTGAGGTTGAGACAGGCACCTTCGTTGAGCAGGGCGATTCCGTGATCCGGCTGGGCGGGGTCAGAGGCATAGTGCCTGTCGTCCGAACGGGACCGGGTGAGCGAGAGGCTGAGCAGCCTGGAACCGATTTCGGTGATAGCCTCGGAACTGTCATCCTCGAAGTTTCCCACCATTCGCTCCTGGATCTGATAAAGCTCCTGAACGGTATTCACCGGCTCCGGCTCCTCGCCGAACGGGCGCTCGGCGGCATCGGCGCGGACGACAAAGGCGACGAGATTGAGAGCAAGCAGGGCGACAAAAATACGAATAATCATGACACTGACAAGGACCTGTAATCCGGAACAAACAACTTTGGATGACCTAGGCTAAAGTCTAATGAATGATCCCGGAATTGATGTGAATTTGCACACAATCACGCCGGTTTTTTGTCAATTTTTAGCCACCTTTTTGTCAAAAAATAATCCTCGATATTTCAGAATGTAACCGCAGCTTCGAACCGCTCCCGGGCCCGAAGCTGCCGCTGCCCGAATCGAGAATCAGGGACAGGGGTAAGTAAACTCCCGATGAATCTCCTCGATCGCTTCGAGAACCGGCTCGCCCAGGGTGATATCGGCAGAGCCGATGTTCTCGCGAAGCTGTTCCATCGTGGTCGCTCCGATGATGTTGCTGGTCACGAAGCTCCGACTATTGACATAGGCAAGCGCCAGCTCGCTCGGCGTCAGGTCGTTCTGGCGGGCCAGCTCGACATAGGCGCGGGTTGCATCCATGCCACGATCCGACGTGTACCGGCTGAAGCGTTCATAGAGCGTCAGCCGCCCCTTCTCCGGCCACTTGCCGCCGAGATACTTGCCCGAAAGCATGCCGAAGGCCAGGGGCGAATAGGCCAGCAAACCGGTCTGCTCGCGATGGGCAAACTCCGCCAGCCCCACCTCGAACGAGCGGTTCAGCAGGTTATAGGGATTCTGGATACTGACCACCCTTGGCCAGCCTTTTTCCCGGGACAGGCGCAGGTACTCGGAGGTCCCCCAGGGCGTCTCGTTGGACAGCCCGATGTGGCGGACCTTCCCTTCCCGAACCAGTTCGTCCAGCGCTGACAGGGTCTCCTCGATGGGCGTGGCGTCCTCATCCGCCTTGTGCACATAGCCCAGCTTGCCGAAAAAGTTCGCATTCCGGTCCGGCCAGTGCACCTGGTACAGATCGATGTAATCCGTCTGCAGGCGCTTGAGACTGTCCTCGCAGGCCTGGCGAATGTGGTCCCGGGTCAGTCTAGGGCCATTGCGCAGATAGCTCAGGCCATTGCCGGGGCCCGCCACCTTGGAGGCAATCACCAGATCGTCTCGCCGGCCCCGCCGGGCCAGCCAGTTGCCCAGATAGGTTTCGGTCCGCCCCTGGGTTTCCGGTTTCGGCGGCACCGGGTACATCTCCGCCGCGTCGATGAAGTTGATACCCTCACCGGTCGCATAATCCAGCTGCTCGAAGGCTTCCTGTTCGCTGTTCTGCTCGCCCCAGGTCATGGTTCCGAGGCAGATAAGGCTCACATCAATGTCGGTATTACCTAGCTTTCGCGTCTGCATATCGTCTCCGCTTCAGTTCATTGCACGGGTAAAAGGAATGTCACGGGAATGTCGCATAACTGTCATGTGCGCTTCCCATAGTGAAGACATGTAAGAGGAACCACAGGAAACACCGTGACCCAGACCACCCAGCCCAACCGGCGCCAGCAACACATTACCATTGTTTCCGAGACTTTTCCGCCGGAAATCAATGGCGTGGCCAATACGCTGAGACACCTGTGCCAGGGGCTGATGCAGCGGGGCCACAGGGTGAGCGTGGTCCGGCCCCGGCAGCGGCATGAAGTAACCGGTTCCACCGCCAGCGCAGGAGATGCCCTGTTCAATGAGGAACTCGTGGTTCCGGGGCTGCCACTACCCGGCTACGCCGACCTCCGGTTCGGCATCGCCAGCTCCCGTCGCCTGGCTCGTCTCTGGCAGAACGAGCGCC
Organism: Marinobacter sp.; assembly: GCA_018623515.1. Lineage (GTDB taxonomy): Bacteria > Pseudomonadota > Gammaproteobacteria > Pseudomonadales > Oleiphilaceae > Marinobacter. The sequence continues at coordinate 42,897 of JAAZVL010000004.1, forward strand.
CCGATGCGGTTTATGTCGCCACCCAGGGACCACTGGGACTGGCGGCTGTCAGTGCCGCCCGACGGGTCGGCATTCCGGTCAGTTCCGGCTTTCACACCAATTTCCACCAGTACAGCCGCTATTACGGCGTTGGCGCCCTGGAGCGGATTCTGTGTGCCTACGGCCGCTGGTTCCACAACCGCACGGATATAACCCTGGTGCCCACCCGCAAGATGCAGCAGGTGACCCGGGCCATGGGCATTTCAGCCACCGGCCTGTGGAGCCGGGGCATCGACAGCCACCGTTTCTCCCCCCACAAGCGGGATAACGAGCTACGCCGGCAATGGGGACTCGCGCCAAACGACCGGGCGGTCATCTATGTTGGTCGGCTGGCTCCGGAGAAAAACCTGCGCCTGGCTGTGGCCTGCTATGAGCGGATCCGGGGCCTTCACCCGAATTCCCGGTTCGTCCTCGTTGGCGACGGTCCATTGCGCCGTGAACTGAGCGAACGGCACCCCGAGTACCTGTTCTGTGGTATCCGCCGGGGTGAAGCACTGGCCAAATTCTATGCCTCGGGCGACCTGTTCCTGTTCCCGAGCAAAACCGACACCTTCGGTAATGTCGTGCTGGAGGCCATGGCCAGCGGCCTTGCCGTGGTAGCGTTCGACGACGCCGCTGCCAGCGAACACATCCGGAATGAGGAAAACGGAATGAAGGTCGCCCTGGACGATGACGAGGGCTTCGTCGACTGTGCCCTGAGGCTGGCCGACCAGCCGACACTGCTCGGCCGCCTGCGCAACCAGGCCCGGCTCGATGCACTGGAACTCAACTGGTCAGCCCAGATCGAACAGTTCGAACAGCTGGTCCTGAACCCGGATAACAAGGCGGGGTACCATGCCCTCAACAAGCAAAGCATCTCGATTCTTTGAGCGGGCCGACCAGCGGGAATACCTGCTGTGCCAGGCCATTAACCGATCGGTCCGGTTCCGGCCGGTACTGGGCTACTTCCGCACCGTCAGCCGACTCGGCGATGGCTGGTTCTGGTATGCGCTGATCCTGTCACTGCCACTGATCGATCCGGCTGCCGGACCGGGTCTGGCCCTGCTGATGGCCATCACCGGCCTGACCTGCACGGTGACCTACAAGCTGCTCAAGCGCTGGCTGATCCGGGAACGGCCGTTCATCTCGTTCCCGTCCATCAACTGCGGCACGCCGCCCCTGGACCGCTACAGTTTTCCCTCCGGCCACACGCTCCATGCCGTCTGCTTCCAGGTCATGCTGATGATCGCCCTGCCCGGCCTCGCGCTGTGCATCCTGCCGTTCACCCTGAGCGTTGCCGCCTCGCGGGTGGTCCTGGGCCTGCACTACCCTACCGACGTAGTTGCCGGCGCGGTGATCGGGGGCACTCTTGGTTACCTGTCGGTCCACCAGCTATTGGGGGCGGCAATGGCAGTAATCACCGGCTGATCAGTCGAACAACTTCAGCTGGGTCACCGGCGCGTCATCATTGCGGAACCGCACACCCACCCCAAGCAGTCGAACCGGCCGGTCCGTATTGGTGACCAGTTCGTCCAGCAGTGGCTGGTAATCGGCAACCTCGGGCTCGGCCACGTGCTCGCGGACGCGCTCCAGGGTGTGGGTGGAGAAATCGCTGTAGCGGATCTTGATGAACAGCTTGTGGATCGGCTTGCTGCGCCCCTTGCGGCTGAGCCGGAGGTTGAGGTCGGCCATCAGTGCCGGCATGACCGACTCGCAAGCGCTCTTGTCCGGCAAATCCTGGGAAAAGGTACGCTCGACACTCACCGACTTGGCGATGCGGGATACCACCACCGGCCGGTCGTCCCGTCCGTGGGCCATCTCATGCAGGCGATATCCCTGCTTGCCAAACCTGTCCAGCAGGACATCCGCCCCCAGCGCCTGCATGTCACCGCAGGTCTTTACCCCCAGGGCATGAAGCTTGGCGGCGGTCACCTGCCCGACCCCGAACAGCTTCTCCACCGGCAGGTCACGGACAAACTCCTGGACCCTGTCCGGCGTGATAACAAACAGGCCGTCAGGTTTCTGCCAGTCGCTGGCAATCTTGGCCAGGAACTTGTTAGGCGCCACCCCTGCGGACACGGTAATCCCCACCTCACGATGGATGCGCTCCCTCAGATAGCGAGCCATGAGGGTGCCGCTGCCTTTATGCTCGGTGACATCAGAAACGTCCAGGAAGGCCTCATCGAGGGACAGGGGTTCCACCAGGTCAGTGAGTTCCCGCAGGATATCCATCACCTGGCGGGAGACCGCCCGGTACTTGCCCATATCCGGCGGCACCGTCACCAGGCCCGGGCACAGACGCCGGGCTTCGCTGCCCGGCATGGCGGAGCGGACCCCGAAGGCGCGGGCCCGGTAATTGCAGGTGGTTACAACCCCTCGACCACCTTCGCCGCCCACTGCCAGGGGGACGTCCCGCAGACTGGGGTCGTCGCGCATTTCCACGGCGGCGTAGAAGCAATCACAATCCAGATGGATGATCTTGCGCTGGGGCATGGTCAGGGGGCTCGCGTCCACACTCTGTACATATATACAGCCTTGTATATTACGCTAACATGCCGAGAATGTCAGGGAACTCCAACAACACTATCCTGGACGACTGCGAGGGCCCCATGAGCAACCCGATCCCCGAATCCGAACGCACTGAAATTGAAGCGGCGGCCTTCCGCCGTCTGGTCAAGCACCTGCGCGACAACACCGAGGTGCAGAACATCGATCTGATGAACCTGGCCGGGTTCTGCCGCAACTGCCTGTCAAAATGGTACCGGGCCGAGGCGCAGGAACGCGGTTTCGAGATTTCTGATCCTGACGCCAGGGAAGAAATCTACGGCATGCCTTACGAAGAATGGAAAGAGCGCTACCAGATCGGCCCGAAGCAGGAACACAAGTAATGAACGTGAACGAGGCGGTGCGCATCCATCTGGCGGCCCTGGAGGCCGGCCGCAGCGATTTCGATGACACCCTGGCACTGATCGAGCGCTACTTCGAGTACCAGCCGACCGGTTTCCACAACGGCCCCCTGTTCAACGCCGCCGGAGAGAACGCCGGTTCCTGCC
>JAAZVL010000060.1 GCA_018623515.1 Marinobacter sp.
CATCACGCCGGGCCCGCTGATGTTTACCCAGAACGCCGACATCGTCTGGGGCGTCATCGCTGCCCTGCTGATCGGAAACGTGCTGTTGCTGGTGCTCAACATCCCTCTGGTGGGTTTCTTCGTGAAGCTGCTGTCGGTGCCGCCGATGTACCTGCTGCCCATTGTGACCATGGTCGCGTTTGTGGGCATCTACTCCATCAGCCACAGCACTTTCGATCTGTATTTCATGGTGGCCTTCGGCGTTGCCGGCTATTTCCTGCGCAAGCTGGAAATTCCACTGGTGCCGATCATTCTGGGCTTGCTGCTCGGGCCCGAAATGGAGAAGAACCTGGGCCATGCCATGGTCCTGTCCGATGGCGACTGGAGCATCCTCTGGGCCAGTCCGCTGGCCATGGGGCTCTGGATCGTTGCCGGCCTGGGTCTGGTGCTGCCATACCTGATCGGCCCGCTACTTCGCCGCCGGATGAATGCGGCGATGAAGGAATCACCGGTCAGCGACTGACCGACTCGATATTGCTCCCACCTGACGATCTGTTGTCAGTCTTTGCACCGGCCCCTGCCCGGTGCTTTTTTATGTCCGGCAGGCTGATAGACTCTCAGCAATGAGTTCCAACAACAATCAGAAGGAGAGGGCGGGATGAAGGTGATGGTGCTGGGAGCAACCGGATTGACTGGCCAGTTGGTGGTGCAGCAGTTGCTGGCCCGGGAAGTGATCAGCAAAGTGGTCGTGCCAGTGCGCAAGCCGATGTCACTGGAACATCCAAAACTGGACCAGCACGTGGTGAACTTTGATGATCTCGCCGCTCATGCCGATATGTTTGCCGTGGATGCCCTGATCTGTTGCCTCGGCACCACCATCAAGAAAGCCGGTTCCCAGGAGAACTTCCGGAAAGTGGATTACGGTTATGCGCTGGGCGCGGCGAAACTGGCCCGGGAACAGGGCGCGAAGTCCCTGATCCTGATGTCTGCCATCGGTGCGTCCTCCTCATCCACTATTTTTTATAATCGGGTCAAGGGTGAGCTGGAGGACGCTGTCCGGCAGCTGGACTTTCCCTACCTATCCATTTACCACCCGAGCCTGCTGCTGGGTGACCGCCAGGAACACCGGGGCGGCGAAGAGCTGGGCCAGATGGCCATGCCTCTGGTGAACCGGGTGCTGATCGGTCCCCTGGACAAATACCGGGCTATCAAGGCCGAGACCGTGGCTGAGGCCATGGTGAATGAAGTGTGCGGTGTCTCGGCGGCGGAGCCCGCAGAGCGTGTGGTTCAGATCCGGGAGTACCCCGATATTGTGGCCCTCGCTGGTTAACCGCCTTATTTTCCGTTGAGTATTCCGACCACCAGGCGGCCGGCCAGGCCGATCAGCACAGCACCGAAAACCCGTTCGAACCAGACTGCCCGTTGCCGGAGTGCGTCCAGCCATCGGGGATTGGAGAACAGCCAGGCCACAATCAGGTACCAGCTGGTGTCGATGACCAGGGCAGTGGCGGCATAGCCGAATTTCGCCAGCAGGCTGGTGTCGGTGCCAACCACCTGGCTGAACAGGGCCAGGAAGAAGACGGCGATCTTCGGGTTGAAGAAGGCAATCAGGAAACCGTCCCGGGCCGCGCTTTTGGTGGTCGGGGCATCCGGCAGCTCGTCACTGTCTTGCCGTTTTGCCATCAACCCTTTGACGCCAAGCCAGGCCAGGTAACCCGCGCCACCCCACTGCAGGATCGAGAACGCGGTGGGCGAGGCGGTAATGACGGCCGCCAGACCGAGGATGCTCAGGAAAGCGTAGATCCCCACGCCGACGCCATGGAACAGAGCGGTAATCACTCCATTGCGACGCCCTCCGGTCAGAGTCTGCTTGAGTACCAGTGCCAGGGAGGGGCCGGGGGACATGGCACCGAGGATGCAGATGGTGACAACGGTGAGCCAGGTGGCCAGGGTCATGGCGGATCAGTCCTTTGCAAATCAAACAGGCTGCCAATTCTAGCAGCCCGTTCTCTTCAAAAAACCTGGAAACTGCAATCAATTCAGATGCTAATCACCGTTCAGAATCCAGCGTGCGGCCTTCTCAGCAATCATCAGCGTGGGTGAGTTGGTGTTGCCGCTGGTGATGGTCGGCATCACCCCGGCGTCGACCACCCGCAGACCGGCGACCCCCCTCACCCTCAGGTGAGGGTCCACTACTGCCAATTCGTCATCAGGTCGGCCCATGCGGGTAGTGCCCACCGGATGGAAAATGGTGGTGCCGATGTCCCCGGCCAGTTTGGTCAGCTCCTCGTCGGTCTGGTATTGCACGCCGGGCTTGTATTCCTCAGGCTGGTACCTGGCGAAGGCCGGCTGCTCGGCAATGCGCCGGGTGACTCTCAGCGAATCTGCAGCCACTTTCCGGTCCTCCGGCGTACTCAGATAATGGGGGGCAATGGCCGGTGCCTGTTTGGGATCCCTGCTCCGGATACGCACGCTGCCGCGACTGGTCGGATTGAGATTGCACACGCTGGCTGTGATGGCCGGGAAATCGTGCAGGGGCTGGCCAAATGCATCCAGGCTCAGTGGTTGGACGTGGTACTCGATATTGGCGTGCTCGTATTCCTCGGAACTACGGGTGAACAGGCACAGCTGCGACGGCGCCATGCTCATGGGGCCGGAGCGGGAGATCAGGTATTCCAGTCCGATGCGCGCCTTGCCGATCAGCGAGTTGGCCATGGTGTTCAGGGTATTGGCCCCCTTCACTTTGTAAACCGACCGGATCTGCAGGTGGTCCTGAAGGTTCTCACCCACGCCTGGCAGATTGTGCACCACCGGAATGCCGTGTTCCTTGAGAAGCTCTGCGGGCCCGATGCCGGACAGCTGCAGCAATTGTGGTGAGCCTATGGCTCCGGCCGAGAGAATTACCTCGCGTGTTGCTCCGGCGACCACTTCTCCCTCGCCGGGGCGCTCGACCCGAACGCCGGTGCAGCGGGGATTCTCACCGGTGGTTTCGGTTTCGAGGCCCAGTACATGAGTCGAGTGCCAGAGCGTAAGATTAGGTCGTTTTCCTGCTGACCTCAGGAACGCCTTGGAGGTGTTCCAGCGCCAGCCTGAGCGCTGGTTGACCTCGAAGTAGTCCACCCCTTCGTTGTCCCCCCGATTGAAGTCCCGGGTGCGGGGTATGCCAGCCTCGACGCAGGCGGTGGCGAAGTCTTCCAGTACCTGCCATTTCAGGCGTTGATGCTCCACCCGCCATTCGCCGCCATGGCCATGGTATTTGTGGTGCTCCGGGTCGGCATCGCCGCCCTCATCGAGGCGGTAGTGGTCCTCGTGGCGCATGAAGTCGGGCAGGCAGTTGTCCCAGCGCCAGGCGTCGTCGCCGGTGACCTCGGCCCACTGGTCGTAATCCCTGGCCTGGCCGCGAATGTAGAGCATGCCGTTGATGCTGGAACAGCCGCCCAGGGTCTTTCCCCGGGGGTAAATCAACGAGCGGCCATTCAGGCCAGGGTCCGGCTCGGTGCGGAACCGCCAGTCGGTGCGGGGGTTATCGATGCAGTACAGATATCCCACCGGGATGTGGATCCAGTGGTAAGTGTCCCGGCCGCCGGCTTCTATCAGCAACACGCGGTTATTCGGATCGGCACTCAAACGGTTTGCCAGCAGGCAGCCGGCGGTGCCCGCGCCCACTATGATGTAGTCGAATTGCCCGGACGAGGTACGGGTTGTGTCGTTCATGATGTCTGACCGGTTTGTTTTTATTTTGTTGACGATGGTTCTTTGTATCGCAAATCCCTGCGGGATACATCCTGAATTGGACGAATGGATTAGCCGAGTGTGGCATCCAGGAACATCATGACAACAAACCCGGCCAGCAGGGAGAACGTGGACATGATCTTCCATTGCCGGTGGTGGGTTTCGGGAATGATTTCATTGCTGATGATGAACAGCATCGCGCCCGCCGCGAACCCCAGTGTCCAGGGCATGAGCGGCTCGGCCAGCCAAACCAGCGTGGCCCCGAATACGCCGCCGATCGGCTCGGCAAGCCCTGTCAGCAGCGCAATGGTAAAGGCCTTCAGGCGGGAATAGTCGATGGCAAGCAGGGAGAAGGCGACGGCCAGCCCCTCCGGGATATTCTGCAGGCCGATACCGGTCGCCAGTACGTACCCGTTGCGGACATCGCCGCCGGCAAACCCCACACCCACAGCCATACCCTCGGGAAAATTGTGCAGGGTAATGGCTATTATGAAGAGCCAGATACCACGTATATATGAGGCGTCCGAACCCTCGCGACCGAGTTCGAAATGCTGGTGCGGGAGTTTCTGGTGCACATAGAGCAGGGCGGCCGCGCCGGAGAGCACGCCAACGATAACGATCAGGGCCGCAAGCCAGGTATGACCGGTGATGTCTTCGCCATATTCCAGCCCCGGGAGCAGGAGCGAGAAGAAGGAGGCAGCCAGCATGACACCGGCAGCGGAAGCGAGCATGCCGTCCTGGAGTTTGTGGCTGATGGTGCGGACCAGAAAAATAGCCAGGGCGCCTACCCCTGTGGCCAGGCCGGCAAACAGACTGGCAAGACTGCCCAGCCAGACAATACTGAAATCAGCGGACATGGAGGCTCCTGTGGGCTTGTGACTTGAGCATAGCATCCGGGATGCTTGGCGGTTGGTCGTATGGTGCACTAACGTTGATCTGGGCGATAAATCCGGAAAACAACACCGACAAACGAGGAGCGCCATGAGGTTGCCGGAACAGTTTCACTACCAACAGATCAACACCGGTGATGTGACCATCAACGTTGCCCATGGCGGCTCGGGGCCGCCCCTGTTGCTGTTACACGGTTACCCCCAGACCCATCTGATGTGGCACGCCGTGGCGCCGGCGCTCACCCGGGACTTTCACGTGATCTGTCCTGACCTCAGGGGGTACGGAGACAGCAGCAAACCGGATTCCGATCCAGAGCACTTCACTTACAGTAAACGACAGATGGCCGCCGACATGGTGGTGGTCATGCGAACACTCGGGTATGAGCGATTCAGCGTGGCGGGCCACGATCGTGGCGCCCGGGTGAGCCATCGTCTCTGCCTGGACTTTCCGGATCGGGTCGAGCGGGCCTGTGTCATGGATATCGCGCCCACCCTGCACATGTTCGAGCATACGGACCAGATTTTCGCGACCGGCTACTACCACTGGTTTTTCCTTATTCAACCTGACGGCTTGCCGGAGCATATGATCGGCCTCGATCCGGACTACTATCTGCGTGAGAAGCTCCGGCGCTGGTCGGCGCCGGGGGCGGCCTTCAATCCGGAAGCGGTTGAGGGTTACCTTCGCTGCTTCTCGTCGCCCGAGGCAATCCATGCCAGTTGTGAGGATTACCGGGCCGCGGCGACTATTGATCTGGAACATGATCGGGCTGACCGGGACGCCGGGCGCAAGGTGACCTGCCCGCTGCTGGTGCTTTGGGGCAGCAAGGGTTTTGTGAACCGTACCTATGATGTTCAGGCAGTCTGGCAGACCTATGCCAATGACGTCGAGGCCGAGGCGTTGGAGTGCGGGCACTTCCTGCCGGAGGAGGTGCCCGAGGCCGTCATTACCCGTTTGCGGCGCTTCTTCAGGGCGACCTGAGCCTTCGCCAGTTTCCGGAGGGGGCGGGGTTCAGTTGGTCTTGATGGTCGGGTATACCGAGGGTGCGAGGGTCGGTTCGCAGCCGATCACGTCCCTCGCCTGTTTGTGGGCATGCAGGTACCACCGTTTTCCGGCATCGGTGAAGGTGCCGCGTCTCACTTCGAAGGCAGCGGTGCTCACCGTCGCCGGAATCGGGGTGCCGTCGGCATGCCGGTAGACGCAACTGGTCTCAAGGCGGAGCGCTGTGGCGATGGGGAGCTCGATGAAACCATCCTCCCTGACCAATGGGGGCTGCCCGTTGACGGACACGACCTTCAGGCAGGGCCCGAAATGGACTTTATCGAGATCTTTTATGTACTCCTTCAGACAGTGTTGGGCGCTGATGAGTACGGTACCCGGGGGAATAGTGCCTTCTGTTGCGGGTGGCGATGACTGGCAGCCGCCGAGGATGAAAAGCGCCGAGAGGAAAGGCAGTATGCGTGGCATGATGGTCTCCTTGCCTGTGCCTTCCCTCCCGGTAGCCGGGGACCTTACTCGAAGGTCCGGGGGCGCAGTACGTCGGGTTTCAGGAAAGGCTTGTCGCCGGTGTTATCGTGATCGCCCAGTAATTTTCCGTTGACTACTGTTCCATAATTCGTGTGCTTGTGGAAGTTCAGGAATTTCTCACGGGTCTCTTTCACATCACCGGTATAGCGCGGATCCTGCGGACGTTCCTGGGAGTTGATGTAGTTGGCCACCTGCCAGGCTTCCTCGTCAGTCAATGATCCGGGTTGACCCAGCGGCATGTTGTTCTTGATGAACGAGGCCGCAGTGAAAATCCGGGTCATGCCGGCACCCCAGTTGTAGGAGTGGTCCCCCCATAGCGGCGGGAACACCACCTGGCCGTCCTTTTTCTGGCCCTGCCCGTCGTCGCCGTGGCAAACCGCACAGTTTTCAGCGTACACCTGCTTGCCGCGCTCGTAATCCAGCTCGGGCTTTTCGTTACCCAGGTGGCTGAAGCCGCGGCCGCCGATGTTCTTCTCGTAAACCGGAGCCCCCTTGGCGAGCCACCGGTGGTAGGCCACCATGGCCAGCATGTCGTCACTGCCATACGCCGGTGGTTTACCGTTCATGGAGAATGAAAAACAGCCGGCAATGCGCTCTTCCAGGGAGTTCACGTGCTGGTTCTTGCCCCGGAAATCCGGCAGGGTGGTGGCCGCCGGCCAGACCGGGCCGGACCAGTTCTTGCGGCCCTCGCCCATGTGGCAGGACTTGCAGTTCATGTCGTTGAACACGTATTCGCCGCGGTGCTGCTGGGTGTTCATGAACATGTCCCGGCCCTTGAGGATGACCTTTTTCAGTTCCGGGTGAATGCTGTCATCGTTCTTCAGGTCCTCCACGGTGGGGGCGCTGTGAACGTACTGTCCGTCCTTGAATTCCGGCAGGTTGACCGGTACTTCGGGCTGGGCAAGGACCACCGGGCTGGTAACCAGCAGGCCGGCGAGCAGGGAAATCTTGTGCTTCGGTTTCATGGCTCTGCCTCCTGTTATTTGGTGGTTGCACTCTGGCTGCCCAGATAAGCGGCCACGGCGTTGATCTGTTCCTCGGTCAGGCGTTCGGCAACGGCCGTCATCAGCTGGTTGGGGTCGTTGTTGCGTTGGTTGCTCTTCCAGGCATTGAGCTGTGACCGGATGTAGTTCGGGTGCTGTCCGGCGATGGCCGGGAAGGTTTCGCCGACACCGCGGTTACCGGGCCCGTGGCATGAGGAACAGGGCGGAATGTAGTTATCCCAGTCGCCCTGATTGGCGAGCTTCTCACCAAGGGCGAGCACTTCGTCACTGACATTGGCCGGTGCGGTCGTTGCAGGAACCGGCATGGCGGCATAGTAGGCCGCCAGATCCCGGATCTGCTGCTCATCGAAGTTGTCGATGTTCGGTTGCATCACCGGGCTGACCCGATCACCAGTGTTGTAATCCAGCATCTGCCGGGCCAGGTAGTTGGCGTCGAGGCCGGCCAGGCGGGGAAAACCGGCGGCGTTGTTGCCCGAGCCGTCAGCACCGTGGCAGGCCAGGCACGGGGCACCGCTGCCGTCACCCTGGGCGGCCAGCTGGGCGCCCCGCTCGGGGTCACCGCCGGCGGCGTATGCGCCGGAGGCCACGGCGGTCATGGCGCCGGCCAGAATCAGGTGGGAGAGGATTTTCATGGTTTGCCTCCGTTCATAAGTTAAGCGCATTAGCATATGTCCGTACATGCTAAAGTCAATTCGACTTCGGTGGGTCACTCTTGCTGTTTGAGGGAAAGTCGGTCGCGACAACCGGTGTGGGCAGCTGATGCTCACCGGATACGCCCTGACGCAGCTGGGCCAGCAAGCGGGAGTCACGATGGTAGATGTCGTCGCGGAACTGGATCCGTTCGTCCTCGTCCACCCAGGCGGTCCAATATTGAATATAAATGGGAATCGGATCAGGCAGGACTGCCGTGGCGGGCCTCTTTTGTGCAAGCAGTCGGTCTATTGTTTGCCGATTCCATTCGGGAGCGCCGGCGAGAAGTGCTTCCGCCAGTTCTAGCGGCTTTTCCACGCGGATGCAGCCGGAACTGAAGGTCCGCTCCTGACGGCCGAACAGGTATTGGCCGGGTGTATCGTGCAGGTAAACCGCATAGGGGTTGGGGAACATGAACTTGACCTGGCCCAGTGCGTTCAGGGGGCCAGGGCCCTGGACCAGTTGATAGGGAAAGTTGTCCCTGGATAAAGAGGACCAGTCCACGGCGACCGGGTCGATCTGTTGCCGGTCCGCTCCCCAGCCCTGATAGACGCTGATACCCTGGCGGTCCAGGTACGTCGGGTCGCGGATGATAGCGGGCAGCAGGTCCTCGATCATCAACTTGCGCGGGACCGTCCAGGTCGGGTTGAACACGAGGTAGCGGATGCGGTCGGAGAACACAGGTGTCTGCCGGTAGGGTCGGCCCACGATCACTCGTCGGCGCAATGCTTCCTTGTTGTCTGTCACCAGTTGCAGTTGAAACCCGGCGATGTTGACGAGCACATAATCCTCACCCAGCGTTTGCGGCAACCAGCGCCAGCGTTCCAGGCTGGCATCGATCTGCCGGATGCGCTCGACCGGCATGAGATTCAAGGCCGCCAGGGTTTTCCTCCCGATGATGCCGTCCGGCTCCAGGCCATGCCGGGCCTGGAAGCCGGGAATCACCGGGTCGAGTTCCATGCTGTAGAGGTCCGGATCGGAAACTGGCGCTTCGGGATCGGTCCGGGTCGGAAGATCTCCCAGGGCGGCCAGTCTTCGTCGGATTTCTGGTAACCGGGGATCCCGGTCACCGGGATGAATGGATTGGCCGTCGGCAATCGGCAGCCACGGGTGCCCGAGTAACGGCGTTAGCCGGTTGCGCGCTTCCATCAGTTTGGCATAGGCCGGATGACTGGGCCGAAGGCTATCGAGAGTGCTGGCAATGGCCCCGGCCCGGAGCGCGTCCGCGAGGGTGACAGCCAGGTCTCGAGGTTGTCGGCTGGCATTCCATTCGGCGTGAATGGTCTGTGGATTGACCTTACCCTCAAGCAGGTGCGAGGCGGCCAGCAGGAAGGCATCGGAAAGTAGCAGGTCTATGTCGGCCTGCATTTCCTCGGACAGATCATCCCGTGCCCGCAGGGCCAGTTCCGATAACAGGCCCCCGTGGTAGTCCGCCGGGTTCAGACCGTCGTTGGCGATCTGCCTGATGGCGTCTATCAGTTCGCGGCGAAGACCCGCGGAGGACCAGGCCAGCTGAAAGCCGTGGTTTTCATAGAACCGGCTGAGTGTTTCACCTGTGAGCACCGGCTCGCCAAGTACCTTTACCGGTTGTCCCGCTTCGAGTGCCTCGATGCGCTGTACGAGAGGTTCGCTGGGACCTGCCGCGAGGGCCTGGAGCGATAGCGTCAGAAGAATCAAAGTTGCCAGGATGGCCAACGCTGCGTGCCTGCATCTACTCATAACTTCCCGCTTACCACAGTGCCATCTGGTCTCCGGCGGGCCGACGGAACAGGTCGGTCCTCAGGGATTCCTGTTTACGGGTATTGAGTCCGAGTTTGCGCACTTTGTTCCGGAAGCGTTGGCGAATGAGGTCGGAGTATGGTCCCTGACCGGTCATACGGCTGCCGAAGGTACTGTCGTAACTCTTGCCACCCCTGAGATCGCGGATCCGGTTCATGACATGCCCGGCCCGGTCCGGGAAATGTCGCTGCAGCCAGTCCTGGAACAGTTCGTCCAGTTCATAAGGTAAACGTAGCATAATCCAGCCTGCCTGTTCGGCGCCCGCCCGGGCGGCCGCCTCCAGAATGGCTTCGATTTCGTGGTCGTTGATAAACGGGATGACCGGACCGATGATGATCCCGACCGGAATGCCCGCTTCACGGAGCCGTTCAATCACCTTCAGTCGCGTCACCGGTGCCGCTGTCCGTGGTTCCATCTGGCGTTTCAGATCATTGCTCAGGGTGGTCAGGCTGATGGTGACCGAACACAGTTGATCCTGCGCCAGGTCCGACAGCAGATCCAGGTCCCGCAGGATCAGTGCGCCCTTGGTAATCAGGGAGACCGGGTGCCGGTAATCGCACATCACCTTCAGCAGGTCGCGTGTGATTTCCCGCTGCCGCTCGATGGGCTGGTAGGCATCGGTGTTCATGCCCAGGGCGATGGGAGAAACCCGGTAGCCCGGCTTGTCCAGGGCTTCCCGAAGCTTTGAGGCGGCGTTCTGTTTGGCAATCAGCCGGGTTTCGAAATCCAGCCCCGGTGACATGTCCCAGTAAGCGTGGGAGGGCCGGGCGAAGCAATAGATGCAGGCGTGTTCGCAGCCCCTGTAGGGGTTGATGGACTGTTCAAACGGAATGTCCGGGGAGCTGTTGCGACTGATGATGGATCTGACGGTTTCATCCATGACTTCCGTCGCCACGGAATCCCGGCAGATCTCATCCTCCGGATCCCGGTACCAGCCGTCGTCATGATCGCGGTCGGTGGCAATGCGCTGGTAGCGGTTGTGCGGGTTCAGGCTGGTGCTCCGGGTTTTCATAGTCTCACCAATACTGTTCATGTATACAGTACTGTTGATGCTACTACCCCTGTATCCTTCCCGGCAAGCAGAATCCGGCAGCCCGGGATGCCGGCCTGATGTCCGTTCACCGAGGAATCCATGTCTGATCTTACGCTGGTCCAGTATGTCCTGATTGGCCTGATTTTCGTCTGGAGCGGGTTCGTCCGCTCGGGTCTGGGGTTTGGCGGGGCGGTCCTGTCCCTGCCGTTTCTCCTGCTGGTCTACGACGAGCCGCTGGTGTTCCTGCCAATCATTGCGGTGCACCTGCTGGTATTTTCATCCCTGACCATCTGGATGAATAATCGGAAAAACCACACGCGGGAGAACCCCGTGGAGGGGGGAACCGTCGACTGGCCCTACCTCTGGCGGATTCTTGGCATCATGATCGTGCCCAAGCTGATCGGCGTGTTCGGCCTGATCACCATGCCGGGCAACGTGTTGAGCGCCATCATCTTTGTCATTGTGGCGCTCTATTCGGTGTCCTACATCATCAACAAGCCATTCCGCAGTGGCAGCAAGACCGTGGATGCCATTTTCCTGATGGTGGGGGGCTATATCAGTGGCACGTCCCTGATCGGGGCACCCCTGATCATTGCGGTTGCGGCCCAGCACGTGGTGAAGGAAAAGCTGCGGGATACCCTGTTCGCCCTCTGGTTCATCCTGGTACTGATCAAGATGGCCGCGTTTGTCTGGGCCGGTGTGGACCTTCAGCTCATTCACCACCTGTGGTTACTGCCCTGTGCAGCGGTAGGCCATGTTATCGGGCTTCGTGTGCACGACCGCATGCTCAGGGCAGAAACTCCGGTTTTCTTCCGGGTGTTGGGGGTGGTTCTGCTGGTGGTCAGCAGTGTTGGTATGTTCAGTGTGCTGGGCTGAGGGAGTCCCCTCAGCCCGCGCGACCGAAGATCTTCTCGAGAAAGCCGGCGGAACGGACATCCGGAATCGGGAGGTTGTCCACCTCGTCCATGGCCTTGCGCCAGAAGGCCTCCGGATCATCCAGATGGGCGACCTTGGCCCGTTCTTCCTTGCTGTAGTGGTTGTGCTCTCCTTCAATGCCGTCGGCCATCAGCGCCTGGGTGTAGAGGTAGATTGCGGCGCGAACGATACGCAACACGCGACAGTAAACATCCCGGCTGAGATTGATCGCCAGTTCCGCTGACAGGTTGATCTGCTTCTGCAGGGTTACCATGGCCTCTTTCTCCAACGGAACCCGGTTGCCGTCGCCTTTCTTGCAGTTCAGGCAGACCTTTTCCATTGCCTTGACGCCGTCAGTCAGATCCATGTGGCCGAATTCCGCCTTCTGGTCTTCCTCCAGGGGTGCGGGAATCCAGCCATACTGGGGCGAGCGGGCGACAATATGCCCGGGCAGGTCCCGGCGGAAAGGTGGGGCCGAAGCCAGGTCCTGGTAGCCATCGAATTCCGTACGCAGCCAGGCCGCCATCTCACGATGCCGGAGCATCATGGCAAGGGTGATGGCGGCTTGCACGATGTCCTCGACCAGTTCACTGGAATCCTGGGTCCGTTCCTCCAGGTGATTGACGGATGCAGACATATTTTCCTCCCCGGCAATGGTCATTCGGGGTGGTCTGTTCCATTGCCGTGTTTTTGTTTTTGTTGATACGACTTACGGTTGCTGAAACCGCAAGTTCTGAACTAAAACGTATACACGGGATCCGGCTTTCGCCGTTGTAAAAAGGTTATTGCTTGTAACCGACGGTAAGTGGGTCGGGGAGGTCTGGAAATGACAGCTGAAGACAGATTCACACCACGCCGGGAATCGATGGTGGACTACCAGATCATCAGTCGGGGCATTGATGATCCTCTGGTAGTGGAGGCCATGCGCCGGGTCCACCGGGAAGCTTTCGTGCCGGGCAGCCTCAGGGACGCCGCTTACGAGGATGGTCCCCTGCCGATCGGGGCCGGTCAGACCATCTCCCAGCCTTACATAGTGGCCCTGATGACTGACGCTCTGGAGCTCCGGGGTGGCGAGCGGGTGCTGGATATCGGCACCGGCTCGGGGTACGCGGCGGCCGTACTGGCGTGCATTGCTGCCGAGGTGTTCAGCATCGAGCGCATTCCGGAACTGGCAGAGCAGGCCCGGAAGAGTCTGGCGGCGGAGGGGTTCGACAATGTCCGGGTGCTCTGTGGCGACGGTACGTTGGGTTGGCCGGAGGAGGCCCCGTTTGACGGAATCACCGTCGCCGCCGGAGCTCCCGCTGTACCGGACGCCCTCAAGCGTCAGCTGGCGATTGGCGGGCACCTGGTGATTCCAGTGGGCTCGGAGCACATCTCCCAGACACTGATGCGGGTAACCCGGGTGTCTGAGGACGAATTCAGGACCGACAATCTCGGGGGCGTCCGATTCGTTCCCCTGCTCGGGGAGCAGGGGTGGTCCTGAAGGCAATCCGCTCAGTTGCCTGCGTGTGTGCTCTCGAAGATCTTGTCCGCCGAGGCAGCCACAAAGCCGCTGTACAGTTCGCCATCGGGCTTGGGGTAACGCAGGGCGAACTCGTAGAAACAGCTGGGAATGGTCGCCTCCCGATCGGAAAAGCGCACGGCCACCCGGTCCGCCATGGTGGACGACTGTTCCAATAGATCCTCCGGTGAGCCTTTCACCTCGCCGCCACTGCTGTTGACGGTAAAGCCGTTGTCCTTAAGTACCTGGTTTATTTCGGCAACGCTGTGGATGCTGTCCAGGTCATTGATGCTGACCGTGAAATGATTCGCCCGGTAGCCCCAGGCTGCCATCCAGGCGGCGTACTCACTCTCCTCCAGCAATTCCCGGTAGGTTTCGTGGCTCACCTGCCAGTGCCGTCCCGAGTACAGGAAATTGTCGGCAGTGGTACTCTCCGGATCGACCTGATCGACCAGTTCGCGGACAAGCTGCTGAAGCCTCGGCGAGCACTGTTCAACCAGCAACTCCGAGATGAACACCTTGGGTGCGTGCTTGTCCGGGTGCTCGAAATGGCGGGCGTAGAGTTTCTTGGCCTCGAAGTGGTATTCCCCGCGGGCCTCGTATCCGAGGTTCAGGAAGTGCCGTGCCAGGGTTTCGAGCCCGACCGGTTCCAGATTGAAGGTCCGTAACGCGATGTGGTCATTGACCACCGGTTTCGATTCCCGCTCGTCCAGAAGCTGATGGATCCGTTCAGCAGAGGGGGTGACGGCCCGGTAATTCTCCCACAGTTGATTGAACAGGGTCTGATAATCAGTGTGCATAGTGTCTTTCTCCATGTTCTTCAGCACGGATGGTTGCCGGGTGTGTTCGTTGTTTCCGGGTGTCGGTCCCCGCGTGGCCCAGGGGCAGTAGCCAGACGTCCGCCTGTTCCCGGATGTCCAGCTGTTCGCCGATGTGGGCCGGCAGGATCACGGTCGATCCGTCCGGATCGACCCGGGCCTGATCGGTCACCGTGGCCCGGAAATCCTCTGCGCCGGTGGTGGCGACAATCACCGTTTCCATGGCCTGTTCTGGGCGGCCCGGTCTGTCGATACCCGTGAACCGGGCGGTGCACTGCGCCGAACGCTGGACACTGGCAATATCCCCCAGGCCGCACTCCACGGTCGGCCCGGCGTCAAACAGGTCCACATACCCGCGGTGGCGAAACCCTTCCGTCTCGAGCATCTTCAGGGCCGGGCGGGTGTGGGGATGAACCTTGCCGATCACGGCCCTGGCCTCGTCGCTCATGAGGTGCGTGTACAGCGGCGCCGCCGGCATCAACTCATCGATGAAATCAGTGTAGCCGGAGCCCACCAGGTGTGTGGCGGAGGTGAATTCCATATCCACAAAATGCTGCCTGAGCCAGTTCCAGAACGGAGACTGCCCGGCGCGGTCGGAGACGCCCCGCATCTCGGCGATGACCTTGTTGGCAAAGCGCTCCGGATGCTGCGCCATAAACAGGAACCGGACCCGTGACAACAACTTGCCGGCGTTGGCCCGGCGACACTCCGGGCGCAGGTACAGTGAACAGATTTCGGTGTGGCCGTTGTAATGGCTGCAACGGGTCAGAGTCTCAACCTGTCGGCGCAGTCCGAGATCCCGGGAATGGTGGACCACGGTGTTGCGATGAAAATGGTGCAGGGGACGGGTGTGGCCGGTACGGGCCTCAATGCCGGTGGTCCCCATGATCGAACCGGTGGCTTCGTCCTCCAGGACAAACAGGTAGTGTTCATCGCCGGGCGCATCGATCTGCCGGCAGAAGCTGGCCCTGGAATGGTCGATTTTCCGGGCCAGTGCGTCCCGGTCCGGCATCAGGGACGTGAAGCCGGGGCCGGACTCATTGGCAATATGGTAGAGGGTATCAAGGTCTGTTGCTGCAACCGGTCTGATGATCATGGCGAATCTTCCCTGTTGTTTGGGTGCCAGTATGGGGAAGAGTTTTGCCGATTTGCAGTTTCAATCTGATCGATGTGATCTACAATGATGACAAATCGCCATATCAAGATATCAGAATGATTAATTCTCAGGATCAGAAATTGCTCATGCTGCTTCGGCAGGACGCCAGAACCAGCATTACTGACCTGGCCAGGTCGCTGGGTGTTTCCCGTTCAACGGTACAGAATCGGCTGGCCCGGCTCGAGAGAGCCGGCATCATCCGGGGTTATTCGGTGGAACTTGGCGGGGAATACCTGGCCAACCAGGTAGAGGCTCACGTATCCATCAAGGTCATCCAGAAGCTCACCGCACGAACCAACATGGCCCTTGAAGGCATCCGCCAGGTGGTGCAACTGTTTTCTGTCAGTGGCGAGTACGACCTGATCGCCATCGTCCAGGCCCAGTCTCTGGAGGAGTTGAGCAAAGTCCTTGATGATATCGGTAATCTCGAGGGCGTGGAGCGCACCAATTCAGCGGTTGTGCTGGAGACCCGGTTCAGGCGATAGCAGGGTCACTGGCGTCAACCGCCCAGCAGGCCGGTGTAGGCACAGTAGAAAAAGGCGGCGGAGCCAAGGAGGATCATACCCCAGGCGGGAAAGATCAGAGCCGAGCGAGTCGATGTTTTCATAGCCATCTCCTGACATTGATGCGACTGCTTGTTCGTTACGTTGTAACCCTCACTGTAGACCAGTCTTGATTAATGTCACGGTTTATTTTTTGAACAGTATCTCAGTACGGCCGAATTGGCCAACCGGGACGTTCCTTATTGCTATTGAGGCCAAGGCCAGGTCAGCTA
>JAAZVL010000236.1 GCA_018623515.1 Marinobacter sp.
CCGCAGACTGGGCCATGCGCAGGGTGGTAAGCCGGATTTTATCCTTGCTCCGCATTGCGTCTTTTACCGCGTTGCTCAGTTGCTCCTTGAGTGTTTGTTCTGCCATAACCGGCCTCCTGTTCTGTGGATTAGGCTACCTCCACCCATAATGCGAAGAGGTAGATGTAACGGGTTGGTTACCCCGAGTTTACTCCGGTGTCAGCCAGAGTCGTGCACCAATCAAGCAAAATACTCCTGCATCCAGTCGAACAATTTGCTCTCGGACATATCGCCCAAAGCCATCTGCTGGAAATCGTTGCCCACTTCATCCTCGATGGTCACGAACTGGTACAGGATAACGCCAGGCTGCTCATCATGAAGGATAATGTTAATGCGCCGGCGGGTTCGCAAACAGTCAATCGTCATGACATCCGCAGGGATGCCGGCATCACGCATACCTCTGCGAACCTCCACAACCGGATTGATGTGCTGGTGGGTTGCCTGAATGCGGGTGTGGGCATCGCTGGCCAAGTCGGACAGGGTTTTGAGGGGATCTTCCGGCATGGGGATAGTTTCTCTGGGATCGGGACATTTTAAACGCCAAACATGGTAGCCCAATCCACAGCGTAAATGAAAAACACCCCCTGCCGGACGGGCCTTCAGAAGTTGCTCAGGCCAAAAACGAACGACGGGGTGAACCAAAAAGCCATTTGCAGACTACTCTTCAGGGCTATCTATTCTTTTGATGCGAAAGGAGTTTGCGCATGATTACGGTTCATCACCTGAACAATTCCCGCTCACAACGTGTTCTCTGGATGCTGGAGGAGTTGGGCGTGCCCTACGAGATCCAGCGTTACCAGCGCGACTCCGAAACCATGCTGGCGCCGGAAAGCCTCAAGAAGGTACACCCGCTGGGCAAATCACCGGTGATTACCGATGGAGATCTGGTCGTGGCCGAGTCCGGCGCCATTATCGAATACCTTGCCCACACCTATGGCAAAGACACCATGCTTCCGGAAAGCGGCAGCCAGTCCTGGTTGGATTACACCTACTGGCTACATTACGCCGAAGGCTCCCTGATGCCTCCTCTGGTCATGCGCCTGGTGTTTGAAAAGGTAAAAACCAGCCCCATGCCATTTTTCATCAAGCCAGTGGCAAAAGGTATCTCGGACAAAACCAATCAGGTTTTCATCGGTCCGGTGATCAAGACACACCTGGATTTTGTCGAAGCCCACCTGGCGAAAAACACCTGGTTTCTCGGGGAGAACGTCAGCGGGGCAGATATCCAGATGAGCTTTCCGTTGGAAGCCTCCGTGGCACGGGGTATCGTTGGCCAGAACCGGCCTAACATCACTGCCTGGGTGGAACGAGTACATGCCAGACCGGCGTACCAACGGGCTCTCGAAAAAGGGGGCGAATACGACTTTGCCTGAGTAGATACTCAGCCCCTGTTGCCGAGACGAGGGCTACTGCATATGGGTGCTGAGTTATAGCATGGTGCAGAAGCTGCTCACGCTTGCCCCGACACACCTGGAATAACTAAACCGCGAAATTTTTAACCGGCGGCGAACACATTCGTCCGTGGTTAAATCAAAAGCGTAGTATTGCATCGAAACACCGAACCGGCGCAAAGTCCGACTATGACCAAGCCTCAACGACTACTCGCCCTGCTCACCCTCGCCACCCTGGCCCAGACCAGCCAGGGTGCGCTTCGCTGCGGCAGCGCTCTGGTCAATGATGGAGCCTGGCCCATCGAGGTTGAGGAAAGCTGTGGGCCGCCGGACTATGTCGCGGAATACCCCAGCGCGACGGTGCCCGGCCTCGGCGTGGTGCAGACCGAGGCGCATTGGTACTACAACCACGGCCCCCAGCGCTTCATGCAGCGGTTGGTCTTTCGCAATGGCAAGCTCGCCCGGGTTGACACCCTCGGGTACGGATTCCATACCTCCGATTCACCCAGGTGCACTCCCAACACGCTCAGGCATATCAAAACCGAATACGAGCTGATCGCCCGATGCGGCGAGCCGATATCCAAACGCCTGGAATGGCAAGCACCCTCGCTCCGCAAACGCTCGGAAACCTGGCAAACCCTGCAACCGGTGCTGATTCAGGAGTGGTTATACGATTTCTCGGACAATCAGTTTCGGCAGGTTGTCACCCTGAGAAACGGTCAGGTTGTGGACATCGAGTCCCGCCCTGGCCGGTGAGTCCGTCGGCGAATGTTAATCACCAACAACAACACTGCCGCTACCAATAGTCACCCCGCCACAAGAAATCGCACCACCAGTTATCGCTGCCGGCTTGCCATTAATCATCACCGTGCTGGACCCACCGGCAATCGTGCGCGGATGTGGGGGATGCTTCGGTTTGGAATGAGGTGCCAACGGATCCCCCACACGAGCTGCGGGTTTGCCATTAATCAGAACATCGGGGGAGCCGGCAATCACCGGGGTGGGAGGAAAACCCTCGTGGTCGGAGCCCATGTCTCCGAGCAGAACAATCGCTTTGCTCATATCGCATCCTTTGCGTTAGCTGTCATCCTTGATACTGCATCACCGTCAACCGGGCGATCCGCGCCCTGGCGATGTAGCCTGAGATCTTACCCTTAAGAACGCGAGTAACCAATATCCGATCAATTCAAAGGGTTTGGAGAGCGCTCCTTGATCACCGGCTTAGTATTGAACAAACTCCCGAACCATAGCAAAGTCCGAACAAGATCATGATCGACATTCTCTCCACCATATTCACAGGCACTCGCGCATGAAACTCAACCCCTTCAACACTCGCATTGGCCTGGCTCTCGGAGGCGGTGCGGCCAAGGGTATTGCCCACATTGGCGTCCTGAAGGCGTTCGAGGAAGAGCAGATCCCGATTCATTGCATTTCGGGCACCAGTGCCGGAGCGCTGATCGCCAGTTACTACGCCTTCGGCCGCCCGGCAGAGTCCATACTGTCGATCTGTTCAACGTTGAACCTGTCGAAGATCATCAACTTCACCTTCGAACGCGGCGGCCTGTTCAGTACCGATAACATCCGGGCGATGATCCATCGGGATCTGGGGGATTGCCGGATCGAGGATGCCAGGATTCCCCTGGCCATTTGCGCAACGGACATCGAAACCGGTGAACAGCTGGTCTTCAGAAAAGGGAACCTGGCAGATGCGGTCTGTGCATCCATGGCAGTACCCGGCCTGTTTGTGCCGGTGGAGGTGGATGGCCGGGTCCTGGTGGACGGCGGGCTGGTTGAGAATGTCCCGATTTCGCCACTGGAGAGTATGGGCGCGGGTATTACCGTGGCCATTGATCTGAGCCATGTCAGCCGCTACCCGAAACCGCACGACACGTTTGATGTGATCACCAATGCCATCAACATCGGCATCGATTTCAATACCCGCAAGCAGCTGAAAAACGCAGACATCGTGGTGCCGCTCGATCTGAGCCAATACAGCCTCACCAACAACGCCAAATGCGTGGACGAGCTCTACATGGAGGGCTACCACCCAATGAAGGAAAAGATTCGCCGGGTCCTCTGGTACAAGAGGATGAACCTGATGATTTACCTTTTGCACGCGGTCCGGAAGTTGCTGCCCTTCAAGGTGCCGGAGATTATCAAAGACCTTAAACGCCACGGGCCGGCCTGAAAACCCATGAGTTCGGATTCAGGGGTGCTGCATCTCTTCAAAACATGGTGAAGGATGACGAGTCATCCTCTGATGTAAGCAACCCGTGGCATTGAACTGTTTGCACCTACCAGGCACCCACCACATAACCCAGCTTCTCCGGCAGCCACAGCGCAATGCCCGGCATCAGCATCACCAACAGCAAGCTGGAGGCCATAGCCACGATAAATACCAGCGACCAGCCTATGGTGTGTTCCAGGCGGATATTCGCAATACGGGTGGTGACCATCAGGTTAACGGCAACCGGTGGCGTGAACTGCCCGATGGCGATATTCATCGCCAGCAGAATGCCAAACCAGATCGGGTTCCAGCCAAAGTGGTTCATCAGCGGCAGCACGATCGGGATCAGGATCAGGTAAATGGAAATCGCATCCAGTAACATGCCGGCGATCAGCACCAGAATCATCACCAGGCCAAGCAGCACCCAGCCGTTTTCAGAGAGTGACAGCAGCGCATCTGCCAAATGCTGGAAGGTACCCAGGGTGGTGCCCGCCCAGGCGAAGATGCCCGCCAGCGCGATGATGAACATGACCACCCCGGAGGTAACGGCCGCCTCGGTCATCAGGTTCCACAGGTCCCGGAGGCCCAGATTCCGGTACAGCAGGCAACCGACCAGCACCCCGTATGTCACCGCAACGACAGCGGCTTCCGTGGGAGTGAACAGCCCCGAACGAAGCCCGCCCAAAATGATCACCGGGGCAAACAGCGCCGGAAGGGCTGCCTTGAAGCTGGGCCAGAACGGCGGGCGCTCGACCGTTTCCGGATCTTCCCACCGATACTTCCTGGAG
>JAAZVL010000237.1 GCA_018623515.1 Marinobacter sp.
AACTTCACCTGGGTGGCATCGTCGCCATTGGCGGTCAGCGTCCAGGAGCCGCTCACCACGCCGTTGCCCTCGCCCTTGATCGGTTCCCAGGTAATCTTGCCGGCGTCCTTGTCCGAATAATACTTGCAGGCATAGACGGACTGGATGGCATGCTTGTCCACACCGACTTTCTCCATTTCCCAGCGATAGCTGTTGTCGCCCAGGTCGGTCAGCTTGTCCACTTTGGGGAAATGGCTGGCGGAACGCGGCACGTCGGCCAGCAACTCAAAGACTTCGTCGTAACCGGCGGGGATCTCCAGATCGCGGTTCAGCTCGATCGACACAGTAATTGCCACAGCCCACTCCTTTTTGTCTTTATAAACTGTCTGCGGAGGCCGAATGGCCCCTCGCGGGGAAAATCAGGAGGTGTATTTTGGCCTATCACTACACCATTGTCATATTCCCGCGCTGTTAATTTGTTAACCCTGCGTTATCCTTGATGTTATTAGCCAGGGGATTCGCCCTCAAGCGCCCGACGCTCACCGGAACAAGGAAGCCTTGATCATGAAAGCTGTTCGTTACCTCCTGATTGCCATTGTGGCCATCATCGTTCTGGCAGTAGTGGCCATCGCGATCGCCATGGCGATCATTGATCCGAACGACTACAAGCCGCAGATCGAAAAGGCCGTTGAGCAGCAGACCAACCTGGATCTGCAACTGGAAGGAGAGATCGGCTGGTCCTTCATTCCGCTCGGCCTGGAGCTCAACAACGTGAGCGCCAACCTCGAGGAAGAGCGGTTCGTGGCCCTGGACCAGCTGGTGGCACAGGTGGATTTCTGGTCCCTGATTGCCATGTCACCCCGGGTGAGCACCTTTGTGCTGGATGGCCTGGAAGCCAACCTGGAAGTCAACGAGCAGGGCGAGGGCAACTGGACCCGGATCATGCGCAAACCCGCGCAGGCTGCGGACCAAACACAGGCACCGGCGGAGCAGCCGGCCGAACAACCGCAGGAAGAAGCGCAGACCGCTTCCGGCGGCGAGCCGCTGAACTTCAACGTGGAGAATGTCCAGATCAGCAATGCCCAGGTGCATTACACGGACAACAGCACCGGGCAGGCGGTCACCCTCGAGAACTTTGCCGTCAATGCCAGCGACATTACCCTGGGGTCCGAGTTTCCGCTGGAAGTCAGTTTCCAGGTGGACACCGCCAAACCACAGCTCAAGGTTGATGGCAGCATCAATGCCCGACTGGCGGCCAACGAGGCCTTGAACGATTTTGCTGTCTCCGGTCTCAAGGCGGTGTTCGACATGAGTGGCGAGCCGTTCGGCGGCAAATCCGTGACCGCAGAGCTGGTCGGCTCAGCCAGCGCCAACCTGGAAAACGAGACCGCCACGCTCTCCGGCTTCACCGCCAGCCTGGCCAACCTCGCCCTGGCCACCGAGCTCCAGGTACAGGGCTTTGGTGACAAACCGGCACTGAAAGGCAATCTGGACATCCAGGAATTCTCCCTGAAAGAGCTGCTGAGCAACCTCGGTCAGCCGGCCATCGAAACCAGCGATCCCGATGTACTCACAGCCGTCGCCTTCTCCACTGACATTGGCGGCTCACCGGGCACGGCGGCCCTCGAAAACCTGACTTTCAAGCTGGACGACACCACCTTCAACGGCTCCGGCAGCTACACCCTGGCCGACGGTGGCATAGTCTTCAATCTGCAGGGTGATAAACTCAATGCCGACCGTTACCTTCCGCCCAAGGCCGAAGGTGAGGCAGCTGCCGCCGACGAAGAACAGCAAACGGCAGAGGCCGGTTCTGCAGGAGGCTCAGGTTCCGCCCCGGAATCCGATCTGTTGCCGCTGGAAACCCTGCGGACACTGCTGCTGGACGTGGACTTCGGTCTCGGCCAGCTGATCGTCAGCAACCTGACCATCAACGAAATCAAGGCCAGCACTACCGCCAAGAACGGCGTGCTCAAGGTCGACGAGTTCAGCGGCAAGATGTACGAGGGCAGCTTCGGCGCCAACGCCACCATCGATGCCCGCAGCGACAATCCGAAGTGGAACTTTGTCTCCAACGTGACCAATGTGCAGACCCTGCCCCTGCTCACCGACCTGGCGGAAGTGGACATGCTCGGCGGCGGCGCCAACCTGAAGGTGAATGCCACCACCACCGGCAACCGCATTTCCGTACTGCGCGAGAATGCCGACGGCCAGATCAGCTTCAACCTGGCCAAGGGTGAATTCCGACGCATGAACCTGACGCGCATGGCCTGCCAGGGTATCGCCCTGGCCAACCAGGAGCAGCTCACCACCACTGACTGGGGCACCACCACCCCGTTCAATGACATGAGCGGCACCCTGGACATCAATGGCAACACCCTGGCCAACAAAAACCTCGTGGCCTCGCTCGCGGGCATGAAGCTGGAGGGCCAGGGCACCGTCGACATGAAGCAGACCACCCTGGACTACGAGGCCGGCCTGCGCATCGTAGGCGAAGTGCCCCGGGAGCCAGCCTGCCGGGTGACCGAATACGTGGAGAACGTGGTGATTCCGGTGGAGTGCCGTGGCAACTTCTCCGAAGATCCGGCAGGGCTCTGTTCGTTTGACGGCTCCCGTTTCCGGGATACCCTCAAAACCATCGCGGAGAATGCCGCCAAGGCCAAGGTGAAAGAAGAAGTCGACAAAGCCAAGGAAGAAGCTGAAGAAAAGGTGAAGGAAAAGATCGAGGAAAAACTGGGCGACAAGCTCAAGGGCCTGTTCCAGTAATGACCGACCGTTTCGCCGACAAGCTTCTCACCTGGTACGACCAGCACGGCAGGCACGACCTGCCGTGGCACCATGACCGCAACGCCTACCGGGTCTGGGTCTCGGAGATCATGCTCCAGCAGACACAAGTGGCCACTGTCATCCCCTACTTCGAGGCCTTCATGTCCCGGTTCCCGACCGTGCATGACCTCGCGAGCGCCCCGGTCGATGATGTCCTGAGCCATTGGTCCGGGCTTGGCTACTATGCCCGGGCCCGCAACCTGCACAGGGCAGCCAGGCAGGTGGTCGAGGAGTTTGGCGGCGAGTTTCCGCAGGATCAGGAGGCATTGGAGTCGCTCACCGGCATCGGCCGCTCCACCGCTGCCGCCATTATTGCCCAGGCGTTCGGCAAGCGCGCTGCCATCCTGGATGGCAACGTTAAACGGGTACTGGCCCGTTACCATGCCGTCCCCGGCTGGCCCGGCCAGACTGCCGTGCTGAAGCAGCTCTGGGAACACGCTGAAGAACACACTCCCGAGGAACGCGTTACAGACTATACCCAGGCCATCATGGATCTGGGTGCCACGGTTTGTACACGCACAAAACCCGACTGCGAAGGCTGCCCGGTCAACTCAGGCTGCCGGGCTTATTCGCTTGGCGAGACAGCCCTTTACCCCGGCTCGAAACCAAAGAAAGCCAAACCGGAAAAAACTACCTGGATGGTCATTCTTGAAGATGCAGACGGCCGTATCCTGCTGGAGCGGCGACCACCCAGCGGCATCTGGGGCGGCCTCTGGAGCCTCCCGGAACTCGACCCGGCCTTTGGCCCGGAAGAACTTTCGGAAGCCTGCGAACAGCAGCTGGGCATGAACTGTGGCGACCCGGAACTGATCAGCGGTTTCCGCCACACCTTCAGCCACTACCACCTGCACATCCAGCCCGCCCGCCTGCCCGTCAACGGCAGTACGAAGGTTGCCGATTCCGATCGACTGCGCTGGCTGCACCGGGACGAAGCCCTTACCCTCGGCCTGCCTGCCCCCATCCGCGCATTACTGACCGAACCGGAACAGGCCGCCCTGCTCTGAGGCGGCGGCCACCCCGCACGATCTGTTATCATTCAGCGAGCTTTCACATCGACACAGGAGCCGACATGGGCCGCACCGTATTCTGTCGCAAGTACCAGAAAGAACTGGAAGGCCTCGACTTCCCTCCCATGCCCGGCGCCAAGGGCCAGGACATCTTCGAGAATGTCTCCAGACAGGCCTGGGAGGAATGGCAGGCCCAGCAGACCATGTTGATCAACGAAAAACACCTGAGCCTGATGGACCCGAACACGCGGAAATACCTCCAGGCCCAGATGGAACGCTTCTTCAATAACGAGCCCTTCGACCAGGCCGAAGGCTACGTTCCGCCGGAGAAATGACGGCTGCTGGTCAAGGCCTGAGCAACCCTGAAAAGATTCAGAAATTTTTGCCTGCCGGCCTTGACTCATCAACCCTAAACCGGTTTAATAGCGCCCCGTTGCAGCGCAGTACCGCAACGCGCCCGGATAGCTCAGTTGGTAGAGCAGGGGATTGAAAATCCCCGTGTCGGTGGTTCGATTCCGCCTCCGGGCACCATCTTCGAAAAGGCCTCGCTTCGCGAGGCCTTTTTCGTTTCTGGACTCTCAGCCCTTCTGTCAGTCTCTCACGACTACTTTCTTAACGCTGGCTCCGCTAACGTTATGGCAACGA
>JAAZVL010000238.1 GCA_018623515.1 Marinobacter sp.
TCTACCCGAACATCATCGCTGAGGTCGATGACATGGCCATGATGCGACTGCTCACCCGTGATACCCGCAACTTTGCTGTATTGCCGCCCGTTGTGGTCAGGGACGAGCTCCGTGCCGGGGTGCTGCGGGATTACGGGGCCTTGCCCGGCGTTTACGAGGAGTTCTATGCCATCAGTATCCGGCGTCAGTTCCAGCAATCGCTGGTTACCGAACTGTTGACCCAACCGGCAGATGAGCTGCTAACCTCCCTGCCCGATTGAGAATTCTGACCAGCTCGGATGCGCGAATAAGTCATACATTCCTGTTGCCGGGCGCCGTATACTCGGGAAAGGTCCATGACAATAACAACATCCGGGCAGCGAGAATCATGCAAAGAGCAAGCACCGAATCCCCATCCATACTCATTATCGGCACCGGCTTTGGTGGATTGGGGATGGCGATTCAGCTCAAGAAGGCGGGCTACCACAACATTACCCTCCTGGAGAAAGCCGACCGCGTGGGTGGCACCTGGCGCGACAACACCTATCCCGGTGCCGCCTGCGACGTCCAGTCCCATTTCTACTCCTACTCCTTCGAACCGAAGCATGACTGGTCCCGCAAATTCGGCCTGCAGAGCGAAATCCTGGGATACATGGAGCATTGCGTCGATAAGTACGGCCTGGGCGAACATATCCGCTTCAATGCGGAGGTTGCCAAGGCAAGTTTTGATGAGCGCGAGAACCACTGGGAGGTTATCCTGACCACCGGGGAGAGCCTCACTACCCGAATTCTCATCACCGCGACCGGGCAACTTAACCAGCCTGCGTGGCCCCGAATTGACGGCCTCGACCAATTCCAGGGCAGGCTGTTCCATTCCGCTCGCTGGGATCACGATTACGATCTGACCGGAAAGAAGGTCGCCGTGATTGGCACCGGCGCAAGTGCTATCCAGTTTGTGCCGGAAGTCGCCAAACAGGTGAACACCCTCAACCTCTTCCAGCGCAGCGCCGCCTGGGTTCTGCCCAAACCAGATCGACCGTTCCGCCCCTGGGAGCAGTGGCTGTTCAGCAAAGTGCCAGTTTGGGATCGGATCTACCGCTACCTGATCTACTGGAAGAACGAAAGCCGGGCGTTGGCGTTCACCCGCTTCAATGGCCTGCTTGAAATCTTTGCGCGTCAGGCCCGGGAGGAGGCCCGAAAACGGGTCACTGATCCGGAAAAGCTCCGGAAGATCATCCCGGATTACCAGATCGGCTGTAAGCGAATCCTGATTTCCAACGATTGGTACCCGGCCATCAACCAGTCCAACGTCAATCTGGTGACCGATCCGATCGGCAAGATCGCTCCGGACGGCGTGGAAACCGCGGACGGCACTCACTATCCGGTGGATGCAATCATCCTGGCGACCGGTTTCCGGGCATCCGAATTCCTGTCACCGATCACCATCATCGGGCGTAACGGCAAGCACCTGAATGAAGCGTGGAAAGGTGGAGCAGTGGCCTTCAAGGGCATCACTGTCAGCGGTTTTCCCAATATGTTCATGCTCTACGGACCCAACACCAACCTGGCCCACAACTCCATTCTGTACATGCTCGAATCCCAGTTCCGCTATGTGCTCGACTGCCTGAAAGCACTGGACAAGTACCCGGGCGCAGCCATGGATGTCCGGGAGGACCGTCAGGAGCGCTTCTCCCAGGTGGTTCAGACAGGCCTGGAAGGAACTGTCTGGGATACCGGCTGTACCTCCTGGTACCTGGACGAGAATGGCAAGAACACCGTGAACTGGCCGGGCTTTACGTTTACCTATCGGTTTGCCACCCGGCACGTGGAGACCGCCGACTACCAGTTCCTGAACCCCGCCAACTGATGTCGCAACGGCGGTTCTGCCGCCGTTGAAATTTCCAGTTATTCATAGGATGATTGGTTCATATGATAGCGGGATGATCATCTAATGCTGGAAAGAATTCGAAAAGGCTCTCTGGTGGAAACCGCCATCGAGAGCCTCAGACAAGCCATCGAAAAGGGAGACTGGGAGCTTGGCGACAAACTCCCGGTAGAGTCGGAGCTGTCCGAATCCCTGGGCGTGAGCCGTAACACGGTTCGGGAAGCGGTCCGGGTGCTGGTGCATGTGGGCATGTTGGAGACCCGTCAGGGTGACGGTACTTATGTGCGCGCCACACGGGACGCGGGAGAAACCTTGCGGCGCATTGCCCGCACCGAGCTGGCCGACCAGCTTGAGGTCCGGATCATGCTCGAATCCGAAGCCGCCAAGCTGGCCTCACTCAGGCGGACGGAAGACGACCTCAAGCGCATGACGGATGCCCTCGACGCCCGCGCGCGCTCCGCCAACGACCTTGAGGAACGCATCATGCACGATGAGCGGTTCCACCATGCCGTGGTCATGGCCTCCCACAACCCTGCCCTGCTCGAACTCTACGATTATTTTTCCCACGGAGTCAGCCAGACCATCGAGCGCACCGAAATGGATGCGGATCTTCCGGAGCCATCCCAGGAAGACCACGAATTGCTTCTTGCCGCTATCCGTCGTGGTGAAGCGCAAAAGGCCGGGCAGCTGGCCCGGGAGCTGCTCGAGCCCAGCCTTAAAGCCCTCAAGCCCGGAGCTGTACCTTCATGAAGTTGCGCATTGATACCTTCACCCTGTTGCTGCTGGGCGCCATCGTCCTTGCCTCTTTTCTGCCGGCAACTGGCTCCGCTGCGGACTGGCTGACGACGGCCGGCACGGTGGCCGTTGCGCTTCTGTTCTTCTTCCACGGGGCAGCGCTGTCACGGGAACAGATCGTTGCCGGCGCCACCCACTGGCGCCTGCACATCCTGATCACAGCCCTGACCTTTATTTTCTTCCCGCTGGCTGTACTGCCTATCAACGCGCTGTCAGACATCATTCCGACCTGGATGCCCGAGGATCTTGGCCTTGGCTTCCTTTATCTGGGAGTGCTGCCCTCGGCAGTCTCCTCTTCCATCGCCTACACCGCGATGGCGAAGGGCAATGTGCCGGCTGCGATTTGCAGTGCGGCAGCCTCGAACGTCTTCGGCATGATGCTGACACCGTTCCTGTTACTGTTGCTGGTCAGCACCTCGGGCGCAGGAGGATTCTCGGTGGGCGAAGCACTGAAGGATATTGTGATGCAGTTATTGCTGCCCTTTGCCGTGGGTCACGCCATGCGGCCATGGCTGGGGGGTTATCTGGCCCGGAACGAGAAACTCATGGCGCGCTATGATCAATGCGTAATATGGCTGATCGTGTATTCCGCATTTTCCCACTCCGTGGTCAGCGGGCTGTGGCAGAACCTGCCGGTTCAGGCGATTGTCTTTACCGTCGCACTCTGTTTTGCGTTGCTGGGCTTTTTCATGGTGATGGCGCGGTTTCTGGTGCGGCGATTTGGCTTCAGCCTCGAGGATGAGACTGCCGTGGTGTTCTGCGGATCAAAGAAAAGCCTGGCATCGGGGCTGCCCATGGCCAAGGTACTGTTTTCCGGGCACCCCGGCTTCGGCATGATCGTCTTACCGATCATGTGCTACAACCAGATCCAGGTGATTGTCGGGGCCATACTGGCCCGGAAATACCGCGAGAAGATCGAGGAAGCGAGGGGCTCATCCCCCGCTCATGCCTCCGAAAATTGAAGCCAGGATCACCAGTCCCACAATCCAGCCGATAACAGCCGGCCAGAAATTCACCATCTGAGGCGGCTGTTCCGGCTGATCCTCGGCCATGCCGGGCTCCGGGTAGATCCTGTCATCAACAGGCTCCTCTGGCACGTCCTGCAGGCTGTACCAGTCGAACCACTCACCCAGAAAACGGGTGACCGGGGCTGCCAGACTGCCGTACTCGGCCATCGGACGCAGTTGCGGCTCCAGCTGACTGGCGATTTCCCGGCGCAGGGCCGGCTTGTCCGCCGGTGGTTCGCACAGGATTGCCTTCCAGATGCCGACATCCTTGCTGCGCTGCGAATCATTCAGCAACGCCTTGATCTGTATGACCACCTCCCGGACGATCTGCCCCTCCTCGGCGTCCAGCGGCTTCTCTCCCGCAGGGGGCGGTGTCGCGCCGGCTTCAAGGGACTCTTCCACTTCACGAGCATTGTCAGCGCGCTCCGGCGTGGCAACAGGCTCCCGTACCGGGTCTCCGCTGGCCTCCTGAAACGCCCGGCGGAGCGCTTCCGCTTCCTCCGGGGAGGCAAACTTCAGCTGCTGCTCGTAAGCCTGTTGAATCCGGTTCCGGTCGTTGGTCGGTTCAATTCCGAGTATTTCCCAGCAACTCATTCGGTGCACACTCCAAGGATGAAAAGAAAGACGGCAAAAGTGGAGACAAAATATGTATCGTCACTTAGGATAGATGTATAACAAAAAATTAACGAAGCAGGCCTACCCTGTGCTCTTTTCCGGCAGATTATAGAACGACACCCATGCCCGTTACGAATTACTGTTCCTCAAGAA
>JAAZVL010000239.1 GCA_018623515.1 Marinobacter sp.
CCAGGGCAATGGCCACGGGCACCCCCATCAGCAGGGCCAGCAGGAAGCTGGCAATCATCAACAGATCAGGACTCATGAATGGCCTCCGGATCTGTCTTGCCCCGCAGGCGATCCATCAGGTTCTGGGTCATGCGGATGATGATGGCCACGGACAACAGCGGCAGCCAGATCACATAGATCCAGTTGGGCAGACCCAGCCCTGGAGAGAGGGACTCCCACTGGTACTCCTGCCAGGCGAATGTGCTGCCGTACCAGGTCATGATGCCCACAACGGTCACCCCGGCCACCCACTGCAGGACAAAAACCACCTTGCGCGCCCACGACGGCAGGTAGTGCTCGATCAGTTCGATCCGGATGTGCTGGTTATGGCGCGCGGCCACCGCCGCCCCCGCAAAGGTGAGCACCACCAGGCAGAACACCGAGAACTCCTCGGTAAAGGCGAACGACGCATCCGTGGCGTAGCGCACGATCACGTTGCCAAGGCTGATCCCGCAGATTGCAATCAGCGAAATGGTGGCGAACCAGGCTTCAGGGCGAAACTTGGGAGAACGGGACGGCATGGGAACTCCGTTTTGGAACAAGCGCCCGCCGGTGATGGCGGGCGCGAGGGCAGGTCCGAATTACTGGTTACGGTTGGCTACAGCATCCTGTGCCTGCTGGATGAGATCTTCGCCAATGCGGGAAGACCATTTGTCATAGACGGACTTGGTAGCCTCTTTGAAGGCTTCGCGTTGCTCCGGCGTCAACTCGGTGACTTCCACACCGCGCTCCTTGATGGCGGCCAGAGTCGCGTCCACTTCGCCACGGGATTTCTCGATTTCCCACTGACCGGCATCAATCGCCGCCTGCTTCAGCAGGGCCTGATCTTCCTCGGAGAACTGGTCCCACACCTGGTTGCTGACGGCAAACACCAGCGGATCCGCCATGTAGTGCCAGCGGGTCAGGTATTTCTGGCCAACCTGATCGATACGTGCCACATCAAACACCGACAGCGGGTTTTCCTGGCCATCGACGGCACCGGTGGTCAGCGCCGGTTTGGCATCGGCCCAGCTCATCTGGGTGGGGTTCGCGCCCAGAGCCGTAAAGGTATCCTGGAACAGCGGAGAGCCCACAACACGGATCTTCAGGCCGTCCAGGTCCGCCGGCTCATCAATGGTCAGCTTGGAATTGGACAACTCGCGGAAGCCGTTTTCACCCCAGGCCAGCGGGGTTACACCGCGTTTCTTGATGGCCGCAAAGACCGCCTCTCCCGCTTCGCCCTGGGTGATAGCATCAATGGCCGCGTAATCGGGCATCAGGAACGGCAGGGAAAACAGGTTCAGTTCCGGCACCTGGGGCGACCAGTTGATGGTAGAACCCACCGCCATATCGATCAGCCCGGAGCGCATGGCCGAAAACTCCTTGGTCTGGTCACCGGAAACCAGCTGTGAGTTGCTGTAAATCTTCATATTGATGCGCCCGTCAGAGCGCTCTTTCACCAACTCCACCCATTTGTCGGCAGCCTGGCCCCAGGGAAAGGCAGACGGCAGTACCGTCGAGACGGTGTATTCATCCTTGTATTCAGCGTGGGAAGCGCCACTGAACAGGAACGTAGCCGTCACAGCGGCAGCCAGAAATGTACGACGTTTCGACATAACGAATTCCTTCTTATTGGAGTTGTTCAGATCGCCAAAAACGGCAATCAGGCAGCGGACCGCCCAAGGATTATAGAAACGGTGCTATCGGGAGGCAATGAATACGGTTGCTTGCTCCTGTTCTCCAATCGTCTTAGTCAGCGATGCAAATAACAACTCAGAACCGGTTTTCGGCACTCATGCCAGTGCCCTGAACGCTTACTCTGATGGACGCCCGGTTACGGTCCTTCCACATACCTGCCTGAAAGTTGCACACCCGCAGTTGGCCTGCCACGTTTGAAAAACAACCCCTGAAAGGAGGACAGTAGATGCTCTATTGGGCTGTGGTATTTCTGGTCATTGCAATCGTGGCGGGCGTCCTGGGTTTTGGCGGTATCGCAGGAGCAGCCGCTGGCTTTGCGAAGATACTGTTTTTCATCTTCCTTGTCCTGCTGGTGGTGTCACTGGTGATTAACGCCCTGCGAGGCAAAGGCCCCAAAGTCTAGCGGGTGCCATCAGCACCCGTTCGCCGATCAAGCGGTAAATCCATTGGTTCAGGAGGCGGGGGCCATGGCAGTGGTTGGTTCCGGCTGCGTCGCCTTTCTCGCCGCCTTCTTCTGGCGGATGACCACCAGCAGCTCCTCGGGCACGGGCGCTGGAACTGGAACAAAATCCGCTGTCCATAAACTGCGTGAGCTCATCCGGGAGAACCCACTGGAATCGGCCGTGGCAGCGTTCGCAGTTGGTGTCGCTCACAAATCACAACTGCCAGCTCTACTTGCCAAGCAGTTCGCCTACTGGGCGGAGGTTGACCACATGATCGCACAGCGATTTGGTGATCATCAGGATGGGAGTAGCAACAATCAGCCCGACAGGGCCCCAGAGCCAGCCCCAGAACAGCAGACCAACGAAGATCACGACGGAATTGAGACTAGAAACAAAGCTGGTTAGCCAGGGCATCAACAGGTTCCCCTGGATGCTGGTAATGACCAGGGAGGTGCTCGCCACAATAAGCGCCATGTTGAGCTCGCCGAACTGGATGAACGCGGCAAGCCCGGAACCAACAAACACAAGAAACGGCCCGAGATAAGGTACAGCGCTGGCTATCCCGGCCAAGGCGCCCCAAAGGGCTGCCTGCTCCATACCAAGCAGGAGGAAGGCAAGCCACGTCAGGATGCCGGTGAGTTGCTGATGACGAGTGTAACCCGCATTGGCAATAAACAATGATTACGGTTATGTCTTATTCTGCCCAGGGTTCTCGGAAAACAATTAAAACTTTCCTATGCAGCACCTCTTAATTAGCGTACTGTCTATCTCGTTGGAAAGATTTAGCAAAGCATTTCACGAATAAGACCTTTTGTGTTGTCACACCTCTTGTCCTGTTTTTGATCCTGCACGTTTTTTGTTTCCTGCATATCGCTGATCAAAGATCACAACGATCTTTTGACGGTACATTAATGATTAATCTCAGGATATCTGTTTATGTCTACAATTACCGGCAACGTTAAGTTCTTCAACGAAGCAAAAGGTTTTGGCTTTATTTCTCGTGAAGGCGGCTCAGACGTCTTTGTGCACTACAGCTCTATTCAGGGTAGCGGTTTCAAAACTCTGGCCGAAGGCCAGGAAGTTGAATTCAGCGTGACCCAGGGCCAGAAAGGCCCACAGGCAGAGAACGTAATTGGCCTGTAAATAAAAGCCAATACGCAATAAAAAAGGCAGCCTCAGGCTGCCTTTTTTATTGAATACCGAAAAGCGGAACAGCTTCATAATCCCTAATCTTTTCCGGTAATCGTGAACTCATTGGCCACTTTTCAGATTAATCTGCTTTGAACCTGCAGAGGCAAACTGTCCACTTTTTCCTTTATCCACATACTCAACTGACCCGCCGGACTTCAAAAAAGCAGCAGTCTGCTCCTCAATCTGGGCAGAAGTTAAGGTAGACTTTTGAGGTTTCTTGCTCATCATATTCCCCCCAAGTTAAATACTGGCTTGTTTGCCAATATTAATCGTCCATTGTATCCCAAATCAGGAAAAATTGCTGGAAAACCACCCAGACCAACAAACACGCCGGTCTGGGACCAAGCTATTACTCCACCCTGATGGGCATTTTGTCTAATCTAACGGGCGGCTCATGCTCCAGCTCATGCACGTCGATGTTCCTGAAGCCAGCTGATGCTGCTAAGAGGTTATATCAAGTTATTGTTTGAGCCTGGCTCGTCATAGTCGGGCAGGCTCCCGCCCAACATGTTTTCAATCACTGCGGCATTGTAGAAAGTTTCAACGCTCTGGATCCTGTCCTCCCGCACACGAAACCAGACGGCAAGGCGCACATCTCCGATCGGCTCGAAGTAGGTACGGTAATCGAGGATCGCAAACACGTGCTCTCCATCAGCACTGAGCTGACGGAGAACGAGATCCTTCTGGATGGCGAACATGCCGAACTGGTAGGCCAACATGTCGTCCCGACTCAGGAAACGCATGTTCGGGCCAACGTACTCAAAGCCTTCGGCCGCCAACAGCTCCTTTGCCTCCTCCAGCCGCTGGTCACGAATGTCTGCGATAAACTGCGCCACAATATCCTTCGGTTGCAGCGGCGAAGGCTCGGCCATTACTCCACCGTAATCGTAATTTTCTCGGACATGACCGGTGGCTCATGGGGCACGTGCTGATGATCACCCACCAGCAGTTGCAGGGTATGCTCGCCTGGTGCCAACTCCAGCGTAGTCTGGGTTTGCCCGCCACCAAAATGAATATGGTGCTCATCCGCAGGCACCGGCTGATCCATTGCTGGCATTCCATCCACATCCACCAGCAGG
>JAAZVL010000240.1 GCA_018623515.1 Marinobacter sp.
GACCATAGCGGTCTGGAACCACCTGATCCCATCCCGAACTCAGAAGTGAAACAGACCAGCGCCGATGGTAGTGTGGCATGGCCCATGCGAGAGTAGGTCATCGTCAGGCTCCTAAATAAAACAGCCCCGACAGCGAAAGCTGCCGGGGCTTTTTTATTTGGGATACGATATTCTCTCTCACTACAAAGGCCCCCATGCGACAAGGCTGCCAGAGGCAGCCGCAGGACAGCGGAGCGCAGCGACGCTGGGCCCGAAGGGCCGAAGGCCGACAGGCCTGAGCAAAGTAGGTCACAGTCTGCAGTGCTCAGCACTGCCCGGCCATTTCTCCACAAATAAGGCCCTCCACCAACCCCTCCTTTGTGTTTTCCCCTTTCCTGTTGTTTAATCCGCCCTTATCAATATGTTCAGGCCGGATACCGCTTCATGAAATCCAAAGCACTGATAACCCTTCTCCAGGACGGTAAGATCCATTCCGGGGAATCGCTTGCCCAATCCATGGGGGTAAGCCGTACCGCAGTCTGGAAACAGATTCGCCGCGCCGTGGACGACGGGTATGAGGTAGCAACAGTTCGAGGTAAGGGCTACCAGCTCCTGACACCCGTAGATCTACTCAACGCCGGGGAGATTCTGGATGGAATTGCCCCCGAGGTACGCGCCGGTCTCAAGTTAGCCGTACTCGATGAAGTAGATTCCACCAACGCCGAAGTGATCCGGCAGTGGCAGCCAGGATCATCGGAGATCCCCGTCTGTATTGCTGACTACCAGACGGCAGGCCGTGGCCGCCGTGGAAAAGCCTGGCAAAGCCCTCGTGGGGAGAACCTTTACCTCAGTATCGGCCTGACCTTTCATGGTGGGTTTGCGGTCCTCGACGGCCTGAGCCTTGTGTTGGGTGTGGCGGTTGCCAATGCGCTGGAGAGCCTCGGCGCCAAGTCCATCGGCCTGAAGTGGCCCAATGACATTTTCCTTCCCGGAGGCAAGCTCGGGGGAATTCTCGTGGAGCTCCAGGGGGAGCTGCAGGAGGGGGTGGTCCAGGTCATTGCGGGTATTGGGATCAATGTCCACATGTCGGAGGCTGACTCCGTGGATCAGCCCTGGACGAGCCTCGCGTCGGGCTTTCCGGCGCAAAAGTGGTCACGTAACAAGATCGCCGCTGCCATCATCAATGCCATCCATGACGCCACCGAAATTTTTGCCGACGTCGGTTTCAGTGACTTCCGGGCGGCCTGGCAATCGCGGGATATTTTCCTGGGAAAAACCATTCATGCCCGGAGCGGGGAGCTTGAGGGTACAGGCGAGGGTATCGACGAGACTGGTAACTACCTGGTGAGGAATGCCGATGGGGTGGCCCCGGTCAGAGCCGGGGAAATCAGCTTGCGGGTGCGTCCATGAGACTGTTGATAGACGCCGGAAACACCCGCTTGAAATGGCAGCTGGGTGATCGGCAGAAGGTGTTGGCCAGCGGTGCCGGTGTGCTTTCCAGTCCTGATCCCCTGTCGGGTCTTCCGGCAGATGCCAGGGTTCGGCGCATCAGCGTCTCTACTGTTGCTGCCGAGGCTCGTCGTGAGGCGCTGGTGGCGCATCTCGAACGTCGGTTTGGCGTCCCGGCGGTGTGCCACTGGTCGGAAGCAGAGCGCGGTGGCCTGAGAAATGCCTATCAGGACTATCAGCGTATGGGGGCAGATCGTTGGCACGCGATGTATGGGGCCTGGCAGACTCACCGGAAGGGGTTTGCCGTCATTGATGCCGGCAGCGCGGTGACCGTGGATTATGTGGATGGAGCCGGGCAACATCTGGGCGGGTTCATTTTGCCGGGGCTCCAGATGATGATCCGGAGTCTCCGGACTGACGCTGCCCGAATCCTTTTTGATCCCGAGCAGGTCCTGGAAACCTCGCCAGGGACAAGCACGGGCGAATGTGTGAATCACGGCCTCGCCTGGCTGTCCGCTGCCATGATCGAGCGTATCCGGGAGGATGTCGATACCTTCGGCCTCCAGGATATTCTGGTGACCGGCGGAGACGCCGAGCGGCTCCAGGGGCTTGGCCTTAATGCCATGCACGCGCCCGACCTTGTCCTCCGTGGGCTTGCCGCCATTGATGCAGAAGAGTTGGCAATATGAGGTGGCTGGCTCTGCTGTTATTCGGCGTCAACCTGGTGCTGTGGTACGTCGCCGGCGTATTGCAGCCGCCCGAGCGCTCATCCGAAACCTTCTCCGGCACTTTGCCCAGGGTTGCCAGTCTCAAGTTCCCGGCGGAGCCGGAGCCCCTTCCCGAAGTCGGCGACCCTGATTCCGACATGCGGGCGGCCGAAGTAGCGGCCCCGGATACGGCACCAGCGTCACCAGATTCGGTTCCGGTCGGGCCTCCCCTGCAGTGCGTAAGAATGGGTTGGCTGGAGAGCCGCGAAGCTGCGGAGACTCTCCTGGGCGCAATAACGGCGTTTGAGGACGTGGCTGTAGAGATCGAGGAGGTGGAGCGGCAACGTCCACCTCTGAATTGGGTGATGATTCCCCCGCAACCGCCTGAAGCCGCGCGCAGACAGTTCCGCGATATTCAGCGTCAGGGCATAGATTCCTACCTGGTGACCGAAGGGGAATACCGGAATGCCATCTCTCTGGGGTTGTTTGAGTCCCGTGAGGCAGCAATTTCCGTTCTCGAAGAAAAAAAACGTCAGAATCTCAATGCGGTACTAGCCAACTACGATCGAAATCAGATAAGCTACGCGCTCGATTTTGAGGCTGAGCCGGACCTCGCTGAGGACCTGGTTCAGGCGGTTACTTCGGAATATGGCAAAAATTTCGATTTCATCGAAATCAACCCTTGCGAAGGTGTTGCAACGTCAGAAAAAACTCCGTAGTATACCGCCCTCGCTGACGAGGCGAATGTGAGCTGGCGTAGCTCAGTTGGTAGAGCAGCTGACTTGTAATCAGCAGGTCGGGGGTTCGATTCCGTCCGCCAGCTCCACTTTAAGTTTTGAGCAGATTCGTGGGAAGCGAATTTGTACGGGAGGGGTTCCCGAGTGGCCAAAGGGATCAGACTGTAAATCTGACGGCATCGCCTTCGCAGGTTCGAATCCTGCCCCCTCCACCACTTATTGCTCGCGGGCATCGTATAGTGGCTATTACCTCAGCCTTCCAAGCTGATGACGCGGGTTCGATTCCCGCTGCCCGCTCCAATTTGGTTTTAATGCTCATGTAGCTCAGTTGGTAGAGCACACCCTTGGTAAGGGTGAGGTCGGCGGTTCAAATCCGCCCATGAGCTCCATTTTTATCCGGTCAACGTTACGATCCAGGTTGATTAGGGGAGTTGGTCAAATGTCCAAAGAAAAATTTGAGCGTAGTAAACCGCACGTAAACGTGGGTACTATTGGTCACGTTGACCATGGTAAGACCACTCTGACCGCTGCTCTGACTCGTGTATGTCACGAAGTGTGGGGTACAGGTTCAGCCAGCGCGTTTGACCAGATCGATAACGCGCCGGAAGAGAAGGCCCGTGGTATCACCATCGCGACCTCTCACGTTGAGTACGATTCTCCGACCCGTCACTACGCACACGTAGACTGCCCGGGCCACGCCGACTATGTGAAGAACATGATCACCGGTGCTGCCCAGATGGACGGCGCGATCCTGGTCTGTTCCGCAGCTGACGGCCCCATGCCGCAGACTCGTGAGCACATCCTGCTGTCCCGTCAGGTTGGCGTTCCTTACATCGTTGTGTTCCTGAACAAGGCGGACATGGTCGATGACGAGGAGCTGCTGGAGCTGGTCGAGATGGAAGTTCGTGATCTGCTGAGCCAGTACGACTTCCCGGGTGACGACACCCCGATCATCACCGGTTCCGCGCTGATGGCGCTGGAAGGCAAAGACGACAACGAGATGGGTACTACCGCTGTGAAGAAGCTGGTAGAAGCCCTGGACGACTACATCCCTGAGCCGGAGCGTGCGATCGATCAGCCGTTCCTGATGCCGATCGAGGACGTATTCTCCATCTCCGGTCGTGGTACTGTTGTAACCGGTCGTGTTGAGCGTGGCATCAT
Source organism: Marinobacter sp. (assembly GCA_018623515.1). Classification (GTDB taxonomy): domain Bacteria; phylum Pseudomonadota; class Gammaproteobacteria; order Pseudomonadales; family Oleiphilaceae; genus Marinobacter. The sequence goes on from JAAZVL010000240.1 coordinate 4,034, forward strand.
CAAGGTTGGTGACGAAGTGGAAATCGTTGGTATCCGCGATACCGTCAAGACCACTTGTACCGGTGTTGAGATGTTCCGCAAGCTGCTGGACGAAGGCCGTGCCGGTGAGAACGTTGGTGTTCTGCTGCGTGGTACCAAGCGTGACGACGTTGAGCGTGGTCAGGTTCTGGCGGTTCCGGGCTCCATCACTCCGCACACCAAGTTCGAGTGTGAAGTGTACGTACTGTCCAAAGAAGAAGGCGGCCGTCATACTCCGTTCTTCAAGGGCTACCGTCCGCAGTTCTACTTCCGTACCACCGACGTAACCGGTTCCTGTGAACTGCCGGAAGGCGTGGAAATGGTTATGCCGGGTGACAACGTGAAGATGAGCGTTACTCTGATCGCTCCGATCGCC
>JAAZVL010000241.1 GCA_018623515.1 Marinobacter sp.
CCCCACGGCATGGCCATGGGTGTGACCGAGCAGACCCCCAGGGAAGACCGCTACACCTTCACCGAGAGTTACCTGAAGGACCGTATAAAGGTCATGCTCGGCGGCCGCTCGGCCGAAAAGATCATCTATGGCGAAGTCAGCACTGGTGCCCAGAACGATCTCAAGGAGGCCACCAAACTGCTGCGCAAAATGATCGGCCAATGGGGCATGAGCGAGAAACTCGGCCCTCTGGGCCTGAGTATCGGCGAGGAACATGTGTTCCTGGGCCGGGAGATGGGCGCACCGAGGGAGTTCAGTGAAAAGATGGCCGAGCTGATCGACGCGGAAATCCAGTCCCAGCTACTGGCGCTGGAAAAAGCCACCGTGGACTTCCTAACCGAGCACCGGAACCATCTGGAGGCTCTCGCCAAGACCCTCCTGAAAAAAGAAACCCTCTCGGCCGAGGAAATCGAAAAAATCCTCAGCAAGGAAAACGCCCGCAAGATCGCCTGAGGCCTGGCCTCAGGGCGTTACGGTCACCGGCAAATTCAGCTCAACCAAGAGCTGCTCGGCACCCTGTTCATCGAACACACTGCACTGCCGGCTGACCACCAGCTCGGCCGGGGCTTCCCGGCGCAGTATACGGGCCACCTCGGCGGCACTGGCGCGGGGAATCAGCTTGACACGCGCTCCGGCTCCCCGGGCAATCAGCTGTTCCTCGATCGCCCTGACTACCTCCTGACCGCCCTCTCCATGGCTGCGAATCAGCACCGTCAGCGGCTGGTGATGGCGGCGTGCCTGTTCGATTCCGACGGCGAGCGCCCTGTGGTTGGCACCCTGATCATCGTTGAGGAGAACAATAATTCCATACCCGGGGCGACGCTGAATCTCCGCCCAGAGCAATACATCGCCAGGTGCCTGGCGAATCAATCCCCGGGCGGTAGAACCCAGGCGCGAACCCGGTGCGGCCGACCACCCCGCGCGCCCCATCACCACCAGGTCGTCCGGGCCCGCGAGACTGAGCACTTCCTGGATCACACTTCCCCGGCACAATTTCAATGCCTGGCGCAGGCCACGACTGGCAACTGCGCGTTGCAGGGAACGCCGTGCCTGCTCTGCGAGTGCGCGCATACGCATCTCCAACATGGCAGAGTCCAGGGGGCGCGCGGCGCCGGAGCTTGCACCGATCTCCCGGGCAAATTCAAAACCCGAGCTGCGCAGCAGGTTCACTTCCTCGACAAACACACCGAGAATGTCGTGCCCCCGCAGCGCGGCGATGTCGGCCGCAGCCTCCAGCGCCGCCAGACTCAGCCGGGAGCCATCCAGAAGCACCAGTACACGGCCGGGCCCGGATTCGACAGGCACGGGTTCGGGCTGGTCAGTCGTCGTCATTCTTGCCTCCCTCTCCGTTGCCGTTGTCCTTGTCCTCGTCCCGTTTCTTGCCGACCTCGGCGAAAGCGCTGAGACGATCCTGCACCTTCCGGTTAAAGCTGCCCTCCGGGTAGTCGCCGTTTTCATCGGCAACGCCGGCTTCCATGCCGGTCAGCAACTCGATCGCCTCATTGATATCCGAGATCGGATAGATTCTGAAGCTGCCCTCGCCCATGGCGTCCCTGACTTCCTTCCTGAGCATCAGGTGCTCCACGTTGCTTTCCGGTAACAACACGCCCTGACTGCCAAGGCTGCCGGAATCCCGACAAACGTTGAAAAAGCCCTCAATCTTCTCATTGACGCCGCCCACAGCCTGAACTTCACCATGCTGGTTCATGGAACCGGTCACTGCAAAGGTCTGTTTCAGCGGCACCCCGGCAATGGCGGAAAGCAGGACGCAGGTTTCGGCCACAGAAGCCGAATCCCCCTCCACACCACCATAGGACTGTTCGAACGCCAGGCTGGCCGAGAGCGACAACTCCCCGTCTCCGGCATAACGGCTGGCCAGGAACCGGGACAGGATCATCACCGCCTTGCTGTGGATCGGCCCACCCAGTTTGGCCTCGCGTTCAATATCCACCACCTGGCCCTTTCCCGGCCGCGCAGTTGCGGTAATCCGGGCCGGTTGGCCAAACATGGAGGCGCCGAGCCGCAGTACCGACAGGCCATTCACCTGCCCCACCTCCTCGCCTTCGGTGGCAATCTTCACGATGCCCCGGGTGATTTGCTCCATACTGCGCTCACGTACCCGGCTGGCCCGGTATTCGCGCTCATCAATCGCCTGCTGGATATGATCAGCGGTGATGAGTTCCGCCCCGGCCTGTTTGGCCCAGTGGTCCGCCTCGCTCATCAGATCCCTCAACACCCGGTCATGGGCGGTGAGCTTGCGCTGGTCACTGGCCAGCCGGCTGGCGTGTTCGATCAGGCGGGCCACGCCATCGCGGGTCAACGGTTGCGCTTCAAGCCCTCTGGCCATGGTGGCAATCATCCGGGCGTAGAGCTCATAGCAGCCATCGTCCCGATCAAGGTCATCTTCAAAATCCGCTTCCACTTTGAACAGGTCCAGGAAGTCCGGATCGTAGTGGGACAGGAGGTAATACAGCATCCGGTCACCAAGGATCACCACCTTGACCGACACCGGAATCGGCTCTGGCTGTAGGCTGGTGGTGCTGACCAGGCCATATAGCCGCTCCAGGGACTCGATGCGGATTTCACCGGAGAACAGGATGCGTTTGAGACTTTCCCAGGCCATGGGCTGGGTCAGGATACGGCGGGCGTCAATGATCAGGTAACCACCGCTGGCCCGGTGCATCGCGCCACCCTTGATCAGGGTGAAATCGGTATACAGGGTGCCCTGGCGCGCCCGGTGCTCGATCTGGCCGGAGAGATGCTGGTGATTGGGCAGGTCCTCGTAGATGACCGGAGCGCCTTTCGTCTCGGCGTTATCCACCAGCAGGTTGACTTTGTAGCGCACCAACAGGCCGGCCGGTGGGCCACTCTCGCCATCCTGGAAAGCTTCGGCGTGCTCCACAACGTCCTCCCGGACGGCGTCGAGATGCGCCACCACATCGGGCAGGTGCGACCATTTCTCTCGCAGCTCGCCCATGGGCCCCCCCAGAGTGATCTGCACCATCTCCTCATTCAGGGCATGCACCCGCTCACGAACTTCCTTGCGCAGCCGTGGAATCTGCTGGATCGTCTGCTGGAGTTTCTTCTGCAACTCTTCCACTTTGGATTCAATGAGCTGCTTTTCCTCATCGGAGAACTTCTTGTATTCCTCGGGATCAATCACCTCCCCATCCCGCATGGGCGCAAAGGTAAACCCGGCCGGGGTGGTGATCATGGCAATGTTGTTGCGGCTGGCCTCTTCCTGGATATCGAACAGCCCCTGGTGCTGGCGCTTGGCCATCTCTTCCTGGAGCTCCTGGATACGGGACTGGTATTCCTCGCTCTCGAACGTTGCCGGGATGGCGGTACGTAATTCATCCGTGAAATCGTTCATGTCCTTGCGGAATTCGCGGCCCTGTCCGGCCGGGAAACGCAGCGCCTTGGGCCGGTCGGCATTCTTGAAATTGTAGACATGGCACCAGTCCGGCGGCACCTCCTTCTCGCCGGCATGCCTGCCCAGAAAACGCTCCACCAACTCGTGCTTTCCAGCTCCCGATGGCCCCAGCACAAATAGGTTGAACCCCCGGCCTTCCATGCTGGCACCGAACTCCAGCGCACGCAGCAGCCGCTCCTGGCCACAAGGCAGTTCGAGATCCTCCAGGGTTTCCGTGGTCTCGAAATCCAGCTTTTCCGGCGGGCAACGATGGTAAACCTGATCAATGTTCAGCGGTGCGGGTACTGTCATCAACTACTCCTTCGGGCAAGTCGCACTTTCAAATAAGGAATCATCGGTGACTGAAAGGATAGACCACCACCAATGGTTGGTCAGGGCAGAAAAATCAGAATAAGAATAAAAACAGAAAGGAACTGACAAAGGTCAAAAATATCAAGGCGCGACATTTTGACGCACTTTTCGGCGACGATAGATACATTTACCTACATATTATTGCCATAAATTTAGAAAATCGAGCGAACTTTTCCAAACGGGCAGCGTCTTAAGTAATGAATTCGGGTTTTCCTATTACCTGTTCAAGAGAGGTTACCTATGAACACGAAACCCTTTATCACCGCCACCCTTATCGGTTCCATGCTTGCGAGCAGTGTTGCCCTGGCTGCCGGAGGACCTGGCTACGGCAAGCAGAACGCAACCAAGGCTTCAGCCACAGAAACATCTTCGGTTGAAACCGTTATTGCTGATGACAGCGGTCTGACCGACATCGAAACCGATGACCTCAAGTACATGCGCGAAGAAGAGAAACTGGCCCGGGATGTGTACCTGACCCTCGACCAGTCCTGGGGAAAGCAAACCCAGGTCTTCGCAAAGATTGCCCTCTCTGAGGAAACCCATACCAGTACCGTTGACTATCTGCTGGACAAGTTTGGCGTGGAAGA
>JAAZVL010000061.1 GCA_018623515.1 Marinobacter sp.
ACCAGTTCGCCGGGAATGGGAGCTTCATCTGGCAGCTGCGGGATGCTGACCACGGTTTTCAGGGTCGGCAGGCCGGCGATCAGTTCGGCAAAATCGTCCTGGCGGGCGAAGACCTTGCCGCCATAGCCATAGCCGTTCACCACGATCAGGGCCGAGGGTTCGATCTGCCCGAAGCGATCGTTGATGGCGCCGATGCCAAAATCCGGGGAGGCGGAGCTCCAGATCGCGCCCATGCTGGTTGCGGCCAGCATGCCTACCATGGCTTCGTAGCCGTTAGTGACCACACCCGCGACCCGGTCGCCTTTCTGGATGCCCTTACTGCGAAGGAAGGCCTCCAGGGCACCGGCATCGGCTTTGAGTTCACCGTATGTCCTACGTAGGACCGGTCGGGTTTCACAGTAGGCCACTACCGCTTCCCGGTCGGCATGCTCACCGTCCGCCAGCCGTAGCAGGTTGGCAGCAAAGTTCAGCTTCATACCCGGGAACCACTCGGCGCCGGGCATTTCCCGCTTGCCCAGCACCTTGTCCGCGGGGGTATCACAGACCAGGCCGCAGTAATCCCAGACCTTCTGCCAGAAGGTGTCGAGCTCAGTGATGGACCACTGGTGCAGGGCATGGTAGTCGGCAAACGGACCGAAGCCCTGCTGCTCCAGCCAGGCCTTGAACCGGCCCATGCGGGAGTGCGTCAGGGTGTCTTCCGTGGGAGACCAGACTACCGGTGATTGTTCTGTATTGCTCATCCGTCTCTCCTGAGTGTTACTGCATATGCCAGCCGTGACTGACCACAATCGACTGGCCGGTCAGGGCAGCGGACGGGAAAGCGGCCAGGTGAACGGCCAGTTCCGCAACGTCTTCGAGGGTGGTGAACTCCCCGTCCACAGTGTTCTTCAACATGACTTTGCTGATCACTTCCTCTTCGGAAATGCCCAGCTCCCTGGCCTGTTCCGGAATCTGCTTGTCCACCAGGGGCGTGCGCACGAACCCGGGGCAGATGATGTTGCTGCGCACACCGTGTTCGGCACCTTCCTTCGCCACCGCCCGGCACAACCCCAGCATGCCGTGTTTGGCCGCCACATAGGGTGCTTTCAGCGGTGAGGCTTCCAGCGAATGCACCGAGCCCATGTACAGCATGGTGCCGCCACCGCTCTCGTACATGTGCTTCAGAGCGGCTCGGGTCACCAGGAAGGCGCCATCGAGATGCACACTCATGACCTTGCTCCAGTCGGAAAAGGCGAGCTTGTGCACCGGATCGATGTGCTGGACCCCGGCATTCGCCAGCGCGATGTCCAGGCCACCCCACTGTTTGACCACAAAGTTGACGCCCACGTCAACTTGATGTTCGTCGGTTACGTCCATTTCCACGGCCATGGCGGTGCCGCCGGCCTGCTCGATGGCAGCCACGGTTTCCTCGGCGGCTTCGCGTGTGAGGTCGGCCACGGCGACCTTGGCACCCTCATGGCCGTAGGCCTCGGCGATAGCCCGGCCGATGCCCCGACCGGCCCCGGTGATCAGGGCAATCCTATTTTCCAGACGCATTGTTGTTTTCTCCTTAATCGTAAGCCACGCTCGGCAGCCAGGTTGCAATCTCCGGTACCAGGAAGACGATCGCCAGTGCTGCCAACTGAATGATGATGAACGGCACAACGCCGCGGTAAATATCCGTCACCTTTATTTCCGGTGGCGCTACTCCTTTAATGTAGAACAGCGCGAAGCCGACCGGCGGCGTCAGGAACGATGTCTGCAGGCACATGGCAAACAGGATGGTGAACCAGACCAGATCAAAACCGAGCTGCTGCACAACCGGCGCCACCAGGGGCAGGATAATCAGGGTGATCTCGACCCAGTCCAGGAAGAAGCCCAGCAGGAAGACACCGAACAGGATGGCGAGAACCACGCCGTAAGGCCCGAAAGGCAGACCCAGCAGGGCGTCTTCGATCACCTGGTCGCCGCCCAGACCGCGCAGAACAACAGAGAACGCGGTTGCACCCAGGAAGATGGCAAAGATGAACGCGGCCGTTCGGGTGGTCTGCTGCATGGACGAGTTGAGAACGTTCAGGTTCAGGCGACCAGACATCAGGGCCAACAGCAGAGCGCCCAGTGCGCCCACACCGGATGCCTCCGTTGGCGTTGCAATGCCGGCAAAGATCGACCCCAGTACGCCCAGAATCAGCGCAGCCGTCGGCACAACGGCCTTGGCAACTTCCCAGACAACACCCCAGCTCACTTTTTCGGTGCCCGCCGGTACCGGTGCAATGTTCGGTTGCAGCATGGGACGGATGATGGCGTAGGCCACGTACATGGCGCCCAGCATCAGGCCGGGGAAGAACGCGCCCATGAACAGATCACCGACCGACGCCTCAGGAACCGCCAGGCGGTCAGCCATCAGCACCAGCATGATGGAAGGAGGGATCAGAATACCCAGGGTTCCCGTAGCACAGGCTGTTCCCACGGCAAATCCCTTGTCGTACTTGTTCTCCATCATGACAGGCAGGGACAGCATGCCCAGCAGCACCACAGAAGCACCAATAATACCGGTAGTCGCAGCCAGCAGTACGCCAATGACGATCACCGTAACCGCATAGCCACCGCGAACGGCGCCAAACAGCTTGACCATACTGTTCATCAGGCGCTCGGCCACACCGGACTGGTCGAGCATGATGCCCATGAAGATAAACATGGGCAGGGCCACAAGGGTCTCGCTACTTACCACCTTCCATATTCGTTCGGGAACAAGCCCCATGGAAGACTGATAATCAAACCAGAGATTGGCACCGAAATTCTCAACAGCGACGACACCGACAACGGTCCAGATAACCGCGGTGCCACCGAGCACCCAGGCCACAGGATAACCGGTCATCAACAGCGCCCCGAACGTGAGGAACATGCCGATTACAAAAAGGGTTTCAAGCTCCATCAGGACGCATCCTCTTTCTTGTTCTCAACGGATTCGATCCGGATTGGCTTCGGAAAGCCGAAAAGCAGGGCTGTGACTTTCAGCAGACGGGACAGGGCAGCGACAATAAGGAGCACAAAAGACAGTGCCAGAACGCCCTTGAGGATCCAGCGATACGGAAGCCCGGCCGGCGCCTGGCTGGTCTCGCCCTGTTCCCACGAACTGATGGCGTAGGGGATCATTTCGTAGACCGCCAGCACGAGAAACGGCAATAACAGGAACACCAGGCCAAACAGTTCAATCCAGGCCTGGCCTTTGAGCGAGAGACGCTCATGGATGACATCCACCCTTACATGGTCATCGGTTACCAGGGTGTAGCCCAGCCCCAACAACCAGCCTGCGCCGGCCAGGTGCCACTGGACTTCCTCCAGGGTGACCGAACCCATACCGAAGGCATAGCGACCCACCACGGCGTAGATGATTACACCGGTGACCACTACCCAGAGCCAGGAAGCGCTCTTGCCTATTGCAGAAATCACAGCATCCAAAGCCCGGCTGAGCCGGGTGGTCGGAAACTCCGTGTGATGATGAATAAATTGACCGGCATCCGACGCCGATGCATGGACATCGGGCGGCGAGCCTTTATCAGACACTGCCATACAACAGTTCCTCGTGCAGAAAGCCTGTCGTGAAACAAGGATGGCCCCGCAGGGCCATCCAGACTAAATCAGTGAGCACCGGAACTGCTTCCGGTGCCCAGGGTCAGCCCCGAACCTTACAGGTCGGTCGGAACATAGGCGCGGGTGTCCCACACCTTGTAGGTTTCCATGAACTCCTGCTGACTTTCGTAAACACGCTTGAAGTCGGCATCCTTGGATGCTTCTTCCTCAAGTACTTCCTGTGTTACTTCCTTCAGCTTCAGCAGAACTTCGCGGGGGATCTGGTCGGCCTGAACGCCCTTGTCCTGGAACTCGGCCAGAACCTTGCCGTTCTTGTACTCGCCCTCGGCCAGACCGCGGGTGGTGGCCGCAGTACAGGAAGCCTCGACCAGCGCTTTCTGGGCTTCGGTGGCGCGATCCCACTCGTCCTGGTTGATCAGCATGTACTGGGCGGTGAACTGCTGGTGCCAGCCCGGGAACAGGTTGTACTTGACGACCTGATTGAAGCCCAGGATCTGGTCGATGGCGGGCATGGAGAATTCAGTACCATCAATGGTGCCTTTTTCCAGCGCCTGGTACAGCTCGCCGCCGGGCATCATGGTGACGGACGCACCCAGTTTTTCGAGGACCTTGCCACCCAGGCCGGCAAACCGGATCTTCATGCCTTCGTAGTCTTCCAGTGTTTCGATAGGCTCGGCATACCAACCCGCTGTTTCAGGCCCGATGATGCCGCAAAGCTGTGCGTGCACATTGAAGCCCTTGTTGGCATAGGTTTCCTGCAGCATTTCATGACCACCACCGAAGTAATACCAGCCAATATAGGCCGGTGGCTTCATACCGAACGGCACGGCGGCAAACAGGGGAATCGCGGGCACCTTGCCCTGGTCGTAGCCGATCCAGGTGTAACCAGCAGATACCTTGCCGTCTGAGACGGACTGCAGGATATCGAAAGGCGGAACCAGCTTGCCGGGCTCATAGACACGGACCTGGATGCTGCCATTGGAAGCGGTGGTGAGGTTATCTGCAACCCAGGCGGCGGGAGAACCGAGGCCCGGAAGGTTGGTAGCGAAGGCTACGGGCATTTTCCAGCGCAGATCGTCGGCAAACGCGGAGCCCGTGGTGAGGGCGATCGCACCGGCCACACCGGTGAGAGCCTTGAGAAGTTTCATTGGCAAGTCTCCTTGCATTGTTGTTGTGTACGGCCCTGCGGATTACCGCTGTGTAGGGCCTGATCTGAGTAGGTCAGACAACGCAGGAACAGACAGACGGAGGTGAAAGTCCGGGTCCAACAATCGGGCGTCAGTCTTGTTGTCTGCGTTGTTCTGACGTCCTGCAACCAAGGCATAGCAGGGCCCGTGCCAGATCAAGATAATATTTAATTTTCAATTGGTTATGGGATAACCGAGAAAACCGGAAAAAGAAATATGTCCGACTTTCCGAACATATTTAGACCAGGGTCGTAGGTATTTGTACGGAGGCCAGGACAGCCGTCCGGAAATCAGGACATTTTGGCGAGTTTTTCATAGAGTACCGAGCGGGAGATGCCGAGCAGCTTGGCAGCACGAGTCCGGTTGCCGCGGGCCGCCACCAGGGCCTCCTCGATGGCCTGAGCCTCGGCTTCCGCCATGGTCTGCCCCAGGGGCCGGACCGGACGCGGGGCAAGGGTCGACACCGGACGGCTACCGTTGCGCGGGAGCACTCTGAAAATGGCATCGGCATCCAGCAGGCCATTTTCCTCGCCCATGGTCAGGGCCCGCTCCAGCACGTTACGCAGCTCCCGGATATTACCTGGCCAGTCATAGCCGGCCAGCGCCGAAACACCGGCATCAGTGATTTCGCCCCGGACATCCAGACCATCACCGATATCCTCCAGCAGCGCCTCGCACAGCACGCCGAGATCGGCCAGGCGGTCCCGCAGTGGCGGTATGGGAATTTCCAGTACGTTGAGGCGGTAATACAGGTCTGACCGGAAACTGCCCTCGGCAATCATGGCTTCAAGGTTACGGCTGGTGGCGGCAATCACCCGCACATCCACCGGCACCACCTTGTTCGAGCCCAGGGGTTCGATCTCACCTTCCTGGAGGGCCCGCAGAAGCTTGGCCTGCAGTGGCAGAGGCATGTCACCCACCTCGTCCAGGAACAGGGTGCCACCATTGGCCAGCTGGAACTTGCCCTCACGGGTACGCCGGTCGGCGCCGGTGTAGGCCCCGGGCGCAACACCGAAGAACTCGGCCTCCAGCAGATTGTCGGGGACCGCCGCCACATTGACGCCCACGAAGGGCTTGTCGGTTCGCGTGGAGACCGTGTGGATGGCCTGAGCCAGCACTTCCTTGCCGGTGCCGGTTTCACCGAGCAGCAACACCGGCATATCCCGTCCGGCGGCCAGACGGGCCCGACGTTTCACTTCCAGCGCGGCAGGACTGGCGCCGACAAAGTCCCCCAGGCTGTAGCGGGTGCCCCGGGCCTTTTTCGCCAGCGCCTTGCGCGCTGCGGCCAGATCCTGATGCAGCCGACGGTACTTGCTGACCAGCGGGGTCAAAGGCTGCAGGTCATCGTAGAGGACGAAGGCGACGGCGCCGACAATCTCCCCGGCGTCGTCGTAATACGGCATACGGGTCACCACCAGTTGCTGCTTGTCATGTTCCATGATGTCGAGCAGCAACGGCTTGCCGGTCTCCACCACTTCCGGCATGCGGGTATGGGGAATCACCGCCCGCACCGGTTTGCCGATGGCATCCCCGGCGTCCCCGATGCCCAACAACTCGGTGTAGCTCTGGTTGATCCAGGTGATCCGCGCCTCCCGGTCCACGGCGATGGCACCGGCGCTGGCTTCCTCGAACATGGGAAACAGCGCCTCGATCAGTTCGCGGGTCAACCCGCGCCGGCTCCCGTCGCCAAACAACTGTGTCATGGAGTGTGCACCACCGCTTTCAGGTTTGATCATTACAACAGCACCCGGGTATCCGGAAAACCGGACACCTCGCCGAGAGTATATGACCACCCCGGAAAAGGGGCAAACGGGTGAAGCCCCGGCACAGGGCCGGGGCAAGGTGTGAAGGCATTACTCGGGAATCCTGAGCTGGCTGCCGGTAAAGAGGATCCGATCCTCCGGGGCGGGCTCGGCGCTGATCCCGGGCAGGTTCTCCTCGCTCAGGGCTGTGCCCAGGCTGCCTCGGGGCACGGCCCGGACCACCTGGCTGGGCGGCAACGGGCGCTTGTTCGTCAGATGCTCCCACACCAGGTCCAGCGCCTGGAAATAGTAATGATGCAGAGGCACGTAACGCTCGGCAATGCCGGGGAAGCCGTTGAGTACATCCAGGTGGTGGGCGTTGAGGATTTCGTAGTAACGCAGGCCGCTGTGCTTGCCCTCGACCCGCCGGTTGAGGCCGACGTAGGGGCGGGAGGTGTGGTTGATGGGCAGAATGGCATCTGCCCGGCCCGTCACAAACACCGCCGGCTTACCCTGCAGATTACCGGAAGCCCTGACCGCCGATATACCCTCCGCTATGCGATCGGCCCACACCGCCTGCTCACCGGTCAGCGGATCGCCGGTGACCGGATCCCGACCGGTGGCGAGCGCATGCAGGCACAGGAGCGAATCCAGGCCGTGATCCGCCAGCCCGGAGCTCGCCGATATACTCGCTGCCAGCAACGTCGGCTGACCGACGGCACCGTCATTAACCAGATTCACGCCACCGGTGGGAGGAATGCCGTTACTGGTGGCAAACAGTGCCGCCTCACTCGTCGATGTCAGGGGCGTGACCGCACCCAGGGCGTCAGTGGCCGCCAGGCTGATACCACACAGCCGATCCTCAACACCGGCGCGGCCATAGGCATTGGCATAGGTCATGGCAATGCTCTGGGCCACGGAGAGGCCGAAGTGCACCGGCGCCAGCAGGTTCTGCTCGGGCTGGATACCGAATTCCTCGTTGAGGATCCTCAGGGCATCGGTCGCCTGTTCCTCCACCGTCACGCCAGCAACCAACCCCTTGCCGGCCAGGGACTGACAGATGTTTTCGCCCACCGCCGGGGGATTGAACAGGGTGTTCAGCGGCGCCTGGTCCCGGATCCCGGGCGCCTGATTGGCGCAGCCCTGGTAGACCGCCAAGGCAGTGGTGTAGTCCAGCAGGCTCCGGCTATGCTCGTTGATTGCCGGCCCGTCGCCCTGGCGAATGGTGAAACTGCGATCCACGGCCGGGTTGAGATTGGGTTCGGACACGGCAACGCCGTCGATCAGGCCGCGGTCATCCAGTTCTGCAGCCCGCACCGAGGCGCCACCACCATTGGATACGCTGGAGGCGATCACCAGGGTGTTGCGGGGCCGGATGGTCGCCAGGGTTTCTCCGTTACCCAGTGCCCGACCATACCGTTCATTGAGCGCATAGAATCCAAACTCGATGGACTGCAACACGTGCCGGCCCCAATCCGCCTCGGGGTTGGCCTCCGAGTGGGCATGTTTCCAGGCGAACCGGTCCGGCCAGCTCGCATCGAACTGCGAACGTTCCTGTTCGGAAAGGTCTGCCCGGAACTGGACCGGCTCATCGGCTCCGGTCAGGGTGCCGTCGATCCGTTGCGCCGTGTTGGTGGCCAGGTTGTGGGCCCCGGTCCCCGTCCCCTTGTCGGTATAGACCACCGCGCACCCCTTCTTGAGGCTCCATTCTCCGGCGGTACCGATGGCCCCGTATATACCCCGGGAACCGGAGGAGGGCGCCGTCACCAGGCAGGGCCGGCCGGGATCGAAGCTGTCCGGCACCTGGGCCATCACGGTCACCGGGACGTCACTGCCCGGCACCGTCATGTAGGCCAGGTATTCATGGCCTGCGATCAGACCGTCACCGTCGCTGCCCACCGCGGGCCCGAAAAAGGTGCCGTAACCACCACCGGGCACGGTGTTCACCAACGCCCGGTAGTTGTTGTAGATTGCCAGTCGTCGCAACTCGGTCGGTGTTGGATTGAGGGCATCGTCGAAAGCGGGGGGTGTCGGGTTCTGGAGTCCTGAGGCCCCCAGGCCCGCGGTCAGAAGATCGTCGGTGACACCGTCGTACCAGGTGCTTTGGACAGGTCCCTGAAGGAACTCCGGGCGTTCGTTGAACGGTGGCGCGGCCACGGCAATCCCCGAAGCGCCGATCAGAGCGCAGAGCGTGAGTCGTTTCATAATCGTTCCCTGTTTGTTGTTGTTGGCAAACCCGAGGCCGGCGGTTCCGCCGGCTCTGCCGATGCCATGCGGATCCTGTGCCAAAACAACAACTCCATGATTTTTCTATCCTTTCCAGGCATAGTCAGTCATTACACAAGGGTGGGCTTCCGGATTTCCGGACAATCAGAAGTTCAAATCATGGACCAAAGCAGACAGCCACGCCGCCGGCTGCACCTGTCTCCGGTTCCGGACACTGTCAGGGGATCCGGACAGGATCAACCGATCGACGCTCCGCTGTCCTGCTGAAGACGACCAACACCAGCAAATTTACGCCGGTATTGTGCCGGGGTTAGTCCCACACGCTGCTGGAATTTCCGGGAGAAGAACGCGGCGTCCTGATAACCCACCATCTCCGCCACCGCTTCCACCGAGACAGGACTGGTCTCGAGGATCTGCTTTGCCTCTTCGAGCCGCAGCGTCAGGACATACTCGATCGGCGTCATCCCCGTGGCCTGACGGAAACGGCGGTGAAAAGAGCGCTCACTCAGGCCGCTGAGGCTGATCATGCCAGCCACCGGTGACGGCTGGTCATAATGATGCGCCAGCCAGCGCTGGCACTCGGCAATCACCGCGTCACTGGACTGGCGCTGATGGTTGATAGCCACGAATGGTTGCTGGCCGTCTTCATGCCATTCCACCAGGTGCACCTTGGCCACGCGGATGGCTTCAGCCTGACTGCAGAAGCGGGCAATCAGGTACAGGCCCAGGTCCATCCAGGACGTGCCACCGCCGGACATGATCAGGCGCTGACCGGTGCCGGAGGCGACCATGGCCCGTTCCGGATGCATCCGCACACCCGGATAGCGGCGGGCCATGAACTCGCAGAACCCCCAGTGGGTGGTGGCATCCTGGCCCGCCAACAGCCCCGCCTCGCCCAACAGGACCGCACCGGTGCAGGCGGTGGCCAGCAGTCCGCCTCTGTCCCAGTAGTTCCGGATCCAGGCCACCTCGCGCTCGAACAGTCCGGCTGGCCCGTCGGCCGGGTCGAACATCACCTCCAGAATGCACAGGGCATCGGGGCAATAATCCCGGTCAAGCCGGCGGGTTGGCCGCACCAGGGCACCGTTGGCCAGCTCCATCGGCTGCCCTTCCACTGAGACAATCTCGGCCCGGATCAGGGGATCGCCCGCTTCCCCCTCCACCAGAAGGCTCCAGTCCCTGCCCGCTGACCCCAGCAGTTCCTGCATGCCATAGATCGGTGACGCGGTAGCCTGAGGCATGGCCAGAATGCCAATCTGCACCGGCCGGACCTTATCGGTGTTTTTCGCCATGGAGATTTCCCCGTTTTCCTACCCAAAGCTTCCGACATCGGCAGAAAAACGCAAGTCCGGGGTTCGGATGGCGGATTCGGACAGGAACTGACCGATTTCGCTGAGGGACGTCCGGGGCGAGGGGCGCAAGATCAGGGGGCATTCACAACAACACCGGAAGGAGCATCGATATGAACGCGCCCCTGAATCTCGACACCCACCAACCACGGACCCCGGAGGCCTTCGGCGAACGATTCGCCACCATGGTCAATAATGCCGCCGTGGTCACCATGACTTCCCTCGGCCACCGGCTCGGACTGTTCGATACCCTGGCCAGCCTGCCGCCGGCCACCAGCCAGCAAATTGCCGACGCCTGCGGCCTGAACGAGCGTTACGTAAGGGAATGGCTGTCGGTGATGGTCACCGGCGCCATCGTGGACTACCAGCCTGAGACCAGAACCTTCACCCTGGACCCGGCCCACGCCGCCTGCCTGACCCGCAGCGCCAGTCCCGATAACCTGGCGGTGACCGCCCGCTTCATCCCCGTGATCGCCAGCATGGAGGACGCTCTGACCGACTGTTTCCGAAGCGGGGAAGGCCTGCACTACCACCGTTATCCCTGCTTTCATGACGTCATGGCGGAAGACAGCTACCAGACCGTGGTGTGCGCCCTGTTTGACCACATCCTGCCTCTGATTCCGGAGTTGCGGGAACGCCTGGAGGACGGCATCTCGGTACTCGACGCCGGTTGCGGGCGAGGTCTTGCCCTGCTGAGTCTGGCAAAGGCCTTCCCGAACAGTCGCTTCCGGGGCTACGACCTGTGCGGGGAAGCCTTCCGGCCGACCCGGGCCGAAGCCGCCAGGCTGGGCCTGACCAACCTGCATTTCGCCGCCCGGGATCTGCGGGATTTCGACGAACCCGCCCAGTACGATCTCATTACCTCGTTCGATGCCGTGCACGATCAGGCCGACCCCGCGGCGTTACTGCGCGGTATTGCCAGGGCTCTCAAACCCGGGGGCACCTACCTGATGCAGGATATCGCCGGCTCCAGTTTCCTGGAAAACAACCTGGACCACCCGCTGGGGCCGCTGCTGTATGCCATTTCCTGCGCCCACTGCACGCCGGTGTCGCTGGCCCAGGGCGGACCGGGTCTCGGTACCCTGTGGGGCGAGGAACGGGCAGAGCTGATGCTGCGCCAGGCCGGATTCGGTGACATCCGGTCCCAGCGGCTCGACCACGACCCGTTCAATGTCTACTTCATCGCACGGCGCGGGGAGGGCGAGCAACCATGATCAAGGTCCTGTTTCTGCTCTACGCCCTGGGTAGCTACGTGTCAGGTTTCCTGGCCCTGCTGGCCCTGGCCGGATTCCTGCTCAACCTCGGGCCCTGGCGCATCGATACCGGTTCGCCGGGGGACGAACTGGCCGCCATCGCGGCCAATTCCCTGCTGTTAGCGGGCTACTTCGTCCTTCACTCGATCATGGCGCGACCCGGCTTCAAACGCCGCTGGACAAGGCTAGTGCCTCCGGCTCTGGAACGCAGCACCTATGTGCTGATCGCCGGTCTGACCCTGCTCCTGCTGCTGGCAACATGGACCCCCCTGCCAGTCTCGCTGTGGCAGGTGGAGAGCGAAGCTGCCCGTGCCGCCATCTACGCCCTGCACGGTCTCGGCTGGGTCATCATGGTAGCGGCGACCTTTCACATCAATCACTTCGAGTTTTTCGGCCTCCGTCAGGTCTGGCGACACCTGCAGTCTCTGCCAGCGACCGAAGTGCCGTTTTCCGCCCGGTTCCTCTACGGCCTGGCTCGGCACCCCATCAGCCTGGGCTGGATGATCGTGTTCTGGGCGTCCCCGGACATGAGCCTCGGCCACCTGCTGATAGCCGTCATCGCGACCGGTTACATCCTGGCGATCACCCCCGTGGAAGAGGCTGATCTTGAACGCCAGGTCGGGCCGATATACCGGGACTATCGGGCAAGGGTGCCAGCATTCCTGCCCCGATTGCGACGGGGCAACCGCAGGCGCATCCGTCAGGGTGAATCGCTCGTAGATTGTCCTGACAGATAGCAATAACAGGAGCCCTGCGGGTGAGACAATGCCGGAGCGCAAACCTGGCCGCCCTGATTCTGGGCGGCCTTTTACTGGCGGGATGCGCCAGCCATCACAACGTACGCGAGGCGCCGGTCGCCCTGCCGGAGACCGGCTTCGAGGTACGTCCGGCGGTCCGTTTCTCTCCGGAGGACTGGCCGGAAGCGCTGTTCGCAGACCTTTATCTGCCGGAAGGGTCCGGCCCGGCGCCGGCCGTGCTGCTGGTCCACGGCGGGGGCTGGGAGCGGCGCTCCCGGGAGGACATGACCTGGATTGCCGAGGAACTGGCCGCGCGGGGTTTCGCGGTGATGAACATCGATTACCGATTTGCCCCGGAGTATACCTTCCCGGCACAGCTCCAGGACCTTCAGGTGGCAATGCGCTGGCTGCGAGAGGAGGCTCGGAACTACCGGATTGATCCGGATGCCATCAGCGCGTTCGGATTCTCCTCCGGTGCCCATCTGGTCAGTCTTCTTGCTCTGACCAGCAACCCCGGAAATCCCCTGAGCGAACCCTATGGCGGACCCGGGACCCGACCGATTGCAGTGGTGGCCGGCGGCATCCCCAGCGACCTTCGGCGGTTCGATTCGGGGCGACTGGTCCGCCAGTTCCTGGGCGGTACCGAGCAGGAGAAACCGGATACTTACCGACTAGCCTCACCCATTGCCCATGTCAGCCCCGGCGCCCCCCCGTTCTTCCTGTTCCACGGCAACCTGGACATGCTGGTACCACCGGAGCAGGCGGAGCACTTTTACCGGGCCCTGTTGCAGGAGGGGGTACACGCCGAGCTCTACATGATGCACCTGAGGGGCCACGTCACCAGTTTCCTGACCGCCGGCAACGCGGTGGAGCAGGCGACGGAGTTCCTCGCCCGGTATGGCCGTCGGTCCAGTCAGCAGACGGGACACTAGCCAAGGCGGACAAAAGGCGCGAGGGTGAAGGCCAGGATTACGAGGATGGCGACCAGGGCGGCAATGATGGTCACCGGCTTCTGACGGAAGCTGTGCCAGAAACCCACTTCACCCCTTGCCTGGCGGGCCTGGAAATCCTCCCGTTGCCGATCTTGCCGCTGCCTCTGGTATTCCTCAAGCAAGGCCCTGGCCCGGGCGGCCTCATTGTCATCATGCACCCAGAAGCCCCCCATGCTGATGCCCCAGCGGCTCGGGGGCGTCTCGTAATATCGAACCCCGTGTTCATCGAACAGGGCCCGGATCTCGTCGGCCTCGTCATCGGGTACATGGCGCAGATTCATCAGGTGGTGGGGCATGGGCTTCCATTGGCTGGTATCAGGATCGGGATTGCCTATATGCTAACAGCAAAGCACCACTGACCGAATTTGCCACCAGGACACTGCATGAGCCAGAACGCCCTTCGTCTGCTGCTGGATTTTGATGACCGTATCCAGCGGGACAGGGACCAGCCCTCCGCCTTCCTCCACCGGCGGGACCGTCGCTTTGCCCTCGACTGCGAACAGCAGGGAATAACCCCCGACGCCTCACGCTGGCTGGCGCACATGGATCGCCTGTCCGGCCCGGGCGGCACCGTCACCGCCGGCAGCCGCGAGCTGGGACGCTGGCGCCGGGTCAATGGCGGCTTCGTTGCCGCCGGATGCGTGATCGGCATCCTCACCATGCTGGGCTTGCTGTTCTATGACGGCGGCCAGCGCATCAACATCACGGTGATCCTGGCGTTTGTCCTGTTCCAGCTGATCCTGGCGCTGGCAACCACCGTGCAGGCAATGGTCGGCTGGCAACCCTGGCGCTGGTTACTGAAACGACTTCACCGCGACCACGCCAGCCCGACCCGGACCCGGCTCCAGCCACTGCTCATGGCCCGTGCTGCCCATGCCGGCGGAGTTGCTTTCGGCCTTGCCGGCCTCGCCACCTTGCTGGTGATGGTCGTGGTCCAGGACCTTGCCTTTGGCTGGAGCACCACCCTGGATACCGCAGCCGCCGGCTACCACACACTGGTCACCACTCTGGCGACTCCCTGGTCCTGGCTCTGGCCTGCGGCTGCACCGTCCCTGGAACTGGTCGAAGCGACCCGGTTCTTCCGGGCCGCATCCGGCACAACCGAAATTGATCCTGCCCGCTGGGGGCAATGGTGGCCGTTCGTGGCCATGCTGTGGCTCACCTGGACCGTGCTGCCCCGGGCATTCCTGTTGATCCTCAGTCAGGTTCTGCTTCGCCACCGCGCCACCCGGTTGCTGGCCCGTCATCCGGGCATGCAGGCACTGCTGTACCGGATGGAGACCGCCACCCTGGATACCGGCAGCAGCCACAACGACTCCGCCGACCTGCCGGACACCCGAACCCGGGCACGCCCGGACCTCCTTCCGGACACTCCAATCATGATCTGCTGGGCCGGGGCCGGGGAACCGGAACTGCCCCAGCGCCTGCAGGCTCCCGGTACCCGCATTTTCCGGGCCGGAGGCCGCGCCACCCTGGCCCAGGACGACGAGGTGCTGGCGCAGGTAAGCGACGAGCTGGCCCGCCGGAAAGTCCCGGCGGTTATTGTCGTCACCCGCAGCTGGGAACCGCCCACCGGAGAACTGCACGACTTCCTGGAAACCGCTCACGAGCACTGGCCATCCGGCACCCGGGTGACCCTGCTGCCCCTGGCCAGTGATCCGAACCAGCCTCCGGAAACGCACCTGGTTCAACCCTGGCTCCGATTCACCGAACGCCTGACCCCGGGCTTTGCCTCTGTTGCGCTGCCACCGACCGACAGGCCGGATCCCTACCTGACCGGGAGCGTCCAGCCATGACCACACCACCGGTCTTTGCCGTCGTCGGCCACCCGAACAAGGGCAAATCCAGCGTGGTGGCCACCCTGTCCCAGAACGACGCCATCGCCATTGCCCTGGAGCCCGGCACCACCCGGGCCCGACAGGACTATCCGCTGACCGTTGACGGCCAGGTGCTGTACACCCTGGTGGACACCCCCGGCTTCCAGCGCCCCCGACGCGTACTGCAATGGCTGGAGGCCCACAGCATCTCGGCTTCGGACCATCCGGAGACGGTCCGGGCCTTTGTGCTCCAGCACCGGGGCGATGACCGGTTTGTCGATGAATGCGAACTGCTGGCGCCGATCATTGACGGCGCCGGGATCATCTACGTGGTGGACGGCTCGGTGCCCTACAGCGCCGAACACGAAGCCGAGATGACCATCCTGCGCTGGACCGGCCGCCCGAGCCTGGCCCTGATCAACAGCATCGGCGGGGACGATTACAGTGATACCTGGCAGTCGGCGCTTGGCCAGTTCTTTCAGGTAGTCCG
>JAAZVL010000062.1 GCA_018623515.1 Marinobacter sp.
AGCGGGAATAGCTCAGTTGGTAGAGCACAACCTTGCCAAGGTTGGGGTCGCGAGTTCGAATCTCGTTTCCCGCTCCAATTTCTCTCCGGTACGCCGGTTGGAAATCACAATTCAAGTCTCTCAATGCCTCCTGAGAGCAAAAAGCCAGCATCACAGGCTTTCCCGGCGCGGTGGCAGAGTGGTTATGCAGCGGACTGCAACTCCGTGTACGCCGGTTCGATTCCGACCCGCGCCTCCATTATTTTTTTCTGATTCCCAGCACCTTGAAGATCGTCTCCTCGGCCCGTCTACCAATCCAGAGTTCTGATCGCCTGGTGGCACAATACCCTGATATGCTTCAATGACCTGTAACCAGTCAGGCCAGCCGACATGGCTGTCTTTCGTACTTCTGGCCCCGGTCAAAAACAATGAGAACAGAAGAAAAGAAGGTCAAACCCCGGCGCGCGTTTCCTCGTGGCCGCCAGCTGGAAAACTCCGCATTGGCGGAGCTGCGGGACCTGATCGGTGACGAGCGGGTCGATTCGACATTGCGCCGTCGCGATCTCCTGATCGAGCATTTACACGCACTGCAGGACACCTACGGTTACCTCTCCATGCCCCGGCTCAGGGCACTGGCTTCGTTCATGAATCTGCCCATGGCCGCCATTTATGAAACGGCCACCTTTTACGCCCATTTTGACGTTGTTCACGACGAACAGGCCCCACCGCCCGGGATAACCCTCCGCGTATGTGACTCGCTCTCCTGCCGGCTTGCCGGAGCGCAGGCGCTGCATCAGGCATTGATTGATGGAGCAGATCCCGAACGGGTGCGGGTAAGGCGCGCGCCCTGTATGGGGCGCTGCGACACGGCGCCGGTGGTGGCCGTGGGGCATCGTCATGTCTGCCATGCCAGCGTCGAGGATGTGGATGTAGCGATAGAACAGCAGCAGGTGCAGCCGGAAGAGATCAAAGGGCAGCGTCTGGCGGATTATCGTTCCGGGGGTGGTTATGGACTGCTGACGGATTGCCGGGAGGGCCGGGTGAGCGTTGAATCACTCATCCAGGAACTCGAACACGCCGGCCTGCGCGGCCTGGGCGGCGCAGGATTCCCAACCTTCCGCAAATGGCAGGCTGTGCGGGCTGAGCCGGGCCCGCGCTACGCGGTGATCAACGCCGACGAAGGCGAGCCGGGCACTTTCAAGGATCGCTATTACCTGCAACGTCACCCCCACGCATTCCTGGAGGGCGCACTGGTCAGCGCCTGGGCCGTCGAGGCGCAGGCCCTGTACATTTATTTGAGGGACGAATATCCCGGCCTGCACCGGGTGCTTAACAATGCCATTGCCGAGCTTGAAGCCGCCGGAATTGTCGAGCCGGGCTTCGTGATCCTGCGCCGTGGTGCGGGCGCCTACATCTGCGGTGAGGAGTCCGCACTGATCGAATCCCTGGAGGGCAAACCCGGCAAACCACGCCACCGTCCGCCTTTCGTGGCTCAGAAGGGGCTCTTCGGCCGGCCGACACTGGTCAATAATGTGGAGACTGTTTACTGGATCCCTCGCATCCACGCCCAGGGCGCCGAGTGGTTCGCCAGCCAGGGACGGCATGGTCGCCGCGGCCTTCGCAGCTTTTCGGTTTCCGGACGAGTCGTCCGGCCCGGTGTGCATGTCGCACCTGCGGGGATCACCCTGAATGAGCTGATCGAGGAGTACTGCGGCGGAATGGCCGATGGCCATCGCCTCCTGGCCTATCTGCCCGGCGGGGCTTCCGGCGGCATACTGCCCGCCAGCAAAGCCGACATTCCCCTGGACTTCGACACCCTGCAAGAGCATGGCTGCTTCATCGGGTCGGCGGCCGTGATCGTTCTCTCCGACCAGGACGATTTGGCCGCTGCGGCTTCGAACCTGTTGAGCTTCTTTGCGGATGAGTCCTGCGGGCAGTGCACCCCCTGTCGGGTTGGCACCGAGAAAATGCTGACATTGCTGGAGCGCGATACCTGGGATGAGGAAACGCTGCGGCAACTGGCCGGGGTGATGTCGGATGCCTCCATCTGCGGTCTGGGCCAGGCCGCTCCCAACCCGGTGCTGAGCCTGCTGCGAGATTTCCGCAGCGAACTTGCCAGCTACAACCTGATCGCTAAAGGGTAGGGAGGCCTCCATGAGCCATTCCAGCACAAGTTTCACCCTGACCCTGGACGACGTTGAGGTCCAGGCTTTCCCCGGCGAAACCCTGTGGCAGGTCGCCAGGCGCGCCGGCGAGACCATCCCGCACCTTTGCTTCAAGGACGCGCCAGGTTACCGGGCCGACGGCAATTGCCGGGCCTGCATGGTGGAAGTGGAAGGGGAGCGGGTGCTCGCAGCAAGCTGTATCCGCGAGGCGACTCCCGGCATGGTTGTGCGCAGTGCCGGATCCGTGCGTGTCCAGGAGGCCCGCAGAGGTGTGCTGGAACTGTTGCTGGCCGACCAGCCTGAACGTGTAGATAGCCCGGATCAAGCCAGCCATTTGTGGAAAACGGCGGATCAATTGGGCGTTGATGTCGGTGCCATGCGCCAACGAATCCCGGCCCGTTCAGAGCGTGATGAGCCCACGGTACACCACGTTGCGATGCGGTCGGATGATTTACCCCACGCCCTGGGCCATGATGCCACCCACTCGGCCATGACCGTGAATCTGGATGCCTGCATCACCTGCGGCCTGTGCGAGCGCGCCTGCCGCGAAGTGCAGGGCAACGATGTGATCGGTCTGGCGCATCGGGGCGCCGCTTCCAAGGTGGTCTTCGACTTCGATGATCCCATGGGGGACAGTACCTGCGTGGCCTGTGGTGAATGTGTGCAGGCCTGCCCGACCGGGGCCCTCATGCCCGCCACCCTGATCGATGCCCAGGGCCGCGGAAACTCCGCCACAGCCGATCGCACCGTTGATTCTGTCTGCCCCTATTGCGGGGTGGGCTGCCAGCTGACCTATCATGTCAAAGACGAGCCCTCCCAATCAGGCGAATGGCGAGGGCGTATCCTCTTTGTCGAGGGCAGGGACGGGCCCTCCAACCAGGGCCGGCTGTGCGTGAAGGGCCGTTTCGGCTTCGATTACCCATCGCACCCGGCGCGGCTGACCCGACCCCTGATTCGCCGGGAGGGCGTGCCCAAGGGACTCGACCCCGACTTTGACCCGGCCAGTCCTTTAACCCATTTCCGAGAGGCAAGCTGGGAAGAAGCGTTGGATCTGGCGGCAACCGGGTTGACACAACTCAAAGCGAGGCATGGCCCAACCGCGCTCGCCGGCTTTGGCAGCGCCAAGTGCTCTAACGAAGAGGCCTGGCTGTTCCAGAAACTGATACGCACCGGTTTTGGCTCGAACAATGTTGACCACTGCACGCGGCTCTGTCACGCCAGCTCCGTGGCGGCGCTGATGGAGTGCCTGGGCTCGGGGGCAGTGACCGCTTCGTTCACGCAGGCGCTTCAGGCGGATGTCGTGATCCTCACCGGCTGCAACCCGGCGGTTAACCACCCGGTGGCCGCCACCTACTTCAAGCAGGCGGCACGAAACGGCACCAAACTGATCATCATCGATCCCCGTGGCCAGGCGCTGGACGCCTATGCCTGGCGCAGCTTGCGCTTTTCACCGGGCGGCGACGTGGCACTCTTCAACGCCATGCTCCATGTGATCATTGACGAGGCCCTGTATGACCAGGCCTACATTGATGCCCACACTGAGGGATTCGCGGCGTTGGCAGCGAGTGTTGCGGATATGACCCCAGAGGTGATGAGCCCGCTCTGCGGCGTTGCCCCTGAGGCCATTCGCGAAGTGGCCCGCGCCTATGCGGGCGCAGAGAGGGCCATGATCTTCTGGGGTATGGGCATTTCCCAGCATGTGCATGGCACGGACAACGCCCGCTGCCTGATTTCACTGGCCCTGGCATGCGGTCACACAGGCCGCCCTGGCACCGGCCTGCATCCCCTGCGTGGTCAGAACAACGTGCAGGGAGCCTCAGACGCCGGCCTGATCCCGATGGTACTGCCCGACTACCAACCGGTAGGAGACGCCCAGCTGCGCGCCGCCTTCGAAGAACTCTGGGGCGCCGAACTTGACCCGCAGCCCGGGCTCACCGTTGTGGAGATTATGGATGCCATCGTGGCAGGGACGATCAAGGGCATGTACATCCTCGGCGAGAACCCAGCGATGTCCGACCCGGACCTGACCCACGCCCGGGCTGCGCTCGCTGCCCTGGAGCACCTGGTGGTCCAGGATCTGTTCGTGACTGAGACCGCCCAGTTTGCCGATATCATCCTGCCTGCCGCCGCCTGGTCGGAAAAGTCAGGCACCGTGACCAACACCAACCGGCAGGTTCAAATGGGCCGTACCGCGCTGGCGCCGCCGGGGGATGCAAAGCCCGACTGGTGGATTATTCAGGAGATCGCACGGCGTTTCGGGCTGGGGTGGGACTACGCCGGCCCCGAGCAGGTGTTTGCCGAGATGAAACAGGGCATGCACTCACTCGACCATATCTCCTGGTCCCGCCTGGATCGCGAAGGTTCCGTGACGTATCCATGTCCTGCCGACGACGTGCCAGGGCAGGATGTCGTCTTCTCTGATGCCTTCCCACGTGCCGGGGGCCGGGCCAGATTCTCGCCGGCACGGCCGCTGCCGCCGGACGAGCCGGTGGATGAGGCCTATCCCACCGTGTTGACTACCGGGCGACTGCTTGAACACTGGCACACCGGCGGCATGACCCGGCGCAGCCGGGTGCTGGATGAGCGGGAGCCTGAAGCCGCTGCATTTCTGGCACCAGCGGAGCTGGCGCGTCTGGGCGTCGCATCTGGTGACGCGATTCATATTGCTACCCGGCGCGGCAGTATCACCCTGACGGCGCGGGCTGATCAGTCCATGCCCGAGGGCATGGTGTTTGTTCCCTTTGCCTTTGCGGAGGCGGCGGCCAACCTGCTCACCAATCCGGCGCTGGACCCAGACGGGAAGATTCCGGAGTTCAAGTATGCGGCGTGCCGGCTGAGTCCGGCCCCGTGTCTTTAGTGTTCGGCGCTATTCCATAACGGATGTGTGCATCCCGTTTTCAGCTACACTTATAATCTGAATGTTTTTTCGGTTTTCAGGCCGTTGGGTCGTGCCGTCGGCGTATATCGGGGCGCGTCGAGGCGGCCGTGAATGCCAGATCCGAGGGAAAGGATGCAGTTATCTCCGGAAACCCGCCTTAAAGCCATACTCGATGGCACTGGTGCAGGTACCTGGGAATGGAACCTGGACACCAACCATGTCATTTTCAATGAGCGCTGGGCGGGTATGCTGGGCTATACCCTTGATGAGTTGGCACCAGTGACTTTCGCCACCTGGGAACGCCTCTGCCATCCGGCGGACCTGGCGCTGGCATGGAAAGCGCTGCGGAAATACCTCGATGGCAAAGGCCCCCAGTTTGAATGCGTTGTCCGGATGCAGCACAAGGATGGTCATTGGCGGTACATCCATACCCGGGGAATGCTCCTTGACGGTCAGGGCGGCGCGCATCCGCGCTGGCTCATGGGGACCCACCTCGATGTTACCGAGGAGAAGGTTACCGAACACCGTCTCTCGCAACTGGCGGAGTCTATCCCGGGCATTATCTATACCTTTGTGATGGAGCCGGACGGCCGCTACTACTTCACTTACATGAGCAGGAAGGTCGAGGATTTCTTCGGCCTTACGGCGGAGGAGGCCTGCGCCAATGCCGAGTTGCTGTTCATGCATATTCACCCCGATGACCTTCAAACGGTTCACGACTCCATCGCGGAATCATTCAACAGCCTCGATCAATGGGCGTGCGATTACCGTGTCATTAACAGTGGCATGACCGGTTGGCTGCGCGGAGTTGCAACGCCTGAGCGGGATCCTGATGGCAAGGTGACGTGGCAGGGCATGGTCATCAACGTCGATGATGAGAAACGCCTGGAGTTAGAACTCGAAAGACAGTCCGTCACTGACGAGCTTACCGGGCTTTTCAACCGCCGGTATTTCATACGCAAACTGGAGGAGACCGCAGCCCAGCAGGACCGCTATGGCGGCGAGTTCTCCCTGATCGCTGTGGACCTTGACCACTTCAAGGAAATCAACGATGCCTACGGCCACCCGGTCGGAGATGCGGTTCTCAAGCGCTTCGGCGACCTCATTCAGCGGCGTGTGCGAAAATCCGACGTGGTAGCCCGAACCGGCGGCGAGGAATTTCTCATACTGATGCCACAAACGCCCCTGGAAAGCGCTGCACAGGTGGCGGAGGATCTTCGCTGCGCTATCGAAAGTGAGCGATTTGTCGGTGATGAGAAACAGGGGTTCAGGGTAACTCTGAGTGCTGGTGTTGTCAGCTGCAGGGAAGAGGTCTTTACCGTTCGCGAATTGTTGTCGGTCTGTGACCGCTCCCTTTACATGGCAAAGCGGCAGGGACGCAATCGCATCATGGTTCACAGATGAATTTTCAGGGATGGATGATATGCGCTTCAAGGACAGGAAGGAGGCCGGTGCAAGACTGGCTGAGGCACTGGCGCACAGAAAGATTGAAGCAAATGCGGTTGTCCTGGGTCTTCCCAGGGGCGGTATTCCTGTTGGCTATGAGATTGCCCGTCGGCTGCACCTGCAACTGGATTTCCTGAATATTCGCAAACTCGGGGTGCCCTGGCAGCCGGAAGTTGCCATGGGGGCTGTGGGTGAGGACGGGATCCCGCATCTGAATTCGGAGCTGGTGCGCTCCCTGGCGATCACGTCGAATCAGATCAAGCGGGTGAGAGATCTGGAGCTGAGCGTCATCCGGGAAAGGAAAAAGGCCTATCGGGGCTACGCGCCAACAGCGGATCTGCAGGGCCGGCAGGTAATCCTGGTCGACGATGGCATCGCAACCGGCGCCACTATGGATCTGGCGATTGAAATGGTCAGAACCGCCGGAGCCAGATCACTGATTATGGCCATTCCGGCCGGGCCGGAAGGCACGACCGCCAAATACGAGGATATGGTGGATCACTGCATTTGCCTGCACGAGCCGGCAGACTTCAATTATGTCGGCCAGTTCTACCGGAATTTTGATCCGGTGTCGGATGACGAAGTGTGTGAGCTGTTGCGGGCAAGCTTTGAGGCTCTCAGTCCGGGAGCGTCATGACACCGCTGGTTAGCAGGCGCTGAAACGTACTCGCAGGCATGGGCTTACCGAGATGGTAGCCTTGCACTTCGTCACAGGCGAGTCTGTCGAGCCGCTCCAACTGGACGGCATTCTCGACACCTTCGGCAATCACTTTCAAACCCAGACTGTGGGCCATCCGGATAATCGCAAGCACCACTGACGAGTTGTTCGGATCGGCTCCCATGTCTTGAATGAACGAGCGGTCGATCTTGAGTTTGTCCACGGCAAAGCGGTTGAGGTAGGCAAGGCTGGAATAACCGGTACCGAAGTCGTCGATGGCAAGGCGGATGTTGCGTTGTTTCAGTCCCTGAATGGTGTTTACCACCCGTTTGTGGTCGCCGATCAGGACTGATTCCGTCAGTTCCAGTTCCAGGTATCGACCCTCAAAGCCTGTCTCGTCCAGTATCCCGCCAACCTTCTCACACAGATCACCCCGCTGAAACTGGATCGCAGACAGGTTGACTGCCAGGGTAATCGGCGGCATACCCTGATCCATCCAGGCCTTGCCCTGCCGGCAGGCTTCCCGGAGCACCCATTCGCCAATCTCCACAATCAGGCCGCTCTCCTCTGCAATCGGGATAAAGCGTGAGGGAGACACCCACTCCAGTTCGGGGTTGTTCCAGCGTAAAATGGCCTCTGCGCCGGTGATTTTGCGGGTAGCGAGGTCCATCTGCGGCTGGTAGTAGACCTCCATTTCTTTTCTCTCCAATGCCCCGCGCAACTTCGCCAGCAGATTCTGGCGCTCGAATGCTTTCTCCTGCATTGCCGTATCGAACCGGCGGAAGGTGTTTCGGCCCTCCATCTTGGCAGCGTACATGGCGGTATCTGCATTGCGGGAGAGCGTCGTGAAGTCATCGCCGTCGTCGGGAAACAGTGCCACTCCCATTGAGACCGAGGTTGCCAGATGATGCCCGTCTACAGCGAAACTGTTGGCGAATAACTGATGAAGCCTCTCCATCTCATGCACATAGGCGTTCTCTTCCGGCCCGAGCTTGGCCAGCACCATGAATTCATCCCCGGACGCGCGGGCGATAACATGAGTTTCCGGGGTGAGAGTTCCCAACCGGCGGGCAACTTCCTTCAGCAGGTTGTCGCCGATGGTGTGGCCCAGCGAATCATTGATGTCCTTGAAGTTGTCCAGGTCCAGGTAAACCAGGGCGTAGCGACTGCCTTCGGATTCGGCTTGGGCGAGGCGATCATTGACCAGTTCCTCGAATCGGGCGCGATTGGGCAGTCTGGTCAAAGGGTCGAAATGCGCCAGGAACTCGATCCGGGCGAGGTTGGATTTGCGTTTTGTGATGTCACGTACGAAGGAAAAGAAGCCGGAAGTGAATGTGCCGTCAAAGACGTGAGCACTGATTTCCACGTCCCGGATACCACCATCCTTCCGGCGCCAGCGACTTTCAAGGCGCCCGGAACCTTCGATCATTATATGGTCCAGCGAGCGCGAAATAGCTGCCGCATCCAGATCGGCTTCAAGATCACGGATGTTCATTCCCAGAAGCTCGGTCTGGGAATACCCTGTGATCTCTTCCGTTGCGCGGTTGACCTGGATGAAGTTTGCGTCGTAATCCATCACCAGCAAACCATCCATGGCAGCCTGGACCATAAGCTCATAATTGGCCTGGGTTCTGCGGTGGTCGGTGACGTCGGTGGCAATGGCTCCGCTTCCGGAAAGCTGGCCGCTCTGATCGAGAATAGGGAAGTGGACAGCCTCGAAGACTCTCGGTTCATTCTCGAAATCCACAACATCGGTGACCGTGACCGGCTTGGCCAGTTCCCGTGAACGCTGGTCATGGCTGTTGATCGTTTCGGCAGCGGCGGGAGGAAAGATATCGAAAATGCTTTTGCCCAGTATCTGTTCATCCTCCCGCCCGACCAGTTTCCGGAAGGCCGGATTGGTCAGTGTCAGACGGCCATCAGTATCTGCCAGATAAATAAGTGCCGGCGAATGCTCGATGAAGGTTTTGGTCAGGGATTCACTACGGGCAAGCTGGGCGGTCCGCTCGGTAACCAGTTCGGAGAGGCGTTCTTCATGGCGTTTCAGGTCGCGGAAGAGAAACTGGTAGGGCCTGATCAGGCCGGTGACCAGAACGCCCCGGTAGATCAGGTAGGCCGACACCAAAAGCAGGTAATGACCAAGCTCGTTAGCAAAGCCGTAAACGCTGACATACCGGGTGAGCGTCAGGGTCGCCAGAATGTTGAACACCAGTGAAGTCTCGATCAGGTAGAACACCGGTTTGGCAAACCGACGCCTCTGCCGGTAAAGCAGCAACATGCTGACTGCAAAAATTACGGCGATGAGGTACTCGGAGTTGACTTTGAAGGGGGTCAGACCGGTGCCTTCCAGGTAGCTGTCCGGGAATATGCCAGAGAAGACCGCCATTGCCAGAATCACGGTGGCCGTGCCAAAGACTGCGAACGGAAGCATCAGGCTGATGTGCCACCTGACAGCCATGACTCCGATCAGGAAGGCAAAGGCTTCGAGGTATCGGAACGCGACCCATAACTGCGTGGGCAGGTTCGCATCGTCCCGGGGGAAAATCCCGATACCCTTGTAAGCGATGGTATGGAGCAGCTCAAGGGATGCGATGAAAACTGCGGCAGTGCCGATAACCCCGAGAAAGCTGTTGGTGGCCCAGTGACGGGTATGCCAGGCCAGTGCGAAGAGTCCAGCCAGTACGACGATACGGATCATTTCCACAAGCGTGTGGAAGAGCAGGTAGTCGTTGCGGGCTATCAGGTGCAGCAAAGCGAGGACAATAACCAGCCCGACGATTTGCGGCAGGGCAATCGGTAGTTCGGATCTGGAGGCTTGGCTCTGGTAGCGTGACATGGGCCTGCTATAAACGGACTTTCAGAAACTCAAGTCTATACTACTGAGAGTTTTTCGGCTCGGGACTGCTGGAAATTACTGATCTTCAGCGACGATCGTTAGTTTGCCGGAGAATCAGCGGGGATACCCGGTGATGTCGCGGATCTTGCGGTAAATTGGCTGCAGTCGCGGATACATGTCCAGATACACCTCGGAATAGAGCCGGTTATAGAGTGCATGGGCCGTCGGGTCGGGTTCAAAGCAGTCGCCAACACGGGTCATGGCAGAGACGGCGGATGCAAAGTCCGGATGCAGGCCGAGCCCGACGGCGGCGTCGATGGCGGCACCCAGGCCCGAGGTCTCATAGGTGTGGGGCCGTTCTGCGGGTAATCCGAAGATATCCGCGGTCAGTTGCATGGCCGCATCGCTCTGGGAGCCGCCGCCGGCAACCCTCAGCTTGCGGATGGGTACACCGCTGCGCTTCTCGATTCGCTCCTTGCCCTCCCGCAAGGCATACGCCAGTCCCTCCAGGGTGGCCCGGTAGACGTGCGCCCGGGTATGGACATCGCCAAAACCGATGATGGCGCCCTTGGCTTCCGGGCCCGGTTGGCGAACACCCGGCGACCAGTAGGGCTGGAGCATGAGCCCCATGGAGCCGGGAGGCACATCCCGAATCAGCTCATCGAAGAGGACCTCCGGTTGAATGTCCAGCTCTTCGGCAATTTTCTGCTCCCTGAGACCGAATTCCCGCTTGAACCAGCTCACCATCCAGTAACCGCGGTAGATCATGACTTCCGTGGAGTAATGGCCGGGCAGGGCGGCGGGATAGGGTGGCATCAGGCGAACCGGTTCCACGTATTCTGGGCTGGTGGTGTTGATGGTTGCTGTTGTGCCGTAGCTCATACAGCCAACATCCGGACTCAGGCCGCCGGATCCCAGAATCTCACAGGCCTTGTCTGAAGCCGCCGCAATAACAGGCAGCCCTTCGGGCACACCCAGTTGTCGGGCGGCCTCGGGGAGAAGCTCGCCGATTCTGTCACCCGGTGCCACCAGTTCCGGTAGCTGGTCCGGAGTGACGGGCATGGTTTGCCATTTGAAGTCATGTTTGCCCGCCCAGCGGTGTTTCTTGTAGTCAAAGGGCAGATAACCGACCTGGCTGCCGGTCGAATCCCGGTAGTGGCCCGTCAGCCGGAAATTGAGATAACCAGAGAGCAGCAGGAATTTGTGGGTTTTTCCCCAGATCTCCGGCTGATTCTGAACGATCCAGTTAGCCTGGGTTTTCTCGCGAAACCGTGCAATGGTGTCCTCCAGGCGGGCGAGCTTGAACAGCCAGCCCCAGGGGCCTTTAACCGGCCCATCGACGCGGGCGTGACGCTGGTCGAGCCAGATGATGGCAGGGCGCAAGGGTTTTCCGTCCCGGTCGACGTTGATGACGGTACCTCTCTGGGTTGTCACGGCGATACCTGCCACATGGTCCGGGCTGGCATCAGTACTCTGCCAGAGTTTGTCGCAGGCAACCCCGAGGCTCTCCCAGAAGTATTCCGGATGCTGCTCCGCCCACCCGGGTTGTTCCGAGAAATAGGGATCGATTTCCTGCTTGCCCTTGCCAACAAGGTTGCCATGGGTGTCGAACAGCAGAGCCCGGACGCTCTGGGTGCCGTTATCGATGGCCAGGATCAGAGGTGTGCCACTCATATCAGGCGTCATCCTCCGGCAGGCTGTAGGCTTGCTGATACAGCTTCAGGTAGCGCCTTGCTTCCTGCTCCCACTGTTGGTCGGACCAACCGAGGCGTGGCTGGCAATAACGTTTTAACTCCGGCATCAACTCAGACGCGCCATTTGGCAACACAAGCCCCAGCCGGGTACGGCGAAGCAGAAGGTCATCGAGGTGTACCACCTGTTCATGCTGGCAGGCCCAGGAAAGCTCCGCCCACAGCAACCCGGTCCGGGCTATGGGCGCCAGATCACCCTGTTCAAGAAGCGCGTGGACGTTGGGCCCATAACAGCCCAGCAGGCGTTGCCAGCTGAGAAAGGATATGCC
Organism: Marinobacter sp.; assembly: GCA_018623515.1. GTDB lineage: Bacteria > Pseudomonadota > Gammaproteobacteria > Pseudomonadales > Oleiphilaceae > Marinobacter. Next base: position 11,983 of record JAAZVL010000062.1, read on the forward strand.
GGCCGGGCGGACTGTTGGCGCAAGCGGGGCAAACACAGGGCTGGTGTCAGGGCGCAGCAGGTGACCTTGATGTTTGCCCAGGCCGAGTTCAAGCGCTTCCCGGGCAATGCGCCGGAAGGTCGTGAGCTTGCCGCCGGCAATGCTGACCAGACCGTTATCCTCACGCAGCACATGCTCACGGCTTTCCTTCGAAGCCGCCTTGCCGGCGCCATCGGTCACTACGGGGCGCACCCCGGCCCAGGTCGACACAATATCGTTCAGTTCCAGGCGCGCCGAAGGGAATAATCTCCCGGCGATAGCCATCAGGTAGTCCACTTCTTTCCGGGTAATGCGCGGCTCGACCTGCAGGTCTCCCTGGTGATCAAGATCGGTGGTGCCAAGTACCGTGGTTCCCGCCCAGGGAAACGCGAATACCGGTCGTCTGTCCTCAGGGTGAAACAGCGAGACGGCGCAGGATACGGGTAGCCGTTGCCAGGGTACTACCAGGTGGCTGCCCCGCAACGGCCGTATCTGCAGAGGATCTGAAGCATTCACCTGTTGCTGCAGCACCGAGGCCCATGCCCCGGTGGCGTTGATGACCAGGGGGGTATGGACGGTGACGGAATGTCCGTCTTCGACATCCACCAGCTCAACACCGCTGACATGGTCTCCGCGCCGGAGCAGTGTTCGGGCCTCGGTATAGTTAAGGCACACGGCGCCATCCTGTCGGGCCTCATCCAGGACCCGAAGGACCAGACGCGCATCGTCGGTCACTCCATCCATGAACAGACTGGCGCCGTTCAGGTTTTCGGCGAAGAGCCCCGGGACCCACTGCAGTGTTTCCCCGGGAGGCAGGTATCGGTGTGTCCGGACGCCGGCTATTCGATCGTATATGCCCAGCAATAACTGAAACAGCTTCGGGCCGGGAAAGGCTTTGCGGAAATGCGGCATAACAAACGGGAGAGGGTCCACCAGCCCCGGTGCTTCATGCATAAGGCGCTGTCGTTCGGTCACGGATTCCCGCGCCAGCCGGAGGTTTCCGCTGCCCAGGTAGCGAAGGCCACCATGGACCATTTTGGAGGACCGGCTCGAGGTGCCCCAGGCAAAGTCTTTCTGCTCCACCAGCAATGTGCGGAGACCGCTGCCTGCCGCTTCCCGGGCAACTCCCGCTCCAGTGATGCCGCCACCGACTACAACCACGTCGAATTCGGGGTTGGCCGTGGCCAGGTCTGCAAGGCTTCCCTTTCTGGCCATGGTTTACTCCACCAGTGTTCCGGGATTGAGCAGGGTATCGGGGTCAAACTGTTGGCACAGTGTCCGGATTGCCTCCATGCCCAGCTCGCCTTTCTCGGCCGGAAGGTAGGGCGCGTGGTCCTTGCCTACGCCATGCTGATGACTGATCGTGCCGCCATTATGGACGATCAGCTCGGAGGTTGAGTGCTTGAGTTTGTGCCAGCGTTGCAGGGTCTGGTCATAGTCGGCCCCGACGCGGTACACATAAGTGGTGTAGATACTGCAGCCCTGCCCGTAGAAATGGGAGAGATGAGTAAACACGTGGGTTCTTTCCTGGTCGTCCGAGAGGCCTTCGCGAAGATTGGACTCAATCAGGCTCATCAGGGTGTCCACGTTCGACCAGTCGGTGGCGGTCTCCAGGGTGTCCACCGCGTAGCCGAGTTGCCAGAGGGCCTCGCGCAGGTAGGGCATGGTGAAGCGTTTCTCTGCCCACTTTTCACCCATGCGGGTGCCGGTATAGACACCGGAGTATTCCTTGCAGATGGCTTTGGCCTGGACCAGCGCCGCCTTGCACTGTTGCCGGGTGCCGGTGAGCCCGAAGGTCATCATGCATTTGCCCGGGCCGGCACCCCGGAAGGCCAGAAAGCGCTCCAGAAAGCCGATCAGTGTCGGGTGACCGGCCAGTGCCAGTTGCGTTTCCGTTTCCAACGGGTTGCTCAGGCGCAACATGGACAGCTGTGTTCGTTGCTGGACCAGCTTCCGGCACGCGGTGCGTGCGCTTTCCCAGTCCGGGAAGAAAGCGACATGAAAGCTTTCGTGCTCCGGAAGTTGGGTGACCCGGACTTTCACCTCGGTGATGATACCCATGCGGCCCTCGGACCCCAGGATCATCTCCCGTATGTCCGGACCGGCGCTGGAGGCCGGGATGGTCGGTATCGCCAGGGGGCCCTTGAGCGTCTCGATCCGGCCACCGGCGAAGAGCTGCTCGATCCGCCCATAGCGCAGGGACTGCTGGCCACTGGAACGGGAAGCCACCCAGCCACCGATGGTCGAGAGTTCAAAGGACTGGGGGAAATGACCAAGGGTGTAACCGTGGGCGCGCAGTTGGGATTCCACCAGGGGGCCGGGGGTGCCGGCACCAAAGGTTGCGATCTGGCTCTCGCGATCCAGGTCGGTCAGCTGGTTCATGTTTGCAAGGCTGACAGTCAGCACCGGCTTCCCGGTGTCCGCCGGGTTGATGTGGCCGGCGACGCTGGTCCCGCCGCCGTAGGGAATCAGCTGGATACCATGCTGTCGGGCATAGTCGAGCAGTACCTGGACGTCATTGGCGGTGCGGGGCAGGGCAACTCCGTCCGGAAATAGACCAATGTTGCCGCTACGCATGGCCAGCCAGTCCGGCAGGCTCTGGCCCCGGGCGTGGCGGACGCGGGTCTCCGGCGTGAGGTCGATCAGGGAACGGGTGGAGCTATCGAGGGTGAGACGTGACTCCGGCACGCGGGCGCAAACGGCATCAAGGCTGGCATCGCTCAGGGGGCGTCCCTGTCCGATGCGGTCACTCAGGAAGACGTGACCTTCCGTGGGCAGTTCAAGTGAAAACTGGTCATCGCCCCAGCCGTTCCAGCGTCTCATCGTCGTACTCCATCTGAATCCTTGGTCGGGTTGGCATTCTAGCGCGTCAACTCAGCCGGTCATTGTCGGGTGGCGACATTCGAAGTGTCATTTGCCGCCATATTCAGCGGCTCCGGTCTGTCAGGGGCGGAGCGACTGGTCCAGTCGTTTGTTGAGTTCCTGCCAGCGTGAGAGTTTTTCTGACTCCCCGGCCCGAGTCTGCCTGCCACCGGATTTATTGAGCCAGAGTCCTTCGCCGTTGAAGCTGTAAACCGGTTCCAGATCAGTGCGTTCCGATGCTGGTTTAATGTCATTGATAAGGTTGTCGAGAATAAGCGGATCGGCGTCGGGTTCGGGATACCAGGCCAGCACCATGTGGGCCTGGTTCAGCTCCAGGGCCTTGACGTAGACGA
>JAAZVL010000005.1 GCA_018623515.1 Marinobacter sp.
CCTCAGTTCAGGGGCGTGAGCAGCTCCCCTTCGGGGCTGAACAGGATAATCATCCGGTCCTCCCCCGAGCGCACCAGCGCGGTGATTTCATCATCCCGGTAGTTGGCGAGCCGCTGGACGGACGTCTCTCCGGACGCCAGTTGATAGCGCCATTCGTTCCGGAATGCCGGCTCGCTGTCATCGGTTTCAACTGTCTCAACCAGAGAAATGCGGCTAACAATGCCCCGGGTCTGACCTGATGAAGGAATCGCATCCCCGGTGAAGTTGCCGTCGGTGTCGCCTCCGGCCACCATATCGCCATCAAACCCGGTCAGCCCGTTCATGGTCTCCCGTGCAGCGTCATCACCGTCATTCAGCGTATAGGCCCTGACCGGGACACCATTTGAGGAATAGGACAACAGGAATCCGGCCTGACTGGACACCGGCTCACGCACCAGGCGTTGGCTATCATCATCGCCGGTGATGACGGAATAATCTCCGTCACTCTCGCCCAGCAACCAGAGGTTATTGCCACTGAACAGGCCAGCGGTGACCTTTTCATCACCCGCCGTCCCCACCTGATAAACCGTGGGAGGGGTGTTCGCGCCGCCGGCGGCGTAAAAGTACGCATCTTCCCCACCAATCACCCCGGCACCCCCGACCGATCCGGCGGCCGAGCCGAACACCATAGGTGATGTGGCCAGCACCGAACTGCCGGCCACGGCGTCGTCGCCGGTGGATCCCACCTGTCGGGTCCAGGCGACTTCGGGCACCGGTGTATCGCCGTCCAGAACGGTATCGATCCGCTGCAGGAAACTGTCCACACCGCCGGCCGAACTCTGTCCCCGCCAGGTCCCGGTGGTTTCACCGGCCAGGATCACATAGCCCAAGTCGGGATTGATCCCGGCATCCCTGATCCGGTCATCACCTTCGGTGCCACTGCGCAGTGTCCAGTAGGGAACGTACTCACCCCCATTGAAATCACCGTCGAACCGGAACACCGACACGACAACGTCTTCAAGGGCTATCCCTCCCTCCATGAGTGTCGCCCCCGGAATGTTTTCGGCAGTGCTGTAAGCAACGACTAATTCGTTCCTGTCCACCTTGGTGTTGTTCTCGGTAACCTTCCGGGTCACCGTGCCGATGACCGGCGACGAGGCAGCGATGCTGATGCCTTCCGGCGTGACACCCGCTTCCTGGAGCAGGTTGCCTTTCTGGTCGATGATCCTGACCTTGACGCGGTTGCCGTCGGCACTGTCATAACCGGCCAGGAAAAGCCGGCCATTGTGACCCAGGGCCATGTCCGTGGGCACGAAACCGCTCGCCGGCAGAAAAATCGGTGCCGTCAGCTCGTTAAGGCTGATACGAAGCAGATCTTCCGAAGCCGGCCGGGCATAACCCTCGCGCCCCGCCTGGTAGGCCTCGTCCAGCGCCAGCTGGATAAAACGGTCGGCAAGGTCGGGGTTGGAATAGCTATCCGCCGGCACATGTACACGGAAGGTGACCTCATCCTGATCAGCCGGGAAGCTCAGGGTCGGATTCTCAACCCAGAGCCCGTTCTCCTGCTGCTCGATCACAAACTCGCTGTCGAGTCGTGCGGCGGAGCTCTCGGAATGGATCAGACGGGCCTGCACGATGCCATCCCGTTCCCCCCTCAGAATAGCCCGGTACTCCCGGAGGTCGCCCACATTCAGTGTGTCCCGTAGCCCACCGTTCAGGGTTTCCAGGGCAACCACCGGCTCATTGTCATCAATGGTAACGGTCGTCTGAACCCCGCCGTTATTGGCACCGAGACCGGCGAGGCCGGAACGGACCTCGGTCAGGGTCAGTCGTGCAGACTCGGAAAGCTCGGCGAAGCTGTCCTCGACCACCTCCAGGCGGATATAGCATTCGGTGATTCCCGGCTCGAGGGTGACGACACCCCGGGTCAGATAACCATTGTCATCCGCGTCATAGGTCAGGTAGCCGAGCGAATTGCCGTTTTCATCCACCGGTGGCGAAGAATCGGTGCCCAGCCCCACAATGTCTTTGCCGACAATCGCGTCGCTGGCGTTGGCGGCGCTGAAATCACAGCGTTGATGGGGCGGACTGCCACTGAACGAAGGGTCGCATCGGGTTGGATCGTATTGGGAACTCAGTTCGAAGGCAACTCCGACGCGGGTCACCGAAGGCTTGTCGAGGCTCACCCTGACAGCTACCTGACGGGTGGGCCGGGTCACTTCCTTTTCACCATTAACCGCGCCTGACTCGTCATAAGTATTAATGGTAAAGGTATGCTGTCCCGGCTCGGACAGGTCCGGCAACGCACAGTGCTCCCCTCCCGGAGCCGCAAGTTCCGGCACCTCACCCTCGGTAAAACTGCCTGCTTCCAAAGCCAGGGGGTTGTAACGCACTTCGATATCGAACGGCATGGTACCGGCGAGGCTACCGTCCGTGGTCACCAGATTGATGTCTTCGGTCTTGCCGAGATCTGCCTCACCCCGGCTGCCTCCGGTCAGGCCGGGCACGCCGTACATGATCACACCCTGGCGGGCCTTGTTGCTGATGTCCTCCAGCGCCAGCCAGGACGGCGCGTTGGTCAGGCTGTAGTCAAGAATGCCTTCGCCCCCGTAGGCGCCCCAGTTGTAGTAATACTCGACACCCAGGTAAGCGGTGGAAGGCGGCGCCCCAAGAATGGTTGGCTGATCCGGGTCTTTCTCGGTTTTACAGCCAACGAGACCAGTCAGGAGAAGGATCAGGCCGGTACAGCGGAGACCGGAAATAATGCGGGAACAACTATCGGCGCGCATGGAAAAGTCCGTTTCGGAGCGTTGTTATTGTGGGTGTGCGCCGGCCGCTGGGGCTTATTTACACACCGTTACAGAACAACGCCATGGTAGCCAATTTGTTGAGTGCAGGATCTGCGCGAGTTCTCAGAATCGCTGCCCGCAAACCTCGCTGATCTGCAGGCAGCCGCGCCAATGTGATGCGGGACTCAGCGGTCGAGCCCGTGTTCTTTCAGCAATTTCAGCAGGCCCTCTTCGTCGAGCACAGGCACCCCCAACTGCTCAGCCTTTGCCAGCTTGGAGCCGGCCGCCTCACCCGCCACCACACAGTCGGTTTTCTTCGAGACACTGCCGGCGACCTTCGCGCCCAGGGCTTCCAGCTTTTCCCGGGCCTCGTCACGGGTCATCCCCGACAGGGTGCCGGTCAGGACCCAGGTCTCACCCTGGAGCGGCTTCTCGCCCTGCTCCACCACCTCTTCCTGCCAACGCACACCAGCGTCCTTGAGGGCCTGGAGGGTTTCCTGGTTGTGGGACTGATCGAAGAAGCTGCGGATATGCCCTGCGACTATGGGGCCAACGTCCGGCACCTCCTGCAGGGCCTCCTCATCCGCGTCGGCGATGGCTTCCAGAGTGCCGAAATGACTGGCCAGGGCTTTGGCCGTCGCCTCGCCCACTTCCCGGATGCCCAGTGCATAGAGAAAACGCCACAGCACCGGTTCCCGTGAGCCCTCGATGGCCTTGACCAGATTGCTGGCGGACTTCTCCCCCATTCTTTCCAGGCTGGTCAGATCCCTGACCTTGAGCTGATACAGGTCTGCCACCGTTTTGACCATACCCCGGTCCACCAGGATATCGATCCACTTGTCCCCCAGCCCTTCGATATCCATGGCTTTCCGCGAGGCGTAATGGCGGATGGCTTCTTTGCGCTGCGCCGGACAGTACAGACCGCCGGAACAGCGGGCCACGGCCTCGCCGTCAATCTGGATGACGTCGGAGCCGCATACCGGGCAGGTTTTCGGCAGTTCAACCGGTCTTGCGTTTTCCGGGCGTTTATCCGCAACCACCTTGACCACCTGGGGAATGACATCGCCGGCCCTGCGGATGAACACGGTGTCGCCGATATGAGCATCCAGCCGACGGATCTCGTCCATGTTGTGGAGCGTTGCATTGCTCACGGTGACGCCGCCGACAAACACGGGCTTGAGCCGCGCCACCGGCGTCACGGCCCCGGTACGGCCAACCTGGAACTCCACGTCCTCGATAACGGTCAGTTCCTCCTGGGCCGGGAACTTGTGGGCAATGGCCCACCGGGGCGCCCTGGAGACAAAGCCCAGCCGCTGCTGGAGATCCAGCCGATTGACCTTGAACACAATGCCGTCAATCTCATACGGCAGGGAGTCCCGTTTTTCCATCAGCTCGGTATAGGCCTCCAGACACTCCTCGACACCCTTGGCCTTACGCATTTCCGGATTGATCCGGAAGCCCCATCGCTTCACCTGCTGCAGGCTGTCCCACTGGGTATCCGGCAGCAGGCTTTCGTCGGGAACGGCCACGCTGTACGCGCACATCTCCAGCGGGCGTTTGGCGGTCACCGTGGATTTCTTCTGGCGCAGGCTCCCGGCCGCTGCATTCCGGGGATTCACAAAGGTCTTCTCACCCCGGTCCGCCAGCCGCTGGTTGAGCTTCTCGAAGCCCGCCTTGGGCATGTAGACTTCGCCCCGGACTTCCACCATGTCCGGCACATCGTCGCCGCGAAGTTTCAGCGGGACGGAAGGAATCGTACGGATGTTGGCGGTGATATCCTCGCCGCTGTAGCCATCACCCCGGGTTGCCGCGATAGTCAGGGAACCATTCTCGTAGTGAAGGCTGACCGCCAGGCCATCAAGCTTGGGCTCGCAAACGTATTCGATGTCACCGTCGCTACCAAGACGCTCACGAACCCGACGATCGAAGTCCCTGAGTTCGTCCTCACTGAACGCGTTGTCGAGGGACAGCATGGGCAGCCGATGGACCACCTCCTCGAAACTGGTTTCGACACTACTTCCGACCCTTCGCGTCGGTGAGTCATCGGAGGCGAGTTCGGGGTAGTCTGCTTCAAGCTGCTGCAACTCCCGGAACAGGCGATCGTATTCGGCGTCCGGAATGCGGGGATCATCCAGGACGTAATAATGGTAGTTGTGATCCTCTATCTGGGACCGGAGTTCTTCTACACGCTTGATAATCTCGGGCGTGGCTTTGCTCATCAATGTGCACTCTCGACTGTCAAAAAAATGCCCGGACCAGGGCCGGGCATCACAGAAACCTCGTTACGACCATCAAACCCGCTGGGATCGCTGCTTGCGTTCGAACTCACGGATACGCTGGCGGCAATGCTCGATGGTTTGCGGCGTCATCACGCTACGCCGTTCGTCCTTGAGTTCGCCTCCAAGATTTCGCACGACTGCCTGGGCGGTCTCCAGCATGAAATCAAAGGCCTGAAGTGGCTTGGACGGACCGGGCAGGCTCATGAAGAAACTGATTCCCGGCGTCTTCAGACCCGGAATGTCGGCGGGCTTGAAAGTGCCGGGCTCCACGGCATTGGCTACGCTGAACTGCACCGGGCTGGTGGTGTCCGCTTCCTCGTGGCGGTGGTAGATGTCCATGTCGCCATGCTCAAGACCACAGGCCTCGAACAGTTTCTTGAGGGCGGTGCCGGTGAATTCTTCACCACTGCGGGCGAGTATGTTGATCACGATCACTTCCCGGGCCTCCGGGCGGTTCGCACCGGCCAGCGGCTGGTCGGAGCGCCGCGCTGTGGGCGTTCTCCGGGCCGTATCTTCCTCTACCTCACTGGTGACAATCGGGGGAACATTCTCTGTTGGCGATGGCTCGGCAACCTGAGGCTCCTCAGCAACTTCGGTCTCTGGAGGCCAGGCTGGTGATTCCGCACGCACAGTCCGGGGCTCGCCAATGATGCCATCATCAACCGTTTCTTCGTCCCGGGCACCCCAGCCGGCGTCCTGGATGTAGTCATCCTGATCGGCGGACGACAGGTACTCATCGTCAACCGCGTCGGCTTCAGGCGCCGCGGGCCGCTCTGGCGCGCGGGCTTCCTTGGCCGGCCGGGTCGGTTTGGGCGGTGGGTTGCCAAAGCGGCTGGACTTCTCGGGTTTGACGTAACCCCGCTCCTCCAGGACATCCCGGGAGATCGTCCGGGCACCGCCATTAGGCAGTTCGGGGTTGTAGTCCTCTTCGAGGGGAGATTCGTCGAGGTCGTCCGCGCCCATACCCGACGAGATAGCCATAGACTCCTTCCGGGCCCGTCGCATCCGGCGGATACCGTCGATTACAATGCCAAGAATAACCAGGGTACCTATGGCGATTAACCATTCCCTAAGAGACATAGTGCTGCTGTCCTGTCTGCAGGTTCAATAATCTTGCTACTCTAAGAAAAGCCCGTAACGAATACAACGCACAGCCGGGCCAGATGGCGTTTTTGTCATCCTTGATGGCCTTTCAACCAGCGCAGGCATCAGGCCTCGGCCAGGGCTGTGGCTTCCTCCACGTCCACCGATACCAGGCGCGAACACCCCGGTTCGTGCATGGTCACCCCCATCAATTGATCCGCCATCTCCATGGCGATCTTGTTGTGGGTAATGTAGATGAACTGCACCTGTTTCGACATCTCCTTGACCATATTGGCGTAGCGGCCGACGTTGGCATCATCCAGCGGTGCATCAACCTCGTCCAGCATACAGAACGGCGCCGGATTCAATTGGAAGATGGAGAACACCAGGGCGATGGCCGTCAGTGCCTTTTCGCCACCGGACAACAGATGGATGGTGCTGTTCTTCTTGCCCGGGGGCCGCGCCATAATGGCGACGCCGGTTTCCAGCAGGTCCTCTCCGGTCAGTTCCAGATAGGCGTTACCACCGCCAAACACTTTCGGGAAGAGAGCCTGCAGGCCGCCGTTTACCTGATCGAAGGTTTCCTTGAAACGCTGGCGGGTCTCCCGGTCGATCTTGCGAATGGCGTTATCCAGCGTTTCCAGGGCTTCCATCAGATCTTCGTGCTGGCTATCCAGGTAGGTCTTGCGCTCACTCTGGACCTGGTATTCCTCGATAGCCGCCAGGTTGATGGCGCCGAGCCGCTGGATGCGATTGCCGATTTTTTCCAGCTCCTCCGCCCAGTCTTTCTCATTGGCGCCCTCCGGCAGCTGTTCCAACACCTCCTGCAGTTTCACATCCAGCTCGGTCAGCTGCTCGATGTGGTTGCCGGAGCGGATTTCCAGCGCCTGGGACTCCATCTTGAGTTTTTCCAGCCGGGCGCGAACATCCTGGATCTCATGGTCAATTCGGCTTCGGGCCTGCTCCTTCTCGCGAACCTCCCGGTCAATCTCTTCCAGGGAGTCCCTGGCCGCACTAAGCTTCTCTTCTTCCGCCAGCCTGCGATCCAGCAGGCCTTCGAGCTGCATCTGCAGGTCTTCCATGGGCTCCTCGGCACTCTCCCGCGCCTCCCGCAGAATCTCAATACGCTCCTGGATCCGCTCCCTCTGGAGCTGCATCCGCTCAATGGTTTGTTTGAGGCCCTCGCGCTGGCTGTTCAGGGTCTGGATCTGTAGCTGCAGCTGGTGGGCATGGTCCCGGTCATGACGGGCCTCCTGGCGCAGGCGGTCCAGGTTCTCGCGCAGCGCATCTCTCTGCTCCAGCAACCTTTCCTTTTCTTCGTCACTGTCCTCGGTGGAGGCCAGGGCCTGCTGCCATTCCTCCCGGGCCATTTGCAGGCTTTCCTGCTGGTCCTCGAGGCTGACGGACACGTCCTCACGATCCTCGTTGATCCGATGCAGCCGGGCGTCGATCTGCTCGGCCCGGGCCTTGAGCCCTGAGATCCGGGAGCCGAGGCTGCTCAGCTCACGCTCGGCATCGGACAGTGACCCCTGGGCATCCTCCCGGGTTGCTTCTGCTCTCTCGGTGCGCTCCTGCAGTTGCTCCAGGCGTTCGTTGGCCTTTGCCATGGCTTCCTCGGCGCTGGCAAGTTGTTCTGTCAGCCCGGCTACTTTTTTCTGGCGTTCGATTACCCCTACCTGGCCCGCGTCCGAATCTGGCATCAGGATCCAGTCACGGGCGACCCAGACACCTTCCCGGGTGATCAGGCTCTGGCCTGCACCCAGGCTCGCCCGCGAGGCCAGTGCGTCTTCCAGGTTGTCAGCGGTGTCGATGCCGTCGAGCATCGCGGTGACCGCCGGAACGCCAGAAACCCGGGCAGCCAGCCCGGCAGCAGTCCCGGACTCTCGGGAACCGTCATCCACAACAGCCAATCCCCGCGGCGCGTCCGCCATGGCACCGGAGAGTTCTGCGATGCCCGGTAGCGCCAGCCCCTGGGTGAACCGGCCAATGACCTGTTCCACGGCGAATTCCCAGCCGTCGTCGATCCGCAGGCGTGAAGCCACGCGCGGAGCATCCAACAGGTCATGTTCGGAGAGCCATGACTGCAGCTGATCGTCCTGACTGCCGAGCTGCTCATCCAGCAATGCCTGCTGGGATTCGAGAGACGCCCGCAGGCTCTGGACCCGCTGACGCTCCCCGGACAGGGCATTTTCCGCCTCGCGCTGTTGCTGACGGGCCTCATAGAGCTCATCCTGGATATCCGCGATGCGCTCGGAGGCCTCCTCCCGCTGAAGTTCCAGGGTTTCCTGTTGCTCCAGCAAGGATTCCAGTTCGGCCCGGTCCATCTGGCCTTCGAGCAGTTCACGCTCGTCTTCCAGTTTCCGGCTGCGGTTCCGGAGCTGTTCGATGGCGTCTTCCAGGGAGCGGATCCGGGACTGGGCCAGCTCCGCCTGGCGGCGCGCATCGGAAGAGCGGGTACTGAAGTCTTCCCATTTGTGCTGCCAGTCGCTCATGGCGTCTTCAGCCTGCTGCAGCTTTTCACCGGACTCCTCGGAACGGATCGCCAGGGCTTCCTGTTCCGGCTCCATCATATCCAGTTCTTCCTGGATGCCGGCCAGCTTTTCTTCGTCCTGTTCCAGCTCCCGTGCCAGCTCCCGCTCGTTGGCCATGGCCTGGTCCAGCTCGGCCGCGGTTTGCCGGCTGCGCTCGCGCTGGTGTTCCAGGCTCTGCTCGATTCGCGCGATGTCGGCACCGGCCTCGTAGTAACGGGCCTGGGCGCGGTTGAAATGTTCGGTGCGCTCCTGGTGACTGTCCCGGAGCGATTCGAGGGAGGTTTCCAGGCTCACCCGCTCGGTCAGGTGTTTTTCCAGTTCCAGCTCGGTATCCCGGATCTTGCCACGCCAGGTCTGCAAGTCATTGTCCAGGGACTGCCAGCGCAGCACGGTCAGCTCCGCCTTCTTCTGGCGCTCTTCCTGCTTGTAGGCCTTGTACTTCTCCGCGGCAGCAGCCTGGCGCTCGAGATGTTGGAGCTGGCGAGACAGTTCGTCACGGAGGTCAGTCAGGCGCTCGAGGTTTTCCTGGGTGCGGCGGATGCGGTTCTCGGTTTCCCGCCGGCGTTCCTTGTACTTGGAGATGCCCGCGGCTTCCTCGATGTAGACCCGGAGCTCTTCCGGCTTGGCCTCGATCAGCCGGGAAATCATGCCCTGCTCGATGATGGCGTAGCTACGCGGCCCCAGACCGGTACCGAGGAACAGATCGGTGATGTCGCGACGGCGGCATTTGGCGCCGTTCATGAAGTATTCGGACTGGCCTTCCCGGGACACCCGCCGGCGCACGGAGATTTCGTTGAAGCGGGCAAACTCGCCCGGGGCGGACCCGTCGCTGTTGTCGAACACCAGTTCGATGGAGGCCTGCCCCACGGGCTTTCGGGCACTGGAGCCGTTGAAGATGACGTCCGTCATGGACTCGCCGCGCAGGTACTTGGCGGAACTCTCCCCCATGACCCAACGCACCGCATCGATGATGTTCGACTTGCCACAGCCGTTGGGCCCGACCACCGCCGTCATGTTGGAGGGAAACGGCACCGTGGTCGGGTCGACGAAGGACTTGAAACCGGACAGCTTGATGGACTTCAGGCGCATATCAGGCGCTCTCCTCCTCCCTGAGAATACTCAGTACCTGCTGACGCTGATGCTCGCCGAAGGCCTGGATTGCCGCCTGGAGACGGTCGGCGTCGCCTGCCGTGGCTGCATCCGCCAGCTGGCGGAAAAAGGTTGCCGTCTCGTCAATCTCTTCCCGGAAATGTTCCAGCGCCACAAAGTAGGTGCGGCTGATGGCCGGCCGGAAATTCTCGAGGGTCTCTTCGAGGAACGGATTCTCCACCAGACGGTAGGCATAGCGCATGACACCGAAGCCGGCGTCGATTACCTGTTCCGCTGCATCGGCACTGTTGGAGTTGAGGGCATCGATGACCGCCTGTAGTTCCCGCACCTGGCCCATCACGCCGCCGAGCTCTGCGCCGGACCAGCGCTCAAGGACTTTGCGCCCCAGCATGCACAGCAGATCAATATAGATGTCGTAGAGGTTGTTGACGCTTTCAGCCGTCAGGCCCGAGACCACGGCGCCCCGGCGGGGAAAGATTTCCACCAGGTGCCGCCGCTGCATGATCAGTAACGCTTCACGCACGGAGCCGCGGCTGACATTCAAATCGCCGGCGACCTTGAGTTCCTGGATTCGCTCGCCTGGCTTGAGATCGCGGGTGATGATCCTTTGCCCCAGATGCTGGGCAATCTGTTCGGACAAACTTTCCGGAGCCTGAAACCTCATAAATTCTGGCGCTCACTTCCTGGGTGAATACAGTCACAAGCGCTGGAGTTTAGCACAGGCTGGCATGGGCCCCACCCCCTTGTCCGACATTTTGATTGCCCACTTCCAATTTTCCCCGGGCACCCTGCCAGGGTTTATTTCCTGCCGGGTGAGCGGCGTTGCGCCCTGGGCTTTTCAGGTGTGGAATCAGCAACCTGCCATTTATTGGCACCGGGCTTTTTGCCTGGCCGGGAAGGCGCCTTGCGTCGGCGGCGATCATGGGCGGCCTGTTCGCCCGGGGTCTTGGCCGGAATCTCCACCGGCTCCAGCCCCACAGTCCGGCTCAGCAGATCCACTGCCTTCTGATCCAGCTCCTCCCATTTGCCCACGGTCAGGCGACTGGGCAGGAAGATCGGCCCGTAACGGACCCGCTTGAGCCGGCTCACCTTCACGCCCTGGGATTCCCAGAGCCGGCGAACCTCGCGTTTCCGGCCTTCCATGAGGGTCACATGGAACCACTGGTTCATGCCCCTGCCGCCAGCTGGTGTAATGTCCGTGAACTTTGCCATACCGTCTTCCAGCAGCACCCCTTCCAGCAGGCGCTCGATCATGGCCTCGTCCACCTCGCCGAAGATACGCACGGCGTATTCGCGGTCTATCTCGCTGGACGGATGCATCAGCCGGTTGGCCAACTCGCCATCGGTGGTGAACAGGACCAGACCCGTGGTGTTGATATCCAGACGGCCGATGGACAACCAGCGGTGGTCCTTCAGCCTCGGCAACCGGTCAAACACCGTCGGCCGGCCTTCCGGATCCTTACGGGTAGTCACCTCGCCTTCCGGCTTGTTGTAGATCAGTACCCGGCGCAGCACCTCGGCGGCACCGGATACGTCCAGCCGTTTGCCATCCAGCTCGAAGCGGTCCTGTGCGGTGGCTTTCTGGCCAGGGCTTACCGGCTGACCGTTGACCGTCAACCGGCCCGCTTCCATCCAGCCTTCAATTTCCCGTCGGGAACCAACGCCTGCCCGGGCCAGGAGTTTCTGCACCCGCTCCGGGGCATCCGGGTTCGCTTTGTCCTGACGTGTTGCTGAGCCTTGGCCTGGTCGATCTGACGCCATGGTTAAATCCTTGATAATGACTGACGTGTATGTGGTCAGTGAATGGTCTGCTGACTGGATTCGGAGGATTCGAACTCGATCTCCCCCTGCATGTTCTTCTCGATTTCCCGACCGATTTCCTCAAGATCCCGCACTTCCGACAGGGGCGGCAACTGATCCAGGCCGGTCAGGTTGAAATAATCCAGAAACTGTTTGGTCGTGGCGTACATGGCCGGACGACCGGGCACATCCCGGTGGCCGACAACGCGCACCCACTCTCGCTCAAGCAGGGTGCGAATAATATTGCTGCTTACCGTAACACCACGGATATCCTCGATTTCGCCGCGGGTGATCGGTTGCCGGTAGGCAATCAGGGCAAGGGTCTCCAGCAAGGCCCGGGAGTAGCGCTGGGGCTTCTCCTCGAACAGTCGCCCGACCCAGGGCGCGTACTCCTCACGAACCTGCAAACGATAGCCGCTGGCCACCTTCTTCAACTCGAAGCCTCTGCCTTCGCACGCTGCCTCCAGCTGCACCATGACATGCTCCATCACCTGCCTGGCCGGCCGCTCCTCCTCGGTGAACAATTCCCGCAGCTGTTCCAGCGACAGCGGTTTGCCCGCCGCCAGCAAGGCTGCTTCGGCAATGGCCTGAATCCGTAGCAGGTGTTCTTCATTCATGATCGGAATCCGGTGTCTTGGGTTTTCTGGATTTGATGGCGCTCAGCTGGCTGCCCGGGCCCGGACGTGAATCGGCCCGAGGGTCTCGGCCTGCACAACCTCGATCAACTGCTCCTTGACCAGCTCCAGGGTCGCCAGGAACGTTACCACCACGCCCAGCTTGCCTTCCTCGAGGGTAAACAGGCTCTCGAAGGACACGAAACGGTCGTCCTGCAGCACGGAAAGGATGTGGGACATCCGTTCACGGGTCGACAGGATTTCCTTTTCCACGTGGTGGCTGGTAAACAGATCCGCACGCTTCAATACCCCCTGCATCGCCAGCAGCAGCTCACGGAGATCCACGTCCGGATGGGGCTGGCTGGACGGCAGCTTCGGCAGCGCTGCGGACGCCCCGAACGTATCACGCTCCATCCGGGGCAATTCGTCGATATCCTCGGCCGCCTGCTTGAACCGCTCGTACTGCTGCAGACGCCGGATCAGTTCCGCCCTGGGGTCCACTTCCTCCTCATCCTCGGACTCCTGGCGAGGCAACAACATCCGGGACTTGATCTCGGCCAGGGTGGCGGCCATCACCAGGTACTCCGCCGCCAATTCAAACCGCATCGCCTCCACTGCCCCGATGTAATCCATGTACTGCCGGGTGATCTCGCTGACATCAATATCCAGGATATTCATGTTCTGACGGCGAATCAGGTACAGCAGCAGATCCAGCGGGCCTTCAAAGGCCTCCAGGAACACCGCAAGGGCGTCGGGGGGAATGTAGAGATCCTTGGGAAGGTCAACGACCGGCTTACCCGATACCAACGCCAACGGCGCCTGTTCATCAGGCACCTGCTCCGCTTCCGCTACCGTGGTGCTGGTATCGTCCGTCATAGCCTTCCCTCGGATGACGCTGATCAAACAAGGATCAGCGGCTGATCGTTAGCGGTAATGCAACCCCATGGCCGCCCGCACTTCCTCCAGCGTATCACGGGCCGCATCCCGCGCATGCTCGCGGCCTTCCTGCAGGATGGAATGCACCAGATCCGGGTTGTTCTCGTATTCCCGGGCCCGCTCATGCAATGGGCGCTGCTCCTCAACGATGGCGTCGATCAGAGGCTTCTTGCAGTCGAGGCAACCGATGCCGGCACTGCGGCAGCCAGTCTGCACCCACTCCTGGGTGTCGGCGTCGGAATAGATCTTGTGCAGCGCCCAGACCGGACACTTTTCCGGCTCTCCCGGATCGGTGCGGCGTACGCGCTGGGGATCGGTCTGCATGGTGCGGATCTTGTCAGCGACCGCATCGGGCTCCTCACGCAGGCCAATGTAGTTGTTATAGGACTTGGACATCTTCTGTCCGTCCAGGCCCGGCATCTTCGATTCCGGTGTCAGAAGCGGCTGGGGCTCCGGCAGGATGACCTTACCGCCGCCTTCGATGTACCCGTACAGACGCTCCCGGTCGCCGAGAGAGATATTCTGCTGCTCTTTCAGCAGTGCGCGGGCCGTTTCCAGGGCCTCGAGATCGCCCTCTTCCTGGTACCGCTTCTTCAGGTTCCGGTACAGCTTAGCGTTCTTCTTGCCCATCTTGACGATGGCGCCTTCTGCCTGCTCCTCGAAGCCCGGCTCCCGGCCATAGATGTGGTTGAAGCGGCGGGCAATCTCGCGGGTGATCTCCACGTGGGACACCTGGTCGGCGCCCACCGGCACCTTGCCGGCCCGGTAGATCAGGATATCGGCGCTTTGCAGCAGGGGGTAACCGAGGAAACCATAGGTAGCCAGGTCCTTCTCCCGCAGTTTTTCCTGCTGGTCCTTGAAGGTGGGAATCCGCTCCAGCCAGCCCAGGGGCGTGATCATGGACAGCAGCAGGTGCAGTTCCGCGTGCTCGGGCACCTGGGACTGGATGAACATGGTGGAGGACCCCGGGTTCACACCGGCGGCCAGCCAGTCGATCACCATATCCCACACGCTCTGCTCGATACCCGAAGGATCGTCGTACTGAGTGGTCAGCGCATGCCAGTCGGCGATGAAGAAGAAGCACTCATACTCGTGCTGGAGTTTGACCCAGTTTTTCAGCACACCGTGGTAGTGACCAAGGTGAAGCTTTCCGGTCGGACGCATGCCCGACAAAACCCGCTGCTGGGAATCTACAGAACTCAAAGCACGAACTCCTTCTGTTGCAAATAGTGCGCCTCGGCAAAAGAGGCTGACCGGGCATTATAGTCTGATAGCCCCTCGCCGTTAAGGATACAGACCAAAAAACAAAAAACCCCCGAACACCGCCAGGTGCCGGGGGTTTTTCCTTCAGGAGGAAAGGCTTACCAGCCAGTCACTTCCTTCAGGGCCTTGCCGATGTCGGCCAGGCTGCGCACGGTCTTGACGCCGGCGTCGTTCAGGGCAGCGAACTTCTCGTCTGCAGTACCCTTACCACCGGAGATGATCGCACCGGCGTGACCCATACGCTTGCCCGGAGGCGCAGTCACACCTGCGATGTAGGAAACAACCGGCTTGGTTACGTTCTCTTTGATAAACGCAGCCGCCTCTTCCTCGGCAGTACCACCGATCTCACCGATCATGACGATGGCCTCGGTTTCCGGGTCTTCCTGCAGCAGCTTCAGGATATCGATGAAGTTGGAACCCGGAATCGGGTCACCGCCGATGCCCACACAGGTGGACTGGCCGTAGCCGAAGTCCGTGGTCTGCTTGACCGCTTCGTAAGTCAGAGTACCGGAACGGGATACGATGCCGACCTTGCCCTTCTTGTGGATGTGGCCCGGCATGATGCCGATCTTGCACTCGTCCGGAGTGATCACGCCCGGGCAGTTCGGACCAATCATGCGAACGCCTTTACGATCAACGTATTCTTTGGCGTACAGCATGTCGATGGTCGGGATGCCTTCGGTGATGCAGACAATCAGCTGGATGCCGGCGTCTGCCGCCTCGATGATGGCATCCTTACAGAACGGAGCCGGCACGTAGATCACGGTGGCTTCCGCGCCGGTCGCTTCAACGGCGTCACGAACGGTGTTGAATACCGGCAGGCCCAGGTGCTCGGTGCCGCCCTTACCGGGGCTTACACCGCCGACCATCTTGGTGCCATAGGCAATGGCCTGCTCGGAGTGGAAGGTACCCTGGGAGCCGGTAAAGCCCTGGCAGATTACCTTGGTGTCTTTGTTGATCAGGATGCTCATTACTTACCCCCTGCGGCTTTAACGACTTGCTCTGCAGCATCCGCCAGGCTGGTGGCGGCAATGATGTTCAGGCCACTCTCGGCCAGTACCTTGGTGCCCAGATCGGCGTTATTACCTTCAAGGCGAACAACCACAGGAACTTTTACACCGACTTCCTTAACAGCGCCGATGATGCCCTCTGCGATCATGTCGCAGCGGACGATACCACCAAAGATGTTAACCAGTACGGCTTTCACGTTGTCGTCAGACAGGATGATCTTGAACGCTTCGGAGACGCGCTCTTTGGTCGCGCCGCCACCAACGTCCAGGAAGTTGGCAGGCTGGCCACCGGACAGCTTGATGATGTCCATGGTTCCCATGGCCAGGCCGGCGCCGTTAACCATACAACCGATGTTGCCTTCCAGGGCCACGTAGTTCAGCTCCCACTTGGCCGCTTCGGCTTCACGGGGATCTTCCTGGGAGGGATCGTGCATCTCGTGGATTTTCTTCTGGCGGTACAGGGCGTTACCGTCTACACCAACCTTGGCGTCCAGGCAGTGCAGATCACCGGCCGGAGTGATAACCAGCGGGTTGATCTCTACCAGTGCCAGGTCTGCATCTTCGAACAGCTTGGCAAGGCCCAGGAAGATCTTGGTGAACTGGCCGATCTGCTTGCCTTCCAGACCCAGTTTGAACGCCAGCTCACGGCCCTGGTACGGCTGAGCACCGACCAGCGGGTCGATCTCGGCTTTCAGGATCTTTTCCGGAGTCTCTTCGGCAACCTTCTCGATCTCGACACCACCCTCGGTGGATGCCATGAAGACGATGCGACGGGTGCCACGGTCAACTACGGCGCCCAGGTACAGCTCTTCCGCGATATCGGTCAGGGACTCAACCAGGATCTTGCTGACCGGCTGACCGTTCTCGTCGGTCTGGTAAGTCACCAGGTTCTTGCCCAGCCATTTTTCGGCAAACTCACGGATTTCTTCTTTGCTCTTGACCAGCTTTACACCGCCGGCCTTACCACGGCCACCCGCGTGAACCTGGGCCTTGACCACCCAGCCGTCACCGCCGATTTCGTCTGCCGCTGCTACGGCTTCCTTGGGAGTATCGCAGGCAATACCCTTGGATACGGGCAGGCCGTACTCAGCAAACAGCTGCTTGCCCTGATATTCATGCAAATTCATAGTAAATGTCCCGAATTAAAGAATTCCTGGTTTGCGTTACTTCTTCTTGCGACGGTTTGCGATATGGATCGCGCCGCCGGCAACAGCCAGAGCCGCCTCGTGCACGGACTCGGACAGAGTCGGGTGCGCGAAACAGGTCAGGGCCAGATCTTCCGCACTGGAGCCGAACTCCATCGCAATCACACCCTGGGCCACGATCTCGGAGGCCTGAGGGCCTACCACGTGGAAACCGAGGATGCGGTCAGTCCTGGCATCGGCAATGATCTTGACCAGACCACTGGCTGCATTGGCTGCCATGGCGCGACCGTTGGCAGCAAACGGGAAGGTACCGACGTTGTACTCTTCACCTTCTGCCTTCAGCTGCTCTTCGGTCTTGCCAACCCAGGCCACTTCCGGCGCGGTGTAAATCACGTTCGGAATGCAGTCGTAATTGACCTGCGGCTTGTGACCGGCAATGCGCTCGGCAACCATCACGCCCTCTTCAGACGCCTTGTGGGCCAGCATCGGACCGCGAACCACGTCGCCGATTGCCCATACACCCGGTGCTTCGGTCTTGCAGTTGTCATCCACGAAGATGAAACCGCGCTCGTCCATCTGGACACCGGCGTCTTCGGCCAGCAGGTTGTCGGTGTAAGGACGACGGCCAACCGCAACGATCAGCTTGTCGAACTTGGCTTCCTGCTTGCCCTTGGAATCTTCATAGGTGACGTTGATCAGCTTTCGCTTGACTTCTGCGCCGGTCATCCGCGCACCCATGACAATGTTCAGACCCTGCTTCTTGAACTGCTTCAGGGCGTCTTTCGCTACCTGCTGGTCAACCGCCGGCAGGAAGGTGTCCTGGGCTTCCAGAATAGTGACTTCGGAACCCAGACGTGCCCAGACACTGCCCAGCTCGAGGCCGATGACACCGGCACCGATGACACCCAAGCGCTTGGGCACTTCACTGAACTCCAGCGCGCCCTCGGAATCGACGATGTACTCGCCGTCGAACGGAGCCGGCGGAATCTCGATCGGCTTGGAACCGGTGGCAATGATTACGTTGTCGGCTTCGTAGGTCCTGGTCTTGCCGTCCTTGTCGGTCACTTCCACCTTACGACCGGCCAGCAGCTTGCCGTGGCCGTGGATGGAGGTCACACCGTTGGACTTGAACAGACCGGCAATACCGCCGGTCAGCTGCTGCACGATGCCGGATTTGCGTTCCATCATCTTGGCGATGTCCATGGAGACTTCTTTCGCCATGATGCCCTGCATCTCGTAGTCGTGGCTGGCTTCCTCGTACTTGTGGGAAATCTCCAGCAGCGCCTTGGATGGAATACAGCCCACATTCAGACAGGTACCACCCAGTACCTGGCTCTTGCCGTCTTTGGACGTCCAGGACTCGACACAAGCGGTTTTCAGGCCGAGCTGAGCGGCTTTGATGGCTGCCACATAACCGCCTGGGCCGGCACCGATGACAATGACGTCGTACTTATCAGACATAATTTATCCCGTTCTCTGATTCGTTAAGTGTCAGTTCACACGTCCAGCAGAATACGTGCCGGGTCTTCAAGCATTTCCTTGATGGCGACGAGGAACTGCACCGCTTCCTTACCATCGATCATACGATGATCGTATGACAGCGCCAGGTACATCATCGGCAGGATTTCAACCTGGCCGTTGACCGCCATCGGGCGTTCCTGGATCTTGTGCATGCCCAGGATCGCGGTCTGCGGCGGGTTCAGGATCGGCGTGGAGATCAGCGAGCCGAAGATACCGCCATTGGTAATGGTGAAGGTACCACCGGTCATTTCCTCGATACTCAGCTTGCCTTCTTTGGCCTTGGTGCCGTACTCGACAATCTTCTTCTCGATGTCGGCCAGCCCCATGGCATCGGTATCGCGCAGAACCGGAACCACCAGACCACGATCGGTGGAAACGGCTACACCGATATCCTGGTAGCCATGATAAACCATATCGTTGCCGTCGATGGATGCGTTAACCGCCGGGAAACGCTTCAGGGCTTCGGTTGCCGCCTTGGTGAAGAAGGACATGAAGCCCAGCTTGATGCCGTGGCGCTTCACGAAGCTATCCTGGTACTGCTTGCGCAGCTCCATGATCGGCTTCATATTCACTTCGTTAAAGGTGGTCAGCATGGCCGCAGTCTGCTGCGCCTCCACCAGACGCTTGGCGATGCTGGCACGCAGACGGGTCATCGGAACCCGCTTCTCGGGGCGCTCGCCCTGGGCCACATTCACTTCCGGCATAGCTGCCGCAGCGGCCGGCTTGGCGGCGCCAACGGAGGCTTTGCTGCTGTCGATGTGAGCCTGAACGTCTTCCTTGGTGACACGACCATCTTTCCCGGTGCCCTTAACGGCATTCGGATCGACATCGTTTTCCTCGGCCAGTTTGCGAGCGGCCGGGCTCAGGATAGCTTCGCGGGAACCGGCCTCTGACTTGGCCTCTTCCTTCGGAGCTTCCTCTTTGGCATCCGGCTTGCTTTCGGCAGGCTTGGACTCACCCGCTGCGCCTTCCTTGAACTTGCCGATCACTTCACCGCTTTCGACGGTATCGCCTTCACCCTTGACGATTTCCTCGATCACACCGTCAGCCGGTGCAACCACTTCGAGGACAACCTTGTCGGTTTCGATATCGACGATCAGCTCGTCGCGGGAACAGGCTTCGCCGGGCTGCTTGTGCCAGGTCGCGACGGTACCCTCTGCGACCGACTCCGGGAAAACGGGGGCTTTAATCTCAGTTGACATTACAAATCCTTAGTTCGGTAGCTCGTCAGATTTCAAACGCGTCGTTAACCAGCTTCTTCTGCTCTTCGATGTGAACAGACATGTGTCCACAGGCAGGAGCAGCTGAGGCCTCACGACCGGCATACTGAAGGTACAGCTTGGGGTTCAGGCGCTGCAGCGCATTGCGCATGTGATGCTGGCTGCAGTACCAGGCTCCCTGGTTCATCGGCTCTTCCTGACACCAGACCACGTGCTTGAGCTTGGTGTACTGGCTCAGCAGCTCGTCGAGGTCATCCCCCGGGAACGGGTACAGCTGTTCGATCCGGACGATCGCAACGTCGTCCCGCTCATCAGCCTTTTTCTTCTCCAGAAGATCAAAGTAGACCTTGCCGCTGCACATGATCAGGCGGGTGACCTTCTTCGGATCTGAAGGCTCCTTCTCGGGCAGTACGGTCTGGAAGGTGCCTGAAGTCAGGTCGTCCAGGTCTGAGGTCGCTTCCTTGTGGCGGAGCAGACTCTTCGGAGTGATGGCCACCAGCGGCTTGCGCAGCGGACGCTTCACCTGACGACGAAGCATATGGAAGACCTGGGACGGCGTAGTCGGCACGCATACCTGGATGTTGTGCTCCGCACACAGCTGCAGGAAGCGCTCCAGACGAGCAGAGCTATGCTCCGGACCCTGTCCTTCGTAACCGTGTGGCAACAGCAGCGTCAAGCCACACAGACGACCCCACTTGTGCTCGCCACTGGTCAGAAACTGATCGATCACCACCTGGGCACCGTTGGCGAAGTCACCGAACTGGGCTTCCCAGACGATCAACGCGTTCGGCGTGGTCGTCGCGTAGCCATACTCGAATGCCATGACGGCTTCTTCGGACAGCAGCGAGTCGTAGATCTCGAACTGTGGCTGGTCGTCGGACAGATTCTGCAGGGAAATATGAGTCGAGCCGTCTTTCTGGTTATGCAGGACCGCATGGCGGTGAGAGAAGGTACCCCGGCCCACGTCCTGACCGGTCAGACGAATCGGATGACCTTCGTTCAGCAGCGTGGCGTAGGCCATCATCTCGCCATAGCCCCAGTTCAGGGCCAGAGCACCTGCCGTCATCTTTTCGCGGTCGTTGACAATCTTGGACACCTGACGCTGGACACTGAAACCTTCCGGCAGTGCGGTCAGCTTCTTGCCCAGCTTCTGGATGGTCTTCAGGTTCACACTGGTCTTGCACTTGGCGGTCCACTCGTGCCCAAGGTACGGGGTCCAGTCAACGTACAATTCGGTGTTGGGCTCCTTGACCAGAGACTTCACCACGTGCTCGCCGTTGTCCAGGGCGTCGCGGTACTCGGTCTCCATCTGCTTGGCTTCGTCTTCGGAGATAACACCAGCCTCAACCAACTGATCCGCATACAGGGCGCGGGTGGTCTTCAGCTTGCGGATCTTTTCGTACATGAGCGGCTGGGTCGCGGCCGGCTCGTCGGCCTCGTTGTGGCCACGACGACGGTAGCAAACCAGATCGATGACCACGTCGCCCTTGAACTCGTTGCGGTAATCCATGGCCATCTGGGTGACAAACATAACCGCTTCGGGATCGTCAGCGTTCACGTGCAGGATCGGTGCCTGGACCATCTTGGCCACATCGGTGCAGTACTCGGTGGAGCGGGCGTCTTCCTGCTTGCTGGTGGTAAAGCCGACCTGATTGTTGATGACGATGTGGATGGTACCGCCAACGCCATAGCCCCGGGTCTGGGACATCTGGAAGGTTTCCATCACCACGCCCTGGCCAGCAAAGGCGGCATCACCGTGCATGACGATGGGTACGACCTGGCTGCCATCGGTATCGCCACGACGGGTCTGGCGTGCACGCACCGACCCCTCAACCACCGGAGACACGATTTCAAGGTGAGACGGGTTGAACGCCATGGCCAGGTGAACTTCACCACCCGAAGTCATGACGTTGGAAGAGAAGCCCTGGTGATACTTGACGTCCCCGGAGCCGGAGTCCGCCAGTTTCTTGCCCTCAAACTCGTCAAAGAGTTCTTTCGGGTTTTTGCCGAGTGTGTTCACCAGAACGTTCAGGCGGCCACGGTGGGCCATGCCGAGCACGATTTCCTTTGCACCGTAGGAACCCGCGCGCTGGATCAGTTCATCCAGGCAGGGAATCAGGCTCTCACCGCCCTCAAGACCAAAACGCTTGACGCCCGGATAGCGGGAGCCCAGGTACTTCTCAAGGCCCTCAGCCGCAGTCAGACGCTCAAGGATATGCTTGCGCGTGGTCGCTTCGTATTCCGGACGTGAGCGGACCGGCTCCATACGCTGCTGGAACCAACGCTTCACGCGGGTATCGACGACGTGCATGTATTCCGCGCCGATACTCTGGCAATAAGTCTGACGCAGCCCATCCACGATGTCCGAGAGCTTCATGGTCTCGGAACCGAAATTCAGGGAGCCGGTCTGGAACTCGAGATCAAGATCGGATTCGCCGAGTTCATGGAACCGGGGATCCAGGTCTTCTACCTGGGGACGCTGCCATACGCCGAGGGGGTCGAGCTTCGCTTCCTGGTGGCCGCGGAAACGGAAAGCGTTGATCATCTGGAGCACGCGGATCTGTTTCTTGTCCGCGTCAGATGTGGCACTGGCGGGTACGCCGCCGGCGGCCAGGAAACGCTGGTTTCTGGAGATATGCTCGAACTGTTCGCGGATGGAAGAGTGGACGATATCGCGGCCGTGGTAGCCGTCAACGCTGGGAAGCTTGTCAAAGTAGCTTCTCCACTCTTCAGGAACGGCGTTGGGGTCTGTCAGGTAGGTTTCGAAAAGCTGTTCAACGTAGGCAAGATTTCCACCCTGCAGGTGGGAAGTCTGCCACAACTGCTCCATTATGCTTTCGTGCATCTTGAATAGCTCACCTTGGGCTGGTGCGGGGAGCCGGTATGGTCGGTCAGGGGTAAAACTCAGTCAATACGGGTAACTACGGCATGACTTTGACCACCACACGCGACACGGATGTTTTCCATTCCCCAGTGGTTTTTATACTCGGCAAAGCCGCGAAAACCTTTTAAGTTATCGTCACGGCATGCGTAGTGTGCACCCGACTAAGACTTTTGACCATAAGCCTTTGGTTGAAGGCCCCGCATATAGCGAGGCCTTCGGGGGGTGCTAACCTGGTCAGAACAGTATAGCGTCTGTGCCGGATCCTGCTGATCAGGTTGCCCTTTGCAGCAGGAGGTTCCGGATATGGCCGATCGCCCTTGTGGGGTTCAGGCCCTTCGGGCACACGCTGACACAGTTCATGATACCCCGGCAGCGGAACACACTGAACGGATCGTCCAGGTTGGCCAGTCGATCCGCCTGCGCGGTGTCGCGGCTGTCCGCCAGGAACCGGTAGGCCTGCAGCAGGCCGGCCGGACCGATGAACTTGTCCGGGTTCCACCAGAAGGACGGGCAGGAGGTGGAACAGCAGGCACAGAGAATACACTCGTACAGGCCGTCCAGCTTCTCCCGGTCTTCCGGAGACTGCAGACGCTCGATTGCGGGCGCGGGCTTGTCGTTGATGAGGTACGGCATGACCTTTTCGTACTGCTTGTAGAACAGGCTCATGTCGACCACCAGGTCACGAATGACCGGCAGCCCCGGCAACGGGCGCAGCACCAGCTTGTTGTTCTTCACCACCTGTGAAACCGGGGTGATACAGGCCAGGCCGTTCTTGCCGTTCATGTTCATACCATCGGAGCCGCATACACCTTCACGGCAGGAGCGACGGTAGGACATGGTCGGGTCTTTTTCCTTCACCAGATTCAGCACGTCAAGAACCATCAGGTCCTTACCGGCGGGAATCTCCACCTCAACGTCCTGCATATAGGGGGCGTTGTCAGTCTCGGGATTGTAACGGTACAGGCTTACCAACATTCTCTACATCCTCCCCTTAATAAGTCCGGATCTTCGGCTCGAACATCGGTACGGTCTTCGGCGCAAAGTTCACGTCACGCTTGCCAACCCGCTTGTCCAGAGGGAAGTACAGGGAGTGCTTGAGCCAATTCTCGTCGTCACGCTCGGTGAAGTCGTTACGGGCGTGGGCACCACGACTTTCCTTACGCTCGGTGGCGGACTTGGCTGTCGCGTAGGCCACCTCGTACAGGTTGTCGAGCTCCAGCGCCTCGATGCGGGCGGTATTGAAGGCATCGCTGGTGTCGCCCAAACGGGTCTTCTTAACACGCTCGCCGATTTCCTCGAGCAGCTTGAGACCCTTCTCCATGCTCTCGCCGTCTCGGAATACACCGAAGTACAACTGCATGCAGTTCTGCAGATCCTTACGAACCTGGGCCACATCCTCACCTTCAGAAGCGCTGTTCAGACGCTCAAGCCGCGCCATGGCACGCTTGATGTCTTCTTCACTGGCGCCGTCAACTTCGAAGCCGCCGCGCAGTTGCTCTTCGATGTGCAGACCAGCCGCACGACCGAATACAACCAGATCCAGCAGAGAGTTACCGCCCAGACGGTTAGCACCGTGTACGGATACACAGGCCGCTTCACCACAGGCAAACAGACCGGGAATCGGCTTGTCGTTGCCGTTTTCGTCCTGGGTCAGGGCCTGGCCACCAACGTTGGTCGGAATACCACCCATCATATAGTGACAGGTCGGAACAACCGGAATCGGCTCTTTCACAGGATCCACGTGCGCAAAGGTGCGGGACAGCTCACAGATGCCCGGCAGACGCAGATTCAGGGTCTCTTCACCCAGGTGATCCAGCTTCAGCAGTACGTGATCCTTATCAGGACCGCAGCCGCGACCTTCCAGGATTTCCAGAACCATGGAGCGGGCCACAACATCACGGCCAGCCAGGTCCTTCGCGTTCGGAGCATAGCGCTCCATGAAACGCTCACCCTCGGAGTTGATCAGGTAACCACCCTCACCCCGACAACCTTCGGTCACCAGTGTGCCGGCGCCGTGGATACCGGTCGGGTGGAACTGCCACATTTCCATATCCTGCACCGGGAAGCCGGCACGCAGGGCCATACCAATACCGTCACCGGTGTTGATCATGGCGTTGGTGGTGGAAGCGTAAATACGGCCGGCACCACCGGTAGCCAGAACCGTGGCCTTGGACTTGATGTAGCAGACTTCACCAGTCTCGATCTCGATGGCAACAACACCAACGACTTCATCCTTGGCATTCTTGACCAGATCGACGGCGTACCACTCATTAAGGAAGGTGGTACCGCCCTTCAGGTTCGCCTGGTACAGGGTGTGCAAAAGAGCATGACCGGTACGGTCGGCAGCGGCACAGGTACGGGCCGCCTGGCCTCCTTTACCATAGTCCTTGGACTGACCGCCGAACGGACGCTGGTAGATGCGGCCCTGCTCGGTACGGGAGAACGGCAGACCCATGTGCTCCAGCTCGAAAACAGCCTGGGGACCTACAGAACACATGTACTCAATCGCGTCCTGGTCACCGATATAGTCGGAACCCTTGACGGTGTCATACATGTGCCAGCGCCAGTCATCGTTGGGATCGGCACTTGCAATCGCGCAGGTGATACCACCCTGGGCGGACACGGTGTGAGACCGGGTCGGAAACACTTTCGTGATACACGCGGTATTGATACCGGATTCAGTCAGCTGAAGGGCGGCTCGCATACCGGCACCGCCACCACCGATAACAATCGCGTCAAAAGACATGGTCTTGATGTTAGCCATCGATTAAAGCCCCCAAAGAATCTGAATGCCCCACACCACATACACGAAAATCACGAGTACGCAGGCAGTCTGGAACAGGAAACGCTGCAACGCGGATTTGATGTAGTCGGTGGAAACGGTCCACAAGCCAACCCAGGCGTGCCCGGCAATGGACAGCAGCGCCAGCAGTGTGAAGATTTTGAACCATCCCTGACCGAAAAGAGCGGACCAGGACTGATAATCGACATCAGTGGTCACAAAAAAGCCAAGGAGGAACAGTGTGTAAAGGGCTAATACGTAAGCGGTGACCCGCTGGATGATCCAGTCCTGGATCCCGTTACGACCAATATTCGTTGCGCTGTTCATGCCCATACCCAGACTCCTGCCAGAACGATGAGAATGACGGAAACCACGATCGTAGCTTTCGCAGCGAGGCGACCGCTCTCAAGCTCTTCACCGATGCCCATATCCATGAACAGATGTTTGATACCTGCAACCAGGTGGTAAAGCAGAGCAGACAAAATGCCCCAGGTAATCAGCTTGGCAAGGAAGCTGTCCAGCAGTTCACTTACCCGACTGAACCCTTCTTCCCCGGACAGGGAAAGCTGAAGCCCATAAAGCAGGAACGCAACACCAACAAAAATGATGATGCCGCTGATACGGTGCAATATGGACGTAATGGCTGGCAGTGGAAAATGAAACTTGCCGAGATCGAGATTTACTGGTCGTTTGCTATTCACAGCGCTCTCACACTCTCTCTTGGTTCCGCGAAGCCGGCGAACCGACGTCGTGCGGATGGTTGGTATGTAAGGTTCGGCCGAACGGTACGAAACCGCTAACCGATTGGTTCAGGAGGGCGGATGCCATCCAGATAGCTTGCTATGCTGCAGCTTGCGTGAAAGTGCATCCCCGATTCCGGGCTACGGATTATAAGGAGTGACCCTTACAATTACAAACGGGATACCCTTCCGGAACCGCCTAATTACGGGGGTTAAGACAGCTATAAGGATTATTGACAAATCCGTTTGTGCATTGCATCAGGCTCTGTTCGGGATTTCCCTGATTTACATCAATGCCCAATTCGACCTTTTTCCCGCACCCTCCATTGACAAAAAAAGCTGACGCCCTATATTTTGCCGCCAGTTTTGCGATAATACGCGCCTTCTAGCGCATCGACACATGCAGATAAAGCTTCCAAAGCTGATAAATAGGAGAGCACCATGACCGACAGGAAAGCCACGCTCTCGGTGGGGGACAAGTCCATTGAGCTACCGATTTATTCCGGCACCGTCGGCCCTGACGTTATCGACGTACGAGGCCTGGTCCAGGAAGGCGTTTTCACCTACGACCCGGGATTTGTTTCCACAGCGGCCTGCGAATCAGCCATTACCTATATAGACGGTGCGAACGGCGTTCTCCTGCACCGTGGCTACCCTATTGACCAGCTTGCGGAGTACTCGGACTACCTGGAAGTCTGCTACCTGCTGCTGAACGGTGAACTGCCGTCCGAGGAAGAGAACAAGCGCTTCCACGACACCATCAAGAACCACACCATGCTGCACGACCAGATGCGCAACTTCTTCAACGGCTTCCGCCGTGACGCGCATCCGATGGCCATCATGTGCGGCGTTGTCGGCGCACTGTCCGCGTTCTACCACGACCAGATGGACGTCACCGACGAGACCCAGCGCCAGATCACCGCGCACCGCCTGATCGCCAAGATGCCGACCATCGCCGCCTGGTGTTACAAGTACAGCCTGGGTCAGCCGTTCATGTATCCGCGGAACGACCTGTCCTACTCCGAGAACTTCCTGCAGATGATGTTTGGCGTTCCCTGTGAGGAATACAAGCCGAACCCGGTTCTGGCCAAGGCCATGGACAAGATTTTCATCCTGCACGCGGACCACGAGCAGAACGCGTCTACATCTACCGTGCGTCTGGCCGGCTCCACCGGCGCCAACCCGTACGCCTGTATCGCTTCCGGCATTGCCGCCCTGTGGGGTCCGGCTCACGGTGGCGCCAACGAGGCGGTACTGGACATGCTGGCCGAAATCGGCGACGAAGCCAACATCGAGAAGTTTATCGAGAAGGCCAAGGACAAAGACGATCCGTTCCGTCTGATGGGCTTCGGTCACCGCGTTTACAAGAACTTCGACCCACGCGCCAAGGTCATGCGCGAGACCGCACACGAAGTTCTGAAGGAGCTGGGCCTGGAAAACGATCCGCTGCTCAAGATCGCCCAGCGTCTGGAAAAGATCGCCCTGGAGGACGAGTACTTCGTGGAGCGCAAGCTCTACCCGAACGTCGACTTCTACTCCGGCATCATCCTGAAGGCGATCGGCATTCCGACCTCCATGTTCACCGTGATCTTCGCCATGGCCCGCACCATTGGCTGGTTCTCCCACTGGAACGAAATGGTCAGCGGCAACTACCGCATCGGCCGTCCGCGCCAGCTGTACACCGGTTCCGAAAAGCGGGACTATCCGAAGAAGTAAGTCTTTCAGAGACTTGCCGATCGGAACGAGAGAGGCCGCTGATTCCAGCGGCCTCTTTTTTATGCTCCAACTGCCAACTTACAGCCCGAACGGATAGGTATCCGGAACCCCCGGCAATACCCCCGTAGCAAATGGAGTGATCGCCCGGGTCTCATCCAGCCAGATATATTCATCAAACTGCTCCGGCAGACAGGCCCGGAAATAATGACTCTGCCGCTCCGTTTCCGGCCGGTAGATCACCCCGATGGCCCGCTCCAGAAACCGCTCCGATAATGCCTCAAGCACCCCACCCTGCGCCTTCTGAAACGGAAGCAGAAACCCCGGAAGTCGGGTCTGATGGCACAACCGCTCGAAACTACCCTCCAGTGATGGCCTGACCTGCTTGATTTCCATCGGCGCATCCCAGTTTGACGCCGCGGCCACCGTACCATGATCGGTGCCGAATCCGATGGTATAGAGTTCCTTGCCAAAACTGGCCCTGCACAGTCTGCCGATATTGAACTCGCCCCGCCGGCTCATGTCCGTCGCATCGGAGTCGCCGACATGGCTGTTATGGGCCCAGACCACCGCCTTGCAGCCATCCCCGTAGTGCCCCAAGAGGGATTCCAGCGTCTCGAACATGTGGGTGTCGCGCAGGTTCCAGGCGCTGTGGGAACCGTAATACATGGTGCGATAGTATTCCTCGGCATCCGCCACCAATCGGGCATTCTGCACGGCATCCAGGAAACGGTCGGAATCGTGCTCCGCATATCGGCGATGCCGGCTGAGCAACTCGTTGAGCATGTCCAGGACAGGCTTTTCACAGGTCTGGTAGTGCGGATTGAGGGCTGCTTTGGCGTATGTCGCCGGTTCATCTTCGAACGGCGCCAGGCACTCATAGCGCTGGCGAGCATGGATCGCGAGGTCCGGGTCCACCTCCTCAAGGTACTCAAGGACCGCGCGGATCGAGCTGTAAAGGCTGTATAGATCCAAGCCATGAAAAGCGACCCGCTCGTGCGCAGGGCGCTCGCTGTTGTGCTCATGCAACCAGTCGACAAAGCCCCGCACCTCCTCATTGCGCCACATCCAGGTGGGGAAACGGGAAAAGGCAGTCCATTCCGAGGGCGGGTACTCGGCGTGGCGGACATAATGATCCACACGGGCCGCGTCCGGCCAGTCCCCTTCAATGGCCACAAAGGAAAACCCCTTCCTCTCGATCAGGGCGCGAGTGATGCTTTGGCGGGCGAGGTAAAATTCTGCTGTACCGTGGGAAGCCTCTCCTAGAAGCACTACTCGCGCATCGCCAATACGAGTGAGCAGGTCATTGAGAGGCAGGGCGCTCACGGAATTGAAAGGCTCGGCAAGATTGGCCATTGCCCTGGAAAGATCTGGGCCGCCCGCACCCGCGCCCCCCCCAAAACCGAATGGATCAGAACCGATGGCCATGACGAGCCCTCCCCTCAGTCGGTGTCCTTACTACAGTCTAGTACACTTGGGAAAGCTCATGTCAATTCCAGGAATAAACCCTACCTAAATGATTTATCTGGAAATTGGCTCGGAGATTACTTTTCAGATTACAGACTGGACCTATGGGCAATCGGTTGGCAGAAAAGTAGATACGGTGGATGTGGCCAAGTTCGTGGCCAATGCGTTAAAAACCGGCACGTAACGCAAGCACAGGGCAATGCACGAGCTACTCGTCAGACTGAGACCCTGCTCAAAATACCTTTGCCATTTGCCGGAATACGCCGGGCACCAGCCAGCCAGTGGCAGATCCTTCCCCCAACGCCCTGGCTCTGTGATACCTTCAGTCAAACTCAAAAATGAAAAAAACTGAACAGGAGGCGAAACATGGCAACCACTGCAACCTTTATCGGCCTGGGGGTAATGGGCTATCCCATGGCCGGGCACCTGGCCAGAGCCGGCCTTGAAGTCCGTGTCTGGAACCGGACGGCCACCAAGGCCGAGCAATGGGCTAGCGAATACCAGGGAACCGCCTGCAAGACGATTGCGGAAGCCGTCAAAGGCGCGGATTTTGTGATGACCTGCGTGGGTGCTGACAAGGATCTGGTTGAGGTGTTTGAGGGCAAGGACGGCATTATTGCCAATGCGCCCGAGGGCGCCATTCTGATTGATCATACGACCGCATCGGCGGGTGTGGCCGAGCGTCTGGCGGCGGCCGCGGCGAAGCGGAACCAGGCCTTTATCGATGCGCCGGTTTCGGGCGGCCAGCAGGGGGCGGAGAACGGCAAGTTGACCGTTATGTGTGGCGGGCCGGAAGAGGCTTTTGCCAAGGCGAAGCCGGTGATGGACCACTACGGCCGGGCAGTCAATCTGATGGGGCCCGCCGGTAGCGGGCAGAAGACCAAGATGGTCAACCAGATTGCCATCGCGGGTCTGGTGCAGGGGCTGTCAGAGGCACTGCATTTTGCCGAGCAGGCGAATCTGGATGTGGCAAAGGTGGTGGATGTGATCTCCAAGGGCGCAGCGCAGTCCTGGCAGATGGAAAACCGCTCCGGGACGATGATCGAGGGCGAGTTCAACCACGGGTTTGCGGTGGACTGGATGCGGAAGGACCTCGGGATTTGCCTGGAGGAAGCGAACAAGATCAATGCGACCTTGCCAGTGACGGCGCTGGTGGATCAGTTTTATGGGGATGTACAGGCGATGGGGGGCAGTCGGTGGGATACTTCCTCGTTGATTCAGAGGTTGCGGAAGTTTCGGTGAGTGCGGGGTAGGTATGAAGAAGGGGTCAGATGAACGGAGTTCATCAGACCCCAGAGTAAGGGCTGGCACTGGGGTCTGATGAAAGCCTTCATCTGACCCCGTCTTGGGTCGAGAGCTGGAAGTTTGGACTTGGGGTCAGATGAACAGAGTTCATCAGACCCCTGAGTAAGCCCCCTGAGTATGGGGCTTTACTTGCCCTTCTCTCGCGGCTGCCACTTGCCGTTGACGTACCACGCGGACCAGCCGGTGGCCTTGCCATCCTTCTCGGACATGACGTACTGCTCTTTCGATTTCCGGCTGTAGCGGATCACCGTGGGGTTGCCTTCGGGATCGGTTTCCGGGGCGTCCATGAGGTAATCGTACTTGGGGTCGATTTCCTTGCGGTGCGGTTTGATTTCCTTCACCAGCGGCGGGCGGGTTTCCCGGTTTTTAGGGAACTTGCTGGCCGCCAGGAACAGGCCGGAGGCACCGTCACGCAGAACATACGTGTCATCCACTTTCTGGCACTGGAGCTCGGGCATGGGCACCGGGTCCATCTTGGGGGGTGCCGGCTCGCCGTTCTTGAGCAGTTTGCGGGTGTTCTTGCAGTCCGGATTGGTGCAGCCGAAGTATTTGCCGAAACGGCCGGTCTTGAGCTGCATCTCGGAGCCGCACTTGTCGCACTCCAGGGTCGGGCCGTCGTAGCCCTTGATGCGGAACGTACCTTCCTCGACCTCATAACCGGAACAGTCAGGGTTGTTACCGCACACGTGCAGCTTGCGCTTCTCGTCGATCAGGTAGCTGTCCATGGCGGTGCCACACTTGGGACACCGGCGCTTCTTGCGCAGCAGGCGGGTTTCGCCCTCGCCTTCCACGTCCTCATCGGCGCTGACCACCTCATCGCCCGGAATCAGGTTGATGGTGGTCTTGCAGCGTTCCTTGGGCGGCAGTGAATAGCCGGAGCAACCCAGGAACACGCCGGTGCTGGCCACGCGGATCTGCATGTTACGGCCGCAGGACGGGCACGGAATATCGGTCTCGGTGGGCGTGTTCGCACGCATACCACCTTCGGACTTTTCGGCAGATTCCAGCTGCTGACGGAATCGGCTATAGAAATCATTGAGAACTTTCTTCCAGTCCTCGTGGCCCTCCGCGATCTCATCCAGCTCGTCTTCCATGCGGGCGGTGAAATCGAAGTCCATCAGGTTCGGGAAGGACTCGGACAACCGCTCGGTGACAATCTCACCCATCTTCTCGGCGTAGAACCGCCGGTTCTGCAGCCGCACGTAGCCACGGTCCTGGATGGTGGAGATGATCGAGGCATAGGTGGACGGGCGGCCAATGCCCTGCTTTTCCAGTTCCTTGACCAGGCTCGCTTCGGTATAGCGCGGCGCCGGCTTGGTGAAATGCTGGCTCGGGTCGAGCTTTTTCAGATCCAGGGCATCGTTGACCTGGATATCCGGCAGCGCCACGTCCTCGTCTTTCTTGCTGGACTGGGGCGCGGCCTTGAGGAAGCCGTCAAACTTGATGATCCGGCCACGGGTGCGGAGCTCATAGCCGTCGTTGGCGACAACGATGGAGGTGCTCAGGAACTCGGCATCGGCCATCTGGCAGGCGATGAACTGACGCCAGATCAGGTCGTAGAGCTTTTCAGCGTCTTTTTCCAGGCCGGTGATATCTGAAGGACGACGACTCACCTCGGTGGGGCGAATTGCCTCGTGAGCCTCCTGGGCGCCCTCTTTGCTGCCGTAGACCCGGGGATTCTCGGGCAGGTACCTGTCACCGAATTGCTTCTTGACGAACTCCCGACAGCTGGCCACGGCATCCTGGCTCAGGTTGGTGGAGTCGGTACGCATGTAGGTGATGAAGCCGGCTTCGTAGAGACGCTGGGCCAGCATCATGGTCTTCTTGACGCTGAAGCCCATGCGGTTACTTGCCGCCTGCTGCAGGGTCGAGGTAATAAAGGGTGCAGACGGGCGCGAACGGGTCGGCTTGTCTTCGCGCTTGGCGACCTTGAAGTTACCCGCCTTCAGGCGCGTAACATGTTCGTTGCTCTGGGCCTCATTGACCGGCCGGTAGGGCTGATCGTTGTATCGGGTCACCTCGAAGCGCACCGGCTCCTTCGCACCCTCCGGCGTCAGATCCGCGTGCAACTGCCAGAACTCTTCCGGCACGAACTTGCGGATTTCCCGCTCCCGCTCGACGATCAGGCGTACCGCCACCGACTGGACCCGGCCGGCGGACAGACCGCGGGCAATCTTGGCCCACAGCAGCGGTGACACCATGTAACCCACTACCCGATCGAGGAAACGGCGTGCCTGCTGTGCATTGACCCGGTTCGTGTCCAGATGCCCCGGATCCTTGAACGCCTCCTGGATGGCGCGCTTGGTGATCTCGTTGAAGACCACCCGGCGGTATTTATCGGAATCGCCGCCAATGGTCTCCTGTAAGTGCCAGGCAATCGCCTCCCCTTCGCGGTCCAAATCCGTTGCCAGGTAGATGTGGTCGGCGGACTTGGCCAGGCGCTTGAGTTCACTGACCACCTTTTCCTTGCCGGGAAGGATCTCGTAGCGCGCCTGCCAGTCGTGGTCCGGGTCGACACCCATGCGGGCCACCAGCTGCTCACGGGCCTTGCGCTTCTTGTGCTCGGCCTTCTCTTCAGGACTCATCTTGCGGGTCAGGGCCGCCTGGCGCGCCCGTTCCTTGGGGTCAGTCTGGGAGCCACTGCCGCTTACCGGCAGGTCCCGGATGTGCCCCACACTGGACTTCACGATGTAGTCCGAGCCCAGGTACTTGTTGATGGTCTTCGCTTTCGCTGGCGACTCGACAATTACGAGACTTTTACCCATATCGGAGATCTGTTTCCTTGGCGACAAATCGGTCAAATATTCAGCAAACCGTAAACTCGCTGTAAAATCAGGCGGCTAGAAAACACA
This sequence comes from Marinobacter sp., assembly GCA_018623515.1. Classification (GTDB taxonomy): domain Bacteria; phylum Pseudomonadota; class Gammaproteobacteria; order Pseudomonadales; family Oleiphilaceae; genus Marinobacter. The sequence goes on from JAAZVL010000005.1 coordinate 33,024, forward strand.
CACGAGCCGCCATTCTGTATAGGCTCACTGTTTTACAGGGTCAAGATTGGCAAAACAACCCATTCTTTGTTTTCTGCAGGCCTTTTTTCACACCGCACAAACAGCGAGGCCCGGCAGTTGCCGGGCCTCCTGTTCACAGAGCGATCAGTTCCGCAAGCGGAATCAGACCCGCTCCCACACCGTGGCTATACCCTGGCCCAGACCGATACACATGGTGGAAACACCAAGCTTACCGCCTTTGGCCTGCATGATATTCAGCAGTGTGGTGGAGATACGGGCGCCTGAGCAGCCCAGCGGATGGCCCAGGGCAATCGCGCCGCCGTTCAGGTTAACCTTCTCTTCCATAACGCCCAACAGCTTCAGATCCTTCAGGACCGGCAGGGACTGGCCAGCGAAAGCTTCGTTCAGTTCCCAGAAGTCGATATCTTCAACTTTCAGGCCTGCACGCTTCAGTGCTTTCTTGGTAGCCGGAACCGGACCGTAGCCCATGATTGCGGGATCGCAGCCAGCCACGGCCATGCTGCGGATCCTGGCAATCGGGGTCAGACCGAGGGCCTCGGCCCGCTCTGCGGACATCAGCACCAGGGCAGAAGCGCCATCGGTCAGCTGGGAAGACGTACCGGCGGTTACGGTACCGTTCTTAGGATCAAACGCCGGGCGCAGCTGAGACAGAGACTCAACGGTGGTTTCCGGGCGAATGGTCTCGTCTTCCTCGATCAGCTTCACGAAGCCGTTCTCGTCATGACCTTCGATGGGCACGATTTCATTCTTGAAGCGGCCTTCAACGGTCGCTTCATGGGCCAGGCGATGGGAACGGGCACCGAACTCATCCTGCTGCTCACGGGTGATGCCGTGCATTTTGGCCAGCATTTCCGCGGTCAGACCCATCATGTTGGACGCTTTCGCGGAATACTTGGAGGCCGCCGGGTTATGGTCGAAGCCTTCGGTCATGGGTACGTGCCCCATGTGCTCGACACCACCAACCATGAACACGTCGCCGTTACCGGTCATGATGGCCTGGGCAGCGGTGTGGATGGCGCTCATGGCGGAACCGCACAGACGGTTGACAGTCTGGGCCGCAGACTCGTGCGGGATACGGGTGAGCAGGGAAATCTGCCGGGCCACGTTGAAGCCCTGCTCCTTGGTCTGGTTTACACAGCCCCAGATCACGTCTTCCACTTCTTTCGGGTCGAGCTTCGGGTTGCGCTCAAACAGTGCTTCAATCAGCGCTGCCGACAGGGTCTCGGCACGTACGTTGCGGAAACAGCCGTTTTTGGCACGACCCATCGGAGTCCGCACGCAATCGACGACGACAACGTCTCTCGGATTAAGGCTCATAGATCTTTCTCCGTTCGGAAATCTCGTTAGGGTTAGCCAAAGAACTTCTTGCCAGTCTTGGCCATTTCACGCAGCTTCTCGGTCGGCGCATACAGAGGGCCGAGATCTGCGTACTTGTCTGCCAGTTCGACGAACTTGTCGATGCCCATGTCGTCGATGTAGCGCAGGGCACCACCACGGAACGGCGGGAAACCGATACCGTAGATCAGGCCCATGTCTGCATCGGCCGGGTCTTCAACAATGTTGTCTTCCAGGCAGCGAACGGTTTCCAGGCACAGAGGAATCATCATGCGTGCGATGATTTCTTCTTCGTCGAAGTCCTTGCTGCCATCAACCACAGGCTCGATAAGCTTGTAGGTTTCTTCGTCGACAACCTTCTTCGGCTTGCCCTTCTTGTCTTCTTCGTAGCGGTAGAAGCCCTTGTCGTTCTTCTGGCCGTAACGGTCGTTCTCGAACATCACATCGATGGCGGACTTGAAGTCGGCCTTCATGCGCTCGGGGAAACCTTCGGCCATCACTTCGTTGGCGTGCTTGGCAGTATCCATGCCGACAACGTCCAGCAGGTACGCCGGGCCCATGGGCCAGCCGAACTTTTCCATGACCTTGTCGATCTTCTGGAAATCGGCGCCGTCACGCACCAGCGCGGCAAAACCACCGAAGTACGGGAACAGAACACGGTTAACCAGGAAGCCCGGGCAGTCGTTAACCACGATCGGAGTCTTGCCCATGGCCTTGGCGTAGGCGACGGTGGTGGCGATGGCGCGATCACTGGTCTTCTCGCCACGGATAACCTCAACCAGCGGCATCATGTGCACCGGGTTGAAGAAGTGCATGCCACAGAAGTTCTCCGGACGCTTCAGGTTCTTGGCCAGAAGGTTGATGGAGATGGTCGAGGTATTGGAGGTCAGGATGGTGTCCTCGCGAACCGCGTCTTCGGTCTCGCGCAGAACCGCATCTTTCACCTTCGGATTCTCAACAACCGCTTCAACAACCAGGTCTACGTTCTTAAAATCACCGTAGTTCAGGGTCGGCGTGATGTTGTTCAGGACATCGCCCATCTTGTCAGCGTTCATCTTGCCCTTGGCAACACGCTTGGACAGCAGCTTCTTGGCCTCATTCAGGCCCAGCTTGATGCCGTCCTGATTGATGTCCTTCATGATGATCGGCGTGCCTTTCAGTGCGGACTGGAATGCCACACCACCCCCCATGATACCGGCGCCCAGTACGGCGGCCAGGTTCACGTCAGAGGCTTCTTTCTCCCAGGCACTGGCTTTCTTCTTCAGGGCCTGGTCGTTCAGGAACAGGCCGACCAGACAGGCAGCGACGTTGGTCTTGGCCATCTTGGCGAAGCCCTTGGCTTCCACTTCGATCGCCTTGTCGCGGGTCAGGCTGGCATGCTTCTGCATGGTCTTGATGGCTTCCACCGGCGCCGGATAGTTCTTGCCAGCTTTGCCGGCCACGAACGCCTTGGAGATCTCGAACGCCATCATGCTTTCCATGGCGTTGAGCTTGATCTTGCCCTTCTTCTCTTCGCGGCGAGCCATGTGATCCAGCTTGCCTTCGTTGCACTGATTGATGATGGCAACAGCGGCGTCGACCAGCTTGTCAGCTTCAACGACGGCATCTACGGCACCGGTCTTCAGTGCAGCGTCCGCACGGTTCTCGGTGCCGCCGGCAATCCACTCAACGGCATTGTCCACACCAACCAGACGGGACAGGCGAACAGTACCGCCGAAGCCCGGGAAGATACCCAGCTTCACTTCCGGCAGACCTACCTTGGCCTTGGGGGCCATAACCCGGTAGTCGGTCGCCAGGCACATCTCGAAACCACCACCCAGCGCGATACCGTTGATGGCGGTAACGGTCGGTACCGGCAGGTCTTCAATGGCGTTGAACACCTCGTTGGCCTTCAGGTTGTTGGCTACGAGGTCTTCTTCGGAACCTGCGAACAGCTCGGTAAACTCGGTGATATCCGCACCGACGATGAAGCTGTCCTTAGAGCTGGTGACGACCAGACCCTTCAGATTCTTCTGGGACTTGAGTGCTTCTGCTGCGGCACCAAGCTCTTCAATGGTGAGACGGTTGAACTTGTTGACTGACTCGCCCTGCAAGTCAAAGTTCAACTGAGCGATCCCGCCTTCGATCTCTTTAACCGTGATGGCTTTACCTTCGTAAATCATCAACTGATCTCCAGTCTGTGTTTGGAACTGCTGACAGCCGCCTGAACTTATCCGTCCCAGCGGCCGCCCGTGCAGCGAGATTTCGGTCACTGCCCGATCTTCCGATCCAAAAATTCATACAGTCGTTTGAATCGTGAGGGCACACGATGAAAAAAAACCGAGCGTTTGTCAATTTGTTTCTTGCTGAAGGCGTGCAAAAGTCTCCGACAGGACGGAGGCAGCCAAAGGAGAGAACATCCGATTTGTTGTATATCAAGGAGATAACCGCAATCTTCCCGATAAGGTGATCACCATCACACCGATTTTAAAGTAATTCACAATTGCGGCCTCCGTTGCCGGCAAAAGCGCTTGATTGGCCGGTACAGTTAATTTACCTTCGAAGTACGACTTTGGTCGAGAATAACAACACAGAATTACGGAGAGTCATCCGATGAAAGACGCCCGCCTGCGATTTGTATCCCTTGCTATCGGCCTGATCGCGCTAGCGATTGCGTCCCTGGGCGCGAAGGCCCAGGAAACCTCCGGCAGCTTCCTGTCCGACCTGCACGACTTCCGGATCAGTAACTACATGGCTCTGGATGCCTACTATCGCTTTAGTGGGACCGGGGCTACGGACACCCTGAACGAAATTGTGGTGGGCATCAACTCTGCCAACGATGCCATGAACAGCCTCAGCCAGAGCACCGCCGGCGTGCTCTCCGAAGATCAGCTCGAGTCTCTCAACCAGGAGTTTGACAAGTTCAAGGCGCTGATGCGGGACAACATCAACGATGTGCGCAATCGTGGCTACCCGGACCTCCGCCTGGTCTCCGACATGGCGAACCAGGCCCTGACTATGAACAACATGGCCACCGAGCTGTACATTGTTGCCCGGGACAGCAATGAAACCGACACCAACGATCGGGTTGAGGCCGCCCGGATGGCAGCAGTGAAAATGGCCCAGATGATGGCCAAATACTCTGTTCGATCCAACTCTGCGGTCACCCAGACCTTTCAGGGCTCGGACACCGAAACCTCCCTCGACGAACAAGCCCGGGAGTTTGACGAGTTACTGGCAACGGTCACGCAGGGCCCCGCCGAGGGCGAGCTCAAGACCCTGCTGGACGACATCAGCTCGAAATGGCAGTTCATCCGGGGCTCCTACATCAACTACAACGAGAATAATGTGGGTTTTGTAATTGACCGTTATTCAAAGGGCATTCTCAACAGCCTCGCCAGCACGATCGACCTGCTGAAAACCACTGCTTCGTGAACCGCCATTGACCCCTGGCGGGGTGTAATTCCCCGTCAGACCTCATTTTTTCCTGCCTTCGTATTGATACCTGTCAGTTTCCCGCTACACTCTTTCGGATAGATTTGGACTACTATTTCCTATGTAAGCCCGATGCGAAGGAGTGATGCGATGTCCGCCTACAAGAAAATGCTTGTTGCCATTGACCTGACGGAAGAAGCCCCGCAGGTACTGAACAAGGCAAAGGCCATCAGTAGCGCCCACGGTGCCGAACTGATGCTCGTACATGTTGTTGAACCGGTGGGCTATGCCTATGGCGGCGACATTCCCATGGACCTGACCGAGCTCCAGGATCAGCTGGACAAGGCTGCCAAGGAGCAGCTGGGCAAATATGGGGATGAATACGGCGTGGCAAAGCAGAATCAGGTCGTAACCGTGGGTCGGCCGGAGTCGGAGATCCATCGGCTGGCCAAAGAACAGGACGTGGACCTGGTGATTGTCGGCAGCCACGGCCGCAAGGGCTTCCAGCTGCTGCTTGGATCTACCGCCAACGGTGTTCTGCATGGCACCGAATGCGACGTTCTGGCGGTACGGATCCACTGATCGCCGGAAGCCTGATATGGGAGGGCGACCTGAACACCCGGCCGCCCTCTTCCCTGCTTACTGACCCGCCTGCTCCTCCAGCTCCATCCAGCGCTCGATGGTCTGTTCCAGACTTTGCTCTGCGTCTGTCAGTTTTTGCAGGGTAGCTGCAACCTCATCAGCTGGCCCCGAATAAAATTCTGGTGCTGAAATAGTGTCCTGCAGTTCTGCCACTTCCTGTTCGAGCGCCTCAATCCTGGCAGGAAGCTGTTCGAGCTCCAGCTTCAGCTTGTAACTGAGCTTGGCGGGTTTGGCCCCGGCTGATGCCTTGCCAGAGGAAGCTGCCCCCTTATCGGCCTCCTTACGGGCCGGCTCTGCGGACTTTGCTTGCTTATCCTGCTTGTCCGGTCGGTTACCGCCCTGCTCGGAGGGGAACCGCCCACCCTGGCGGCGCCAGTCGGAATAGCCGCCCACGTATTCCCGAACCCTGCCGGTGCCATCCAGGAAGATGGTCTCGGTCACAACGTTATCCAGGAATTCACGGTCGTGACTGATCACGATAACGGTGCCCCTGAACTCCGACAGTTGCTCTTCCAGCAACTCGAGGGTCTCCACATCAAGGTCATTGGTGGGCTCATCCAGCACCAGGATATTCGCCGGTTTGCTGAACAGCTTGGCTAGCAACAGACGGGCCCGCTCGCCACCGGAGAACACCCGAACCGGAGACCTTGCCCGCTCCGGGGTAAACAGGAATTCCTGCAGATAACCCAGCACGTGCTTGCTCTGGCCGTTGATTTCGATGAACTCCCGGCCCTCGGACAGGTTATCCAGGGCGTTTCGCTCCAGATCGAGCTCACCCCTCAACTGATCGAAATAGGCCACCTCCAGATTGGTGCCAAGCCGGATGGTTCCATCGGTGGGTTTCAGGTCCCCAAGGAGCAGACGCACCAGGGTGGTCTTGCCTGTACCGTTTTCACCCACCAGGCCGATCTTGTCACCGCGAAGAACGGTCAGCTCCATGTCACGGATTACCTGGGTGCCATCGGGATAGGCGAAGCCGGCGCCCTGGGCCTCCACCACCAGCTTGCCGGAGCGGTCAGCCTCCTCCACGGCAAAGCTCGCGGTTCCACCCCGGACCCGACGCTGTCGGTGCTCTTCGCGCATGGCCTTGAGTGCCCGCACCCGGCCCATATTGCGGGTCCGCCGAGCCTTGATACCCTGGCGAATCCAGGCTTCTTCCTGTTTGAGCCGCTTGTCGAAGAGCGCGTTCTGGCGCTCCTCTTCCTCCAGAGCCTTTTCCTTGAGCTCCAGGTAGCGATCGTAGGTGGCCGCAAAGCTGACCAGCTTGCCGCGATCCAGTTCGACGATCCGGGTGGCCATGCGGCGGATAAATGCACGGTCATGACTGACAAACAGCATGGCGCCACGGAACTGGGACAGGGCTTCCTCGAGCCAGGCGATGGCCGGCACATCCAGATGGTTCGTCGGTTCGTCCAGAAGCAGGATATCCGGCTCGGAAACAAGAGCTCGTGCCAGAAGCACCCGACGCTGCCAGCCACCGGAGAGGGTGTTCAGGCGACGGTCGGGGTCGATGCCGTATTGCCCGAGAATGGTGGTGACCTTCTGGTCCAGCCGCCAGCCGTCCAGGGCCTCGATACGGCCCTGCACTTTTGTCATTTTTTCCAGACTGACGTCATCGGCCTGCTGAGAGAGCCGGTGAAATTCCGCCAGCAACTCCCCGGTTTCCGGGAACGCCCCGGACACCACATCGTAGGCGGTGCGGGTGTCGTCGGTAGGCAGGTTCTGGGGCAGCACCGCAAGGACCGCGCCATCGTCCAGGCGCACGGTTCCACCGTCCGGCGTGACCTCGCCATTGACGATTTTGAGCAGAGTGGACTTGCCCTCCCCGTTCCGACCCAGCAGGCATACGCGCTCACCGGCGTCGATTACCAGAGAGGCATGATCGAGCAGCGGGTGCATGCCATAGGCAAGGGAAACCGAATCCAGAGTTAACAAAGGCACGTTCAGGGATTCTCCGTTTTGATAATGCTGACAGGGTCACCGACACGAATACGACCAGGCTGATCATGGATGGCATTCATGCCGAAGATCACGCCTTCGGCGGTACGTCGGTAACCTGAGAGTGTGCGAAGTGGCTGGACGGAAGAATCTTTCACGCCCCGGTCCGGATCAACGGTGGTCATGATACAGCGGGAACAGGGCTTTACCAGCCGGAATTGCCGGGCGCCGATCTGCAGTTCACGCCAGTCATCCTCGGCCCAGGGTTCCGCGCCTTCAATGACAATATTCGGACGGAAGCGGCGCATTGTCACCGATCTTTCCAGCCGAGTGTTCAGCTCGTCCAGCGATGAAAGGTTCGTTATCAGGAACGGAAAGCCGTCCGCGAAACCAACCCGGCGGTATTCACCCACCCTCTCTTCGTCTACCCGGCGGAAAGTCTCGTCCGGCATGTAGACAAACCGGAACGACTCGCCGCAGAAGCGGGAAAGTGCATCGTTGGCCCCGCATTCTCCCAGCCGGGCTTTCACCCAGTCGCGCCAGACCAGCACGGGGAAGGTCTCATTGGTTGGTGAGAGTTTGAAAACGCCCTCCCCCGGAATGTCCACTTCGACATCCCCCCCTGAAAACCGGGCCTTGATCCGTGCCAACTGCGGATAACTGCGCTGGGTAACGAAACGACGCTCCTCATCCACGATCATCCACCGCCGATCCCCCTCGGGACCGAAGTCATCCATATCAAATGAGTCAACCTGGATGCCGGCCAGTGATTTCACGGGATAGATATAAAGTGAATGGATTTGCATGCTGCGGCCTCCTGTCCTGAGAAGAATTGGGTATGGCCGCCAAGTATAACCGAGAGAAGGTTCGGGCGCTGCGACTGACCAGTGCCCTGAAACAAAGAAACCCGGCTTTTTTCAAAGCCGGGTTTCGGAATCTGGAGCGGGAAACGAGATTCGAACTCGCGACCCCAACCTTGGCAAGGTTGTGCTCTACCAACTGAGCTATTCCCGCAGTGCTGAACGGTTATTGCCGTCAACGGGGGCGTATTCTACGGATCAGGCTCCGGCCGTCAACCTCTTTTTTCAACTTTTTTACAGCACTGGCACTATTGCTCAAACACCGCGCAATTCGTTGAATTTTCAGGCAGACCCTTAGCTCTGGCCTGCCTCGTTACCGGCCGCGGCAGCCATCTGGGTATCATCGCAATGCAGGAAACTCGAACTCTGCAACCAATCCTGATCGGGATAGTACTTGAAGACCAGCTGACCGCCCTTGAGATTGTCGACCACCTCTTCAACGATCTGGTTATCCACGGCCGGACACCCCAGGCTCCGACCGATACGGCCGTACTGATCCACCCAGCTGTCACTCACATAATCGGCTCCATGAATGACAATGGCACGCTGACGGGCCAGATCGTTCACCCCGGGCTCCAGGCCATCCAGGCGCAAAGAGTAGCCGTGTTTGCCATAGTAGGATTCGCTGGCACGGAACAGGCCGATACTGGACATATTGCTGCCCTCGACATTGGAGAACGCCGTGGAGCGGAAGTTGCCGGATTTGCGGCCATGAGCCACCAGATCCCTGAGTACAAGCTCACCGGTATGGACATCGAAAATCCACATCCTCTCCTCACTCGAAGGCAGGGAAAAGTCGATGACAGCAAGGCGTTCGGGCAGCGCCACTCCGTTCCCGACCGCGCACCGCGACGCGCTGACTGCCATGGAGAGCACCTGGGGATCAAGGCGGGGCGCGGACTGGGACATTCGCTCAAGCAGGCTGTCATCAAGAGTCTCGGAATGAGCCTTGAGACTCACAAGGGCCAACAGTGGCAAACACAGAGACAAAGCAATACGCCGGCTGCGTTTCAGCATCTTCATTCACCGTTAGAAATGAGGGTCAAATCCGGATCAGTCGTCAAGAGCCGGATTACCTGAATTTTGGCTCATTCTATCAGGACCAAATGAGAAACCGGTCTGATCGTACGCTTTTTATACAAAACGGTAACAAATACAGTAAGGACACGACCCGATAATCACTGCCCGAAAGACTTCCCGCCTGCGAGATAGTCTTGTTCTTCGGGAGTCGACGTTCGGCCGAGCGCACGATTCCTGTGGGGAAAACGCCGGAACTTCCGGATGATGGCCCGGTGCTCCTCCGCAGACTCGAGGAAGCTCGCCATGAAATCCCCGAGAATGCCGCTGGTCGTCGCCGCGAGCTGGCCGTAACACTCTACCGAGAGGTCCTGGTCTTCGAGACGCTCGGAGTGCTGCAATGGCATGTAGAGGAAAGCGCGATGGACCGGAACGAGCGCCATGTCCAGCCCCTTGTGCATGGCCTTTCGGCACAGTTTCCGTGCCAGGGCATCCTGCTCGAAGGCGAGCGCACCACCCCGAAAGATATTCCTGGAGAACTGGTCCAGCAGGATGATTTCGGCCAGCGCTCCGCCCGGCTTTGCACGCCAGTGGTCAAGACCCTGCTCCGAAGCAAAGAGCACCATGGAAAGAAAGCGGCGGCGCAATTCCTGATCAAACTTCCGATCCGACCTGAACCAGCGGTTGCGGTGAAAACGGTCTGGAAGCCCTTGTTCGTCGAGCTCTCCGAACCAGAAATCCAGAATCTCTTTCCAATCGAACATTAACCCACACCCTGATATCTTGGACTTGAATCGCTTAAAAGGCGCACAATTGTGCAGGATTACGAAGGGTTTCCCCTAACTGATTATCCAGGAGCACGAATGACCAGCAACCACCGCATTGTTCTTTTGGCCCACGGAAGCAGCGACAAGCGCTGGTGTGAAACCTTCGAACAGCTCGCAGCGCCGACCCTTCAGACCGTCTCGGGCTCTCGTATTGCCTACATGGAGCTGGCATCACCCTCTCTGGAGGAAACCATTGCTGAAGGCCTCACCGAGAACATCACCGAGTATACGGTCGTTCCCCTGTTCCTGGCTGCTGGCAGACACCTGAGAAAGGATGTCCCGGCAATGATCGCGGATCTAGAGAAAAACCATGACGTAAAAATCCATCTTGCGCCACCCATCGGTGAGAATCCGGTGCTTGGCCAGGCCATCAGGGATGTCGTAACCCTGCAGCTGGATCAGGCCGGAACTTCCGCGTCCTGATCGGGGATCTGGACGGAGGCACGGGTTAAGGAGGCAAAGGTATGGCAAAACGGATTCTCATTACCGGCGGTACCGGCTTTATCGGCAAGGAACTCTGTCCCCGACTGATCGAACGGGGCGACCAGCTTTCTGTGTTCAGTCGTCAACCGGCCGAAAGCGTCAAGGCGATATGCGGTCGGGTCCAGACGGTGAGGAGCCTGGATTCATTGCGTTCCGACCCGGGTTTCGATGCGGTGATAAACCTGGCCGGGGAAGGCATCGCCGACAAACGCTGGTCTGCCAGCCGCAAACAGGCCTTGAGGGATAGTCGGATCCGTCTGACCGAAGAGCTTGTTGATGTGATCAGAACCTGGGATAAGTCGCCGGAAGTCCTGGTCTCCGGTTCGGCTGTCGGTTTTTATGGGGATCAGGGTGCGGCGCCCGTTACCGAAGACACCCCTCCCCGGGATGAATTCACCCACCGGCTTTGCAACGACTGGGAAAAGGCGGCCATGGCACTTGCTGGCGAGAACACTCGTGTCTGCCTGTCCAGGACCGGCGTGGTCGCCGGCCCGGGCGGTGGTTTCCTGCAAAGAATGCTACTGCCCTTCAGACTCGGACTGGGAGGCCGGCTGGGAAGTGGTGAACAATACATGCCCTGGGTACATCGAACGGACGTCGTGAGCGCGCTGATCTGGATGGTCGATACAACAACCGCGCAAGGCCCCTACAATGTAGTCAGCCCCAACCC